>CALWQE010000211.1 GCA_944383605.1 uncultured Lachnospiraceae bacterium
TATAAATTTACCAATACGCTGCCGGGCCATGATTCCCTGTTTAACATTTACAGCAGCCAAAATATGGTCAAGCTGGGCCGCTGGGCTCTCGCCCCGGCCTGTGCCATCAGCTCCTTTTTTGACCTGCCCTGGATCATCGGCATTATTTCTGTGTTCTGGATTGCCCTGACCGCTGTTTTGACCGCGGATATTTTCCGTATGGAAAACCCGGTTCTCATCTTCCTCACCGGCGGATTGCTGTCTACCTTTCCGGCCATCGCTCAGACTTTTTATTTTGAGTTTACCGCAGACGGTTATCTGCTGGCTATGGCGCTGGCTGCACTGACAGTACGGCTTTCCCTGATTGGGGAACGGCGCAGGAGCCGCCTGTTCCTGGCTTTTTGCTGCATCACGGTTGTCTGCGCTATTTACCAGGCCTATGTCTGTTTTGCCCTGGTACTGTCTCTGTGCTATTTCATGTCAGAGCTGCTGGAAAACCGTTACGGGAAAAAGCAGTATTCTGTCTGGATCCGAAATCAGCTTCTCATCTACGGCCTGGGCATGGCCGCCTACTATATCATCTGGCAGCTGATCCTGCGTCTGAGCGGCGGGCCTGGTCCCGCGCCCTATATGGGCATTGAGACAATCGGAAAAATCAGCCTGGAGACGCTGGTCTCCTCTGTGATCCACACGATTTCTTCTTTTGCCTCCGTCTTTCTCGTATGGAATTTTCTGGAGCGGGGTATGACCGTTTATACCGCGCTGAATCTGCTGTTTTTACTCATGCTTTTCCTCACCGTCATTGCCGCCGTCCGAAAGAGCCGGTTATATCAGCGCAAATTTCATCTGCTGCTGTTCTGCCTCTGCGCCGCGGCCCTGCCTTTCGCGGTATACATCTGGTTCTTCGTCTCCCCGGGCGTACAGTATACAGTGCGGATGGAACAGAGCGTCTGCGTCATTTACATCCTGGCCGCAGTGCTCCTGGCCCGGTGGGTCAGCCCCAAAAAAAGCGATCTGGCCGTTCTGCTGCTGGCGGCCATTATTTTCAACAACAGTGTTACTTCCAATATCCTGTATCATTTTATGGATCGCTGCTACGAAAAATCATATGCCACCGCCCTGGAAATCTCTACCCACATCCATCTGCTGGACGATGGAACCATCAGGCAGATCGCTGTCCTGGGCAAGACAGACTGGTTTACCGAGGAAGAATACGAAAGCCCCAGCGGCCTGAAGGAGCTGGCTCTGCTGAAATCCTCTGTTTACAATAACCTGTTCAGCGCAGGCTCCGTTCCCGAGCTGTTTCTTTCTCATGTAGCCGGTCTGGAGCTTTCTTACTACAAGGAGCATCCAGAAGAGCCTGTCCCCACTGTGGATACCGGTGTGACATGGCCGGTTCCCGCCGGCTGGGAATGGAAATTCCCGCTGGTCTCCGAGGACGTAAAGGCAAGGCTGATCCAGTCGGAAGAAGTCCGGGAAATGGGCTGCTGGCCTGCTGCCGATTCTGTCAAAGTAATCGACGGCATCGCAGTAATCAAGCTGGAAGAGCTTTCGTAACGCAATGGATTCCAGGCATCGCGGCCTGTCCGGAATCTCTCCTCGATTTCCGGTTGCATATTTTCCCTGAATCGAATAAAATGAGTCTATACAATACAGACAGGAAAATATGCTTTCTGCCTGATCCAGGAGGTTTTCACCATGATTCGCTTTCTTATTACCGCATCCTTTGTGGTTTTATTTCTTATCATCGGCTCTCCCCTGCTTCTGATCGAATATCTGATCGGAAAATCCAATCCTGACAGGAAAAGCCGTTCCTCCCTGCGCATTGTCCAATGGGCGTTCCGCTGCGTTATGTTTTTAAGCGGCGTCAGACTGACGGCGGCAGGGCTGGAAAATATCCCGGACGGCCAGCCTGTGCTGTATGTAGCCAATCACCGCAGCTATTTTGACATCGTCATCGGCTATACGCTGGTTAAAGGGGAGTGCGGCTTTGTGGCAAAAAAAGAAATGGAAAAGATCCCGCTCCTGTCCAACTGGATGCGGAATCTTCACTGTCTTTTTTTGGATCGGGAAAATATTAAAGAAGGGCTGAAAACCATTCTGGCCGCGATTGATTCGGTAAAAAAGGGCGTATCGATCTGGATTTTCCCGGAAGGCACCCGCAGCAAAGAGGCGGGGATGCTCCCCTTTAAAGAGGGAAGCTTTAAAATCGCGGAGAAATCCGGCTGCCCCATTATCCCAGTGGCCATCAGCCATACCGCCGATATCTTTGAAAATCATTTTCCCAGAGTGAAAAAGACCCATGTCACCTTCACCTTCGGCGAGCCCATCCAGACAAGCCAGCTGACAAAGGAAGAGAAGAAGGCGCTGGGTGTCCGGGTGCAGAAGACTATTGAAGAGATGCTGGAGAGGCAAAATTAGATCTGTGTTTTCCCTTCCGTTTATTCATCCGGGCGAAACACACCCCTACAGCAGCGGCGACAGCAGCCGGGACACCTGCTCTTTCACCCGTACTGTCAATGTCCGCTGATTGTAAATATCTTTTGTGATTTCCCTGGACTGTTTCATATCCTCCAGGAATGCCTGTTCCAGTTCTCTTGTGGTCTCACGGTCATAGATGACCGCATTCACCTCGAAGTTCAGCTGGAAGCTGCGAATATCCATATTGGCTGTCCCGCAGCAGGCGACCAGGCCGTCGGCCGTCACCATTTTGGCATGAAGGAATCCGTTCTCATAGGTATAGCACCTGGCTCCCGCTTCCAGCAGATCCCAGATATAAGAATAAGAAGCCCAATAAACAAAAGGGTGATCCGGTTTGCAGGGAATCATCACCCGCACGTCCACGCCGGATCTGGCCGCAATGGCCAGCGCGGACAGGATCGGCTCGTCCGGCACAAAATAAGGGGTCTGGATATAAATATGATCCTTGGCCTTATGCATCAGCCGCAGATAATTATCCCGGATTTCCTGGCTGGAGGAATCCGGCCCGCTGGCGATGATCTGGATTCCCTTATTCCCCGCCCGTCCGGAAGGCACATCCGCAAAATATCTGGCCTGCCGGAAAAGATTTTCCTTTGCCGCAAAATTCCAGTCCAGGGCAAACCGCAGCTGCAGCCCGATTACAGAAGGCCCCCACAGCTTCAGGTGGGTGTCCCTCCAATATCCAAACTTCTTATTTTTTGAGATATACTCCTCGCCGATATTAAATCCGCCCACATAGCCCACACGTCCGTCAATCACCACAATCTTTCTGTGATTCCGGTAATTCACCCGAACCTGGAACCATCTGAGCACCGCCGGGAAGAAAACCGCTACCTTCACCCCGGCTTCCTCCATCTCCCGGATTACCCAGGACGGCATCATACGGCAGCCCATCGCATCGTAGAGCACCCGCACCTCCACGCCTTCCTCCGCCTTTTCCATCAGCAGCTTGCGGATCTCTCCAAACACGGAGTCATTCCGTATAATATAATATTGAAGGTGGATATATTTTTTTGCTTTTTTAATCTCCGCTTTCAGATCCTCAAATTTTTCCACGCCATCGGTAAAAATCTGCACGTCATTGCCTCTGGTATAGACAGCGCCGCCCGTCTCCAGATTGTATACAGCCAGATCGGCGTACTCCTCCAGCACCGGGTTCTCCAGCCAGTCCTTTTCACCAGCCAGCAGCTCTTCCTGACGGGCAGTCATTCTGCTCAGGGTATCCTCCACATCCTTTACCCGGAACATTTTCTGTTTCCGGTAATCCTGGCAGATTAAAAGGTAAAGAACAAACCCTACGATCGGCAGAAAATACAGGGC
>CALWQE010000212.1 GCA_944383605.1 uncultured Lachnospiraceae bacterium
CCATGGGCGTTCTCGTGGCCTGCGGCAGCGACGCCGGTTCCTTTATGGTGCCTCCGGATACCGGCTGTATCACAGAGGAAAAGGAGATGGGGGAAGCAGTTCCCCTCGAAATGCGGGCCCGGCTGCAGGAACTGGTGAAACAGGGGACGGACGAGATCAGGCGGCGTTTTGCGCGAAGCAAACCGGCTAAAGAGCAGTGACGCCAGAGGCAGCGGAAGAAAACCGCTGGAGAACAATGACGCCAGAGACAGCGAAAGACGGCAGCACCGTAAAGGCCAAACATGACAGATACAGCAGAGGCGGGGGCTTGACGGATGAGGATAACGCTGCAAAAAATGAATAAAAAATACACATACAAAAGGGGGCCTGTCCGGCACAGCATACCGCCGGACCACAGGCCCCTCTCTTCCATTTGCAGGATGATGATCCTTTTACGGGACGATTGTCACACCCGGCTTTTTTATGCCGGGCAGCTGATCTCCACTGTATTTTTGGACAGATCCACGTTTTTCAGAGTTCCTTCCACTACCGTCTCCTGTCCCAGAATATCGGTGAGAACCACGTTTCCGTCACGAAATTCCACTCTAGCCACATACTGGGCGATTACAGTCTCAGTGCCGCCTTTATCCGCATATGCTGTTGCCAGGCACATAAAAGATCCCTCCTCTTCCAAAAAATCGTTTTTACAGTTCCTTCACCAGTTTTAACGCCTCGTTCAGCTTCGCATTCGCCTTCGCAAACTCTTCCACGCCCTCGGCAATCTTGTCCGCCGCCTCTGTTTTCCCCAGAGCACGCAGCTTCTCTCCCATATCCGCCAGCTCAGCGGCATGGTGCTCATTGTGGTCAGCCATGTAAGTCAGCAGAGCAACCACTTCAGCCGGTACTCCCTGGCCTGCTGCACCGTGAACATGGCTGTGCCCATGGTCGTGGCTATGCCCATGGTCGTGGCTGTGGTCATGTGTATGGGTATGGCCCTCATGGCTGTGGTCATGGACATGGTCGTGGGTATGGCCCTCATGGGCATGTTCGTGTTCATGGCAGCATCTTGCATCTTCGTGCATCTTCATTTCTCCTTTTTGTCAGATTTCTGTAAATGTATATCGTTGTCTCAGCCCGTGGGCATTTACATGGTAGACCAGGCTGCCGTCAGAGAGGATCTCCTTTTCAATCTCCGGTTCCTCATCCTTACACATTTCTCTTACCTTCGCGTCTACCGCTTCCTCGCCGTCCAGGGAAATTTCTTCGATAAACACATCCCGCATCTGATTGTTGGCGCATTCATTAAAGATCTCCCAGACCATCTCATATTCTTTCATCTGAGACATTCCCCCTTTCTCCGAAGCTTCCGCCTCCATCCGCCAGTATTTCATCGCGAACAGCAAAAAGCCTGTAAAAATGTCTGACGAAAACATTTTTACAGGCTTATTATACTATAATCCAAAAAGGGTTACAAGGGGGGTGGGGGGATATAAAAAGCCCTGTCTGCCCATATCAGAGTAATCTTTTCAGCCCTTCATCTGCTGATATTTCCTCGCCATCTCCCCATATGTCTGAGAATTAACCGCATTGTATTTATCGCTCTGGTTTGGATAACGGTACCGTCCCATGTCAGCCTGATCCGGATATGTAAAACGGGCGCCCTGGCGAAGGATGCATGTTTTAATCTCCGGCGTATTTTCATGGACAATCCGTTCAAACTGGTTTACCAGCAGCTCCGGGTCGCTGGCTGTATTGGCCCAATTATCATAGTGGTCGGGAATCAGTACCTTCGCCTGAAGAGCCTCCCCCAAGCGGGCGCAGTCATAGGGGCTCATCTTATCTGTCGCCCCAGGCGCGTTTCTGCCCATGTCGAAGATGGCCACATCGATGTCAAAATTCTGGCCGATGGCCGCATAGCCGTCGTGATACCAGGTATCGCCTAAAAACATGATGTTGCCCGCCGACGTCTTAAACAGGAAGCTGACCGCCATTTTTTCATAGGGCTCGGGCGTGGTCTGATCCCCTGTCCGGACAACCGTCTCATCGTAATTCATCAAAAACTCCACTTCCGCTCCCGGTACCTGCACGCTTTCTCCCACCCGGCAGGTAGTGATCCTGCTGTCCGGAACCTGGAAGGATTTCAGCTTCACCACAGTATCCTCCGGGCCGTAGAACATACAGTCTGTCGTCTGGAGAGCCGCTTTTACCGTATAGATATCGCAGTGATCCTGGTGCTTATGGGTACAGAACACGCCGTCCAGCCGGTTAAACTGCCAGGGATCGATCAGCTGAGGATTCATCCGCATCCAGTTAATATCCGGCGCCCCCGCCTGCTTGCACACGCCGCAGTAATAATACTGGGTATAATGAGACGGGCCGGAATAAACATCAATGAAAAAAATACCGCCTTCATCCGTTTTCAGAATCCAGGAGGGGCCGCCCAGCCACCAGATGCATACTTTGCCTTTCTCCACCTGAATATTCTCAATCTCCAGATTCAGGAAGGTTCCCCATTCCGGAAAGCTTTCCCGCATCCAGATATCTCTGGTAATCTCCCTGTCCTGATTTAAATAATCGCCGGCCAGGATGCCCCGTCCATCGGTAGGTACCACTTTATGTTCTATATGATTTGCCATAGCTGTCTATTCCTTTCTGCTGTATTCCGGCCTGCCGGCTTTCTGCGCTAATCCAGCAGGCAGACCAGTGCTTTTCTCAATTCTTCCGATTCAAATATTTTATGAAAATTAATCTGTGTATTAATGTTGTGCGTATGAATTGCTTTCAGAGCCCGGTCTTTATCTCCGGCGATAATAGCGTTGAGGATTTCTTCATGCTCGCTGTTTGCTTCCTGACGCCGGTTAGGTGAAATCATATTCAGCCAGCGCACCCGCTGCATCTGCGTACACATCCGGCCTGCGATTTCCATCAGCCGCCTGTTTCCGGTGCAGTCGGCCAGATAAAGATGAAATTCATCGTCAATCAAATATTCATCCGCCTCGCTGCTCTGTCCTTTCGCTGTTATCAGTCTCCGGTAGAGCTCTGACAGGTGGTTTTTCTGTTCCTCGGTAAAGCCTCCGTTTTCCATGGCGATAATCACCGACTGCTGCTCGATGGCATCCCGCACCTGGCAGATCTCAAACACATCTCTGTCTGTAATTCGGGCCACGCAGATTTTATCATCGATCATCTCCACCAGCCCTTCTGCCTGAAGCATCATAAACGCCTCCCGCACCGGTGATCTGCTGATCTTCAGATCCAGCTTTTCCGACATCTCCAGAGCTATTTTATTATCCGAAATCGGCTGCCCCGGTCTCAGCTCATAAGACAGGATTTTTCCCCGGATATAGTTTAACGCTTCTGATACCAGCGTTGTTCTTTTTCTCGCCATGACTACACTAGCCTCCCGCAACCATTTCTTCCATGGTAATTCGTATCATATTGACATTTTTTCTCATATTACCATGGCCGGCAGCGGATTGTCAATGAACCGGCTCCGCGCCCCGCATCATCGCCAGAATCGTCTCCGGCGCTGTTCCATAGCTGATAAAGCCGCCGGTGCTCAATACATGTTTTCCCGTTTCCCGGTACTGGCCGGCCTCTTTTCTGGCCCGCGCTTCCACTTCTTCCGGCGTCATCCCCAGCAGCTCTGTCACCGGATTCAGATTGCCGCACAGAGCCACTTTTTTCTCCGTCAGACGAAGCAGCTCTCCCAGATCCATATCTTTCCCGATATGCCACAGCTGTATGCCCGCCTGAAGGATAGGCCGGGCCAGATGGGCGGCGCTGCCGTCATTGTGCAGCCAGCGCTGGGCCTCCGGGAACGCACCGTATATCCTGTCGTAAACCGGCCTTACCAGCGCCTCGAACTGACCGGCGCTTAAAAAGCTGGAAATATCATCTGACAGCAATACCCGGCTCAAACTGCCTCCTAAAATTTTCTTCTGTTCCTTCAGACTGTCAATCTCTGTCCTGGTGATCTGCTCTGTCAGCAGTCGAACCGGCTCCGGCTCCTCCAGCACATCCACGCAGAAATCGCTGATTCCGCGCAGAGTGGCCGCCGCCGTCAGAGGCGCCATCATATTGCAGCTGGCTACCCTCATCCCTGCCGGAACATGGGCGGCCATATACTCCAGAAATTCCAGCTGCCGGGCCATCAGCCCGTCTGTCCGGGGATCCGCCGGCTTTTCCAGAATCAGATCCGCTGTCTCCAGCTTGGGGTCGGGCTGAATAGAAGGAATGCCCTCCCTGTCATATACCACCTGGCCGCCATAAGCGCTGGCCTCCGCCACAGTACCAAAATCCGGGCTCAGCGGGCCGTCTGTTCCCAGCCGCCGGAACACTTCTGTCTGCGCTTCTGTCATAGCCTGCGGGTCATGGAAATATTCCTCTGCCTTCACCCCTGTCATCGAAGCGATCAGCGGAAAATTAATAAACAGGATCCAGGGCGTCCTGCCGGGGCAGCCCTCTCTGACGCACTGATTCAGCAATTCTGTATTTTCCTTGCAGGTTCTCATGCGCCGCCTCCTTTCCTTATACTCTGGCCGCCGAACGGCGCTCCCGCAGCTGATCCAGAGCCACTGCCAGCAGCATCAGGACGCCCTTTGCGAAAATCTGCCAAAACTGCGGCACGCTGAGCAATGTCATGCCATTGTTCATGATACCGATTACCAAAACGCCCACAAAGGTGGAAGCGATATTTCCCTTGCCGCCCCGCAGGCTGGCGCCGCCCAGCAAAACTGCTGTCACGATATCTGTACCGTAGGATTCGCCCGCAACCGGAACCGAACTGCCAGCCAGGCCGCTCAGCACCATGCCGGAGATAGACGCCAGAAATCCGGTGATCACATACAGCGATATGGTAATGGCCTTTACATTAATGCCGGCCAGACGGCTGGCCTCCGGATTGCCGCCGATGGAATAAACATAGCGGCCAAATACTGTGAATTTCAGCACTGCCCATGTCACAATAAACGCGGTAAGAAACAGTACCACCGGAACCGGAATAGAACCGATCTTCCCGATTCCCATCCAGGCAAAATGGGGATCCGAAATGTATACTGCCTGAGCATTTGAAATAATATACGCGGCGCCTCGGATGATATTCATGGTACCCAGGGTGGCGATAAACGGCACAAAACCAGCATAAGTAACCAGCAGTCCATTAATCAGCCCTACGCCCATTCCCACTACACAGCTGAGTATCATGCCAATATACCAGGGAATGCCGCTTCCGATAATCACTTCCGCGATAAAGCATCCGATAAATGCCATCTGGGCGCCTGTGGACAGGTCGATCCCCCCGGAGATGATCACCAGCATAATCCCGGCCGCCGTAATGCCGATTACTGAAACCGACTGCAGAATATTCAAAAAGTTATTATAGCTGAAAAAATAGGGCGACTGTATGGTAAAGAAAACTACCAGCAGTACCATAAATACCAGCAGGCCGCCATTGGCGACAATGTCCACTATTTTTTGCAGGATACCTTTTACACCTATTTCTTTTGTCTGTTTATCCATGTTCTCCCCCTGTCTGTCCCTTTTCCGGCTGTATCTCTCCTACGGCGCTGGCCATAATCATATCCGAATCCACATCCGGGCTGTTCTGATATTCCGCTACCAGACGCCCGTCCCGCATCACATAGATCCGATCGCTGACGCCCAGCACTTCCGGCAGCTCCAGAGAAATAATCAGCACGCCTACGCCTGCCGCGCAGAAATCCTCCAAAATCTGATAAATATCATATTTCGCGCCGATATCTACCCCTCTGGTAGGCAGATTCAGGATGATAAATTCCGAGTCGTTTGCCAGCCACCGGGCAATCAGAGCTTTCTGCTGGTTGCCGCCGCTTAAAGAAGCTACCGGCTGGCTGGAACTGGAGCATTTAATCCGCAGCTTCTCGATCCAGGTATTCACCAGCTCATTTTCCGCCCCGGAACGGATGATTCCTTTCCGGGAAATTTTATTCATGGAAGCCACGCTGATATTCCTCTTCAGCGTCTGAAGCAGCAGCAGACCCGCCTTTTTCCGGTCTTCTGATACAAAACCGATCTTATGCCGTACTGCGTCCCGGGGCGAACGAAGTATGGTTTTCTCACCCCGGATATAAATTTCTCCGGATCTGGGACGGATATCGCCGATCAGGGCCCTGCTCAGAGCGTCCTGCCCCTGTCCCAGCAAGCCGAATATGGATACGATCTCGCCGCGGCGTACCTGCAGATTAATCTGCCGCACCTGGTCGTTTACCCACAGATCTCTGGTCTCGTAGATCACGTCTCCCGCACTGGACTGACGCTTCTGATAGTTGGCGCTGATATTTTTTCCCACCATCATCGTAGCCAGGCCATCCGCCGTGGCCTCCTTCGTCTCCAGTACGCCGATCAGGCTGCCATCCCGCAGCACTGTGATCCGATCCGTCAGCTCGAACTGTTCCTGCAGCCGGTGGGTAATAAAAATAACGGACACACCTCGCGCCTTCAGCCGGCGCAGCAGATCAAACAGATGCTTCGTCTCCTGGTCGTTCAGCGCTGCCGTCGGCTCATCCATAATCAGGATTTTAGGCTCTTCCCACAGCGCCTTGGCGATTTCCACCGTCTGCTGCTGCGCCACCGACAGCTTCTTCACCAGTGTTTCCGCCCGGATCTGCTCCCCCAGGTCGTTCAGGATACGCTGGGCCTCCTCATTCATACGCTTCCGGTCTATCACCCATCGGAGGGCGCCGCCCTTGCATGGATAATCTCCGGCGCACATATTTTCAGCCACTGACATATCCCCCATCAGATTAAACTCCTGGCTGATCACCCGGATTCCCAGGGCAAGGCTGTCTTTCGGCTCCCGGATATCCGCCGGTTTTCCATCAATCCAGATCTCTCCTTCATCCCGCACATAAGAGCCTGAGATAATTTTAATCAGCGTCGATTTTCCCGCCCCGTTTTCTCCGATCAGCCCGTGAATCTCTCCTCTTCGCAGCTGAAAATCAATTCCCTTCAGCGCCTGTGTACCGCCAAACGACTTACAGATTCCCTTTGTTTGTAAGATGATATCGCTCACTGCTCTCCCCAGCCTTTCTGCCGGATGCCCCGCTCATACGACAGCGGGACATCCGGCGTCTTCACGTCAGTTACTAATCACCCGCTCAGGATAAATCTCTGCCATATTGTCCTTTGTAATCAGCTGGCAGGGCTGATACAGATCATGGGGAATTTCTGTACCATTGTTCAGATAGTCGATGGCATAAGGAAGCATCATCCAGCCCCAGATCTCCGGACGGATAGACACGGTGCCGATCACCGATGTGCCCTCCCGCTGGATCTCTTCACACATGGACTCCAGCGCCACAATGGAAGTTACCAGACACTGATCCTCCCGCTCTGCCGCCCGGATCGCCTGGTAAGCCGCCAGCGTATACTGGTCATGGTGGCCCCAGAAGAGGAAATTTCCTTCCGGATGGGCTGTCAGAATATCCTGCATACCTGACCGGGATGTCTCTGTATCCGCTTTTGAGCTGTACTCGATCACTTCAATATCCGGATAGATTTTTTTCACAGCTTCTATCGCCGCCGCAGAACGGTCCGCAATTACCGGTCCTGCCTCCGGATAACCCAGTACAACCAGGAAATCCACATCATCGCCGAACTTCTCCTGAGCCGCTTCCGCCAGAGGCGTGCCGCTGGCTTCACCGCTCATAGCAGGATCCAGACGGAAATAAGGGAAATCATCTCCCAGCTCTACCTGAATCGCGACTGCCGGCATCCCAACCTCCCGCAGCCTCTGGGCAATCCGCTCATTGGCTCCTTCATCCGCGTTGTACTCAAAGAAAAAATCCGCCTCCATGGTGATGGCGTTTTCCAGGTTGGTGTTCGCCTGAACCGCATCGCCCTTATTATCCATTACAATCACTTCCACGCCATAATATTCTCCCGCCTCCCGGAAGCTGTCCATGGCAGTGGCGGCGTTGGCGTCAGATGTGTTCATCTGTGTCACGACAATTTTATAAGGCTCATTGGGCGTAATCTCTACCGGCTCAAAGCCGCCCGGCACCTGTACCGTCTTATCTCCGGTCACGCCGGAAGCCTCCTGGGATTCCCCCGCTCCCTCTGTCTGGGCTGTATCTGCCCCTTCTGTCTCACCCTGTCCTTCTGTCTGGGCCGCCTGCTCCGTTCCGGCTGCCGCCCCCTGTGTGGTCTCATCCGTTCCTCCCCCGGAACATCCGGCCAGAGCCGAAGCCGTCAATACCAGAACCATCAGTACCGCAAGTGCCCTCATTCGTATTTTCTTCATTGCTACCTCCTTGTCATCCTTTTCATTTTCAACTTTACAACCTTCATGAAAAACATTGCTGTTTATCTATTCTAAGCCTGGCGCCAGCTTAAAATCCCCTTTCATACATTATGTATCTATAATTTTATAAAATTGTATTCAATTTTATAGTTAATAGTATACTTTATATGATATATCTTTTCTATCGGCAGAATAAACAAACAAAAAATTGTTTTTTGTTAAATACATACAAAGAAATATTGCACAAAATCGTTTCTGTTTTGAAACACAAAAAGGAGCTATTGCCCATAGAGAATGTTTTCTCTATGGAGCAACAGCTCCCTCGGTTCAGGTTTGCACTGTCTTTTTATTCTAACTCAAAGGCTCCTGTATACAGCTGATAATACTGGCCCTTCTGCGCCAGCAGCTCGTCATGGCTTCCTCTCTCGATGATCCGGCCATGATCCAGCACGATGATAACATTGGAGTTCTTTACGGTAGACAGACGATGAGCGATGACAAATACTGTCCTTCCCCTCATCAGGGCGTCCATGCCTCTCTGTACAATCGCCTCTGTCCGGGTATCGATGGAGGAGGTCGCCTCATCCATAATCATAACCGGCGGGTCTGCCACTGCCGCTCTGGCAATAGACAGCAGCTGCCGCTGGCCCTGGGACAGATTCGCGCCGTTTCCGGTCAGCATCGTCTGGTATCCGTCAGGCAGCCGGGTAATGAAATCATGGGCGCCTGCCAGGCGGGCCGCACCGATACAGTCTGAATCCGGCGCGTCCAGATTTCCGTAGCGGATATTATCCATTACCGTACCGGTAAACAGGTTGGTATCCTGAAGGATAATACCCAGGGAATGACGCAGGTCGGCCTTCTTGATCTTATTGATATTAATGCCGTCGTAACGGATCTTTCCGTCAGCGATATCATAGAACCGGTTCAGCAGGTTGGTAATTGTAGTTTTGCCCGCGCCGGTCGCGCCTACAAAGGCCACCTTCTGGCCCGGCTTCGCGTACAGGGAAATATCGTGAAGGACAGGCTTATTGGGCACATATTCGAAGTCTACGTCATAGAAGCGGACATCGCCCTGCAGCTTTGTATAAGTAACGGTACCGTCTGCCTGATGGGGATGCTTCCATGCCCACATGCCGGTCCGCTCCTCGCATTCCACGATTTCGCCGTTTACTTCTTTTGCATTAACCAGAGTAACATAGCCGTTGTCCTGCTCCGGCTCTTCATCCATCAGATCAAAAATTCTTCTGGCGCCGGCCAGACCCATAACCACAGAGTTTACCTGGTTGGACACCTGGCCGATATTGCCGGAAAACTGTTTGGTCATATTCAGGAAAGGCACTACGATACTGATGCTGAAGCCCAGCCCGGAGATGCTCAGGTTGGACGCCCCTGACAGCAGCAGCGCGCCGCCGGCCAGGGCAACGATTACATACAGCACATTGCCTGTATTGTTCAGGATCGGGCCCAGGATGTTGGCGTAACGGTGCGCCCGGTTGGATTCCTCAAACAGCTTCTCATTCAGCTTGTCAAAAGCCTCCTGGCTTTCCTCCTCATGGCAGAATACCTTAACCACCTTCTGGCCGTTCATCATCTCTTCCACGAAGCCTTCCACCTTGCCGAGGGCTGTCTGCTGGCGGAAGAAATATCCTGAGGATCTGCCGCCCACTGTCTTTGTCACACAGGCCATCACAATGGTTCCTGCCAGCACAATCAGGCTCATCCACACGCTGTAATAAAGCATAATGCAGAATACAGTCGTAACCATCAGGGCTGATATCATCATCTGCGGGAAGCTCTGGGAGATCATCTGCCGCAGGGTATCAATATCGTTGGTATAATGGCTCATAATATCGCCATGATTATTGGTATCAAAGAACCGGATCGGCAGCCTCTGCATACCGCCGAACATTTTCTCACGCAGCTTTTTCAGGGTGCCCTGCGTCATAATCGCCATCAGCTGGTTAAACGTAAAACCGGCGATCAGGGATATGATATAAAAGACAACCAGCATTCCCACCAGAGAAAACACACGGCCCTTTACAGAGGCCCAGTCGCCGCTCTCCCAGCTGGATTCTACAACTGCAATCACGTTCTGCATAAAAATCGAGGGCAGAGAGCTGACTACCGCGTTGATAATAATGCAGACAATGGTAATCGGCATCATCACCGGGTAAAATTCATGGATGGTCTTCAGAATACGGATCACGGTTCCTGCTTTTTTCTGATTATTCTTCATCATGATCACCTGCCTTATTCTGAGAAATATAAATCTCACGGTAAATCGGATTATTCGCCATCAGCTCCGCATGGGTTCCCACTGCATTGATGGTGCCGCCATCCATAACGATGATCCGGTCGGCGTCCTCTACAGAAGCTGTTCTCTGCGCGATAATAATCTTTGTGGTGGACGGGATATAATCTTTCATGGCCTTCCTGATCTTTGCGTCTGTCTTTGTATCCACAGCGCTGGTGGAATCATCCAGAATCAGGATCTTCGGCTTCTTCAGCAGCGCCCTGGCGATACACAGACGCTGTTTCTGGCCGCCGGACACATTTGTTCCGCCCTGCTCAATATATGTATCATAGCCGTCAGGGAACTGGGAGATAAATTCATCCGCCCCGGCCATCTGACATGCATGCACCATTTCCTCATCGGTAGCGTTGGGATCGCCCCAGCGAAGATTTTCCTTAATGCTTCCAGAGAAGAGGACATTCTTCTGCAGAACGACCGCCACCTGATTACGCAGCGTATCCAGGTCATACTGTCTGACGTCGATGCCGCCTACCTTTACCGAACCCTCCGTCACATCGTAGAGACGGGAGATCAGCTGGATCAGGGAGGACTTGGAAGATCCGGTTCCGCCGATAATGCCAATGGTCTCCCCGGACTTTATGCTCAGGTTGATGTCAGACAGGGCCATCCGCTCCGCCTTCTCAGAATATTTGAAATTCACATGATCGAAAACAATGGAGCCGTCCGGCACATCGTATACCGGATTCGCCGGATTTTCCAGCGTGCTCTTTTCCTCCAGCACTTCCGCGATTCTCTTTCCGGATTCTGTCGCCATCGTAATCATGACAAATACCATAGAAAGCATCATCAGGCTGCTGAGCATCATAAAGCTGTATGTCAGCAGAGCAGACATCTCTCCTACGTCCAGCAGCGTTCCTCTGGAGGAAATAATCGTATAAGAACCAAAGGAAAGGACAAAGGACATAACGGTATAGATACAGAACTGCATCATCGGGCCGTTCAGCGCCAGAATACGCTCCGCCCTGGTGAAGTCCCGGCATACATCCTCTGCCGCAACATTAAACTTCTCCTGCTCATAATCCTCACGGACAAAGGATTTTACCACACGGATCGCCTTAATATTCTCCTGGATGGAGCTGTTCAGGTTATCATACTTGCGGAATACCTTCCGGAACAGAGGCATGGTCTTGTAAATAACCGCGGCCAGGCCCACGCCCAGCACAGGCAATACAAATAAGAAAATAAACGCCATTCTTCCGCCCATCTTAAAGGCCATCACAAACGCGAACACCAGCATCAAGGGAGAACGGATCGCAGTACGGATCAGCATCATATAAGCCATCTGCACATTGGTTACGTCCGTTGTCATACGGGTTACAAGGGAAGATACAAGAAATTTGTCAATATTCTCGAAAGAATATTTCTGAACGCTGGCGAACATATCCCTTCTCAGATTTTTCGCCAGGCCACAGGAGGCGGTGGAACAGGTTATGCCTGCCAGTGAGCCGAACAGCAGTGACAGCAGCGCCATCGCCGCCAGAGTCACGCCATAGCGCAGCAGCAGACCCATATCGCCGCCGGCTTTGATGGAGTCCACCAGAGACGCCGTGATAAAGGGGATGATACATTCCATCACCACTTCAAAAGATACCAGTATCGGGGTCGCGATGGCACTTCGCTTATACTCCCGGATACTTCTTGCCAGTACTTTTACCATATCACCTTCGCATTCCTTTCTACATGATTTACCATTTTGTTTCCGATAAAAAAGCGCCATCTTCAGCAAACAGTCGTGAAATACCCAAAATTTCCGTCAGATTGCCGGTGGCCGCTATATCTTAAAAAATTATAAACGAAATAAAATTTTTCAACAAGTAACAAACCGCCTAAAAAAACGGCGCAAAATATGATTTTCCTTATCCAACATGTTAAGAATCCGCATCCTGCGGCGAAATTTCTCCCCCTTCAAAAAAATTTTAAAAATCCAGTTGACAATTCCATATCGCTGAGATATAATATCTCATGCGTCACCGGTAAACAGTTTTGTGCTGACGTCATTATCATATGCGGGTGTAGTTCAATGGTAGAACACTAGCCTTCCAAGCTAGATACGTGGGTTCGATTCCCATCACCCGCTCTCAGCGGAAGCGATCTGCTGTATGTGCTTGTAGCTCAGTTGGATAGAGCAGTGGCCTTCTAAGCCACGTGTCCGGGGTTCGAATCCCTGCAGGCACGTTTTTGTGTGCAAACACAAATCTATGGTGGGTATGGCGCAGTTGGTTAGCGCGCCAGATTGTGGCTCTGGAGGCCCAGGGTTCGAGTCCCTGTACCCACCCTTTGCCATAAACTTGGCTGTGAATGTCGTTGGGCTATCGCCAAGCGGTAAGGCACAGGACTTTGACTCCTGCATACGCTGGTTCGAATCCAGCTAGCCCAGTTTGGGACAGGATATTTGTCTTAGGTCTAATGGGATACTAGCTCAGGTGGTAGAGCACTTGACTTTTAATCAAGTTGTCCGGGGTTCGAGTCCCCGGTGTCTCAGGTATATTAAGATGCCGGAAACCATATATTTCATGGTTTCCGGCATTTTTGTTTTGCCTTGCAGATATCAGATATTCTGGTAGTCCAGCGTAATGGTTCCGTCTTCATTCTGGATGACTGCCTTCTTGTCCAGGAAAATCTTATCCATGGTAGCGAAGTAATCCTTTTTGTCAGGATAAAGTACCTTGGCTTCGGCGATTACCTTCCTGCCCAGCTCCGCATTGCTGGAAAGCAGGGCTTCAGCCATCAGGATCTGAAACTGAGCGGAAACCACCAGCGCGTTCTCCGGGTCAGAGATACGGTAGTCGGAGCCATGGCCCATACCGGAGGCGCCGGAAGCGCTGGGCTGTACGGCAGGCATCACGCAGGAGACGTCGCCCATATCGGTGCAGCCGGTTCCCCATCTGTGATCCTCTTCAATATAATCATCGCCCCACGCCTCTTTGACCACATCCACGGTGATCTGATACAGGTTTTTATCATTATACAGCGGACTGTAGCCAGGGAAGTCCTGCAGATGCACATTGGCGCCCATCGCGGCAGCCGATGCGGCCAAAGCCCGGTTAATACGGCTGTTTGCCTGGACGATCGCCTCAATACTGGAGCCGCGGACATAGCTTTCAACCCGCACATCATTGGGAATCGCATTCACTGCGCCGCCGCCCTTGGTAATAATCGGATGGAAGCGGATGCAGTCCTTCTCCTGGAAGGTCTCCCGCAGAGCATTGGCAGCGCTGAGGCCCAGATTGGCCGCATACAAAGCGTTGACGCCCAAATGGGGAGCCGCGGCATGAGAGGAAACTGCTTCGTAATGAATATTTTTTGTCAGGCAGCCATTGTTGCCAATGCCGATGCCGATGCCTTTTTTGTCGCTGCCGGAGGTATGTACCAGCAAAGCGATATCGCAGTCATCCATGAAGCCGCGGTACATAAATTCCACTTTGCCGCCGAAATATTTGATGACGCCCTGCTGCCGCAGGCTCTCACGGTAGCCGATCTCGATCAGTTCCTCGGCAGGG
>CALWQE010000213.1 GCA_944383605.1 uncultured Lachnospiraceae bacterium
ACAATAAAACCAGCAGAAGGCCTTCCATAATCAGAAAAGAAAGGAAACGGAACGCAATGGAAAACGGAAAGGAATTATATGCGCTGCGCCAGCAGAAGCTGACGGATGCCATTCATCTGAAAGAAACAGACAGCGTGCCTATTTCCGCCCTTATCCAGGGCTACGCTGTCACCGACAGCGGACACACGATGGCAGAAGCTATATACGATTTTGGCATTGCCAGAAAATCGATTCTCCAGTTTGCAGATTACTATCAGCCAGACATGCTTGCCGACTACACCTTTTCCTTTTTTGGAAAGGGAAAATGCTGGAGCTGATGCAGCCTCTGAAGGTGGATTGGGCGGGCCAGTGGGCTGTCATTTACCTGACCAAATCATCGGATACCTTCATGGGTTCTGCACAGTTCGAAAAATTTTACTGGAAATATCTCCGCCGGATGATCGAAGAAATTATTGCGGATGGTATGATTCCTTATATTTACACAGAAGGGCCGTATAACAGCCGGCTGGAATATCTGAAAGATGTTCCTCCGGGAGTTATCTATCATTTTGAGGACACTGTAAATATGAAGCAGGCCAAAAAGGTTCTCGGGCAGACAGCCTGCATTTCCGGAGGATTTCCGATCAGCCTGCTGCCTGCTTATCACAGCCGGCGTTACCTATATGATGTTTCACGAAACATGCCTTATGTGCTTCGGGAAAGGACTGCCTATGGGGAAGCCCTGCGTATCCTCGCAGGACATATATCAGACGAAGGATTAACGCCCGCCGCTTATACCGCCTTGCTCCTTACCGCCTATAGAGACAAGAAGCATCCGCACCTGATTCAACTGATAAGAAGAGGGAGTCTCAGGCTCCCTCTTCTCTCACGCGCGCAGGCCGCCTTTTCGGTTCAGCCCTTCAGCTTCACCACCATCTGCCCGGCCTTCACCTGCTCGTCCTCCGATACATACAGCCGCTCCACCTCTCCGGCTGCGGTAGAGAGGATATTGGTTTCCATCTTCATAGCCTCGATCATGGCTACCGGCTGACCTTCCTCCACGCGCTCCCCTTCCTTGACAAATACCTTCCCGATCCGTCCCGGAATATTGGCTCCGATTTCCATAGGGTCCTCCGGATCTGCATAGAGAACGGCATTATGGGCGTTGACCGTCACATCGGTATCTTTAATCCGGACGCTTCTCCGGTTTCCGTTGACCTCAAAGACCGCCTCCCGGTATCCTTCCTCGTCCACCGGATGCACCTCCCACAGCTTCACCATCAGGAAGCTGCCTTCCTCCAGCTTCACCTCGCAGGTTTCCCCTTCCTCCAGGCCATGGAAGAAAATATCAGATCCCATATAGCGGAAGCTGCCGTTTTTCCGGATGCCCTTAATATAATCCTCAAATACCTTCGGGTAGAGAGCATAGCTGATTACCTCTCTGTCTGTTCCCTCCAGATGCAGCTCCTCCTGCAGCTTCTTCCGGATGCCATCGAAGTCCTCCGGCGGCAGCATCTCTCCCGGCCGCACTGTAACCGCCGGACGGCCTTTCAGCACAACCTTCTGCAGCTCTTTCGGGAAACCGCCCTCCGGCTGCCCCATCATCCCCTCAAAATAGGAAACGACAGAATCCGGAAAGTCCAGCCCGGCTCCTTTTTCGCAGATATTCTCCGGGGTCAGGTCATTCTGCACCATAAAGATTGCCATATCGCCCACGGCCTTGGAGGTCGGCGTTACCTTCACGATATCTCCCAGCATCTCATTGACCGTCCGGTACATTTTCTTTACGTCCTCAAATCTGTGGCCCAGCCCAAAGCTTTCCACCTGAGGCTTCAGGTTGGAATACTGGCCTCCGGGAATCTCATACTGATAGATTTCCGCTGTGGATGTCATCAGCTCTGACTCGAAACCGCTGTAAACCGGACGCACATCCTGCCAGTAATCAGAGATCTTCTGCAGTCCTTCCGCCGGCAGCTTCGGATCTCTGCTGCTGTTTCCCATGGCCGCCGCAATGGAATTTAGCGCCGGCTGGGAGGTCAGTCCGCTCATGGAGTTAAAGGCTGCGTCTACGATATCCACACCTGCCTGGGCTGCCATCAGCACTGTGGCTACGCCGTTGCCTGAGGTATCATGGGTGTGGAGATGGATCGGAATGCCGATCTCCTCCTTCAGCGTCCGGATCAGCTTATGGGCCGCTATCGGCTTGAGCAGACCGGACATATCCTTAATGCCCAGGATATGGGTGCCCCGTTTTTCCAGTCCCTTCGCCATCCGCACATAATAATCCAGATTATATTTGGTTCTGGATTCATCCAGAATATCGCCGGTATAACAGATGCAGGCCTCCGCTACCTTTCCCTGGTTCAGCGTCTCATCCAGCGCCACCTCCATGCCAGGCACCCAGTTCAGAGAATCGAAAATACGGAATACGTCGATGCCGGATCGGGCCGACTGACGGACAAATTCCCGGATCACATTATCCGGATAGTTTTTATAGCCCACGCCGTTTGCTCCCCGGATCAGCATCTGGAAGAGAATGTTGGGAATCTTCTCCCGCAGCACATCCAGCCGTTCCCAGGGCGATTCGCCCAGGAAGCGGTAAGCAGTGTCAAAGGTGGCTCCTCCCCACATCTCCAGAGAAAAAAGATCTTTTCCATATACCGCCACAGCAGGAGCGATTTTTTCCATATCCACAGTGCGGACTCTGGTAGCCATCAAAGACTGCTGGGCGTCCCGCATGGTAGTGTCGGTAAGCAGCAGCCGTTTTTCCTGTTTCACCCACTCTGCCAGCCCTTCCGGCCCCAGCTCCTCCAGCATCTGGCGGGTGCCCCGTACTTTTCCTGTCTCTTCCGGCGTAAACCGGGGAAATACCGGCACGTTAAAGTGAGGTTTATGTCCATGGGTTTCGTTGACAAATTTATTGCCCAGAAAGGTCATCACCTTCAGCTCCCGGTCTTCTGCCTCCTGAATTTCCAGCAGGCCGGGATTTTTCCCGATAAAACCGGTATCACAGGTTCCCGCCGCAAAATCAGGATGGTTCAGTACATTCAGCAGGAACGGAATATTGGTGTCCACCCCTTTAATCAGCGTCTCCTGCAGCGCCCGCATAGCCTTTCTTCTGGTGTCCTCGAACGTTCTGCTGTAAGCAATAATTTTCAGCAGCAGGCTGTCGTAGAAGGGAGTGATTTCCGCTCCCTGGAATCCATTGCCGCCGTCCAGACGGATGCCGCCGCCGCCAGGACTGCGGTAGGTCTCAATGACGCCTGTATCCGGCATAAAGTCATTAGCCGGATTTTCCGTTGTGACCCGGCACTGAATGGCATAACCGGACAGGCGGATCGATTCCTGTCCCTTCAGGCCGATCCGGTCAGAGTCCAGAGAATAGCCCTGGGCGATCAGAATCTGAGCCTGGACGATATCCACCCCGGTCACTATCTCTGAAACAGTATGCTCCACCTGAATCCGGGGATTCATTTCAATAAAATAGTGGTTTCCTTTCTTGTCCACCAGAAATTCCACGGTACCGGCGCTCTTATAATGGACTGCCCGGGCAATTTTCAGCGCATCCTCACAGATGGCCTGGCGCTGCGCTTCTGTCAGGCAGAGGGAAGGAGTAAATTCAATCACCTTCTGGTGCCGCCGCTGAATGGAACAGTCCCTCTCATACAAATGTATGATATTTCCTTCCTGATCCCCCAGTATCTGTACTTCGATATGTTTCGGCTCCTCCAGATATTTTTCAATAAAAATATCATCGACGCCAAACGCCTTTGCCGCCTCGCTGCGGGCGCTGCGGAACTGGGGCAGCAGCTCATTCTCTGATTCCACGATCCGCATTCCCCGTCCGCCTCCGCCGGCCGCCGCTTTCAGCATCACCGGATACCCGCAGATCCGGGCCGCCTGGAGCGCTTCCTCCTCTGTGCCAATCACCTTTTCCACGCCGGGGATTGTTGGCACGCCTACCGACCGGGCTACCTGCTTGGACTTAATCTTGTCGCCCATCTGATCCATCATATCCGCATCCGGCCCGATAAAAACAATTCCTGCATCAGCGCAGGCCCTGGCAAAATCTGCGTTTTCCGCCAGAAAACCATAACCCGGATGGATGGCGTCCACTCCTTTTGACAGCGCCAGCGTAATAATCTCGTCAATGCCCAGATAA
>CALWQE010000214.1 GCA_944383605.1 uncultured Lachnospiraceae bacterium
ATGGGGAAGGGCCCAAGGAGCCGGTGCGGGCCGCGATCCTGAAGGTGCTGGAAGAGGAATATGGCATCGCGGAGGAGGATCTGATGGCGGCGGAGCTGGAAGCGGTTCCGGCGGGACGGGCCAGAGATTACGGCCTGGATCGAAGCATGGTGATGGCTTATGGCCAGGATGACAGAGTATGCGCCTATACCGCGTGGCAGGCGCTGGCGGGGACAGAGACGCCGGACAGAACCTGTGTCTGCCTGCTGGTAGATAAAGAGGAGATCGGCAGCGTAGGCGCTACCGGTATGCAGTCCCGGTTCTTTGAGAACGCTGTGGCAGAGCTGATGGACAGAAGCGGGCAGTATTCTGAGCTGGCCCTGCGCCGCTGCCTGAGCCATTCCCGGTTTCTGTCAGCTGACGTCAGCTCCGCCTTTGATCCGGTATACGCCGGTGAATACGATAAAAACAACGCTGCTCTCATAGGCTGCGGCATTACCTTCAACAAATATTCCGGTTCCAGAGGCAAGTCCGGCGCGAATGACGCCAATGCCGAGTATCTGGCTGCTGTAATGTCCATTCTGGACAGCAGAAATGTGGTGTATCAGACTGCGGAGTATGGAAAGGTAGACCATGGCGGCGGCGGAACCATCTCCTACATACTGGCCAGATATGGCATGGAATCTGTAGACTGCGGCGTTCCGGTTATCAGCATGCACGCGCCCTGGGAAGTAACCAGTAAGGCGGATGTGTATGAGGCCTTTAAGGCGTACAGCGCCTTTTATCATCTGGCATAAAAAGGAAAAATCCCCTGTTTTTCCCCGGTTTTGCCCTTTCTGGTTGCGCAATCGGTGTAAATTGGGTATAATAATAACATTAAGTTTATGTAAAACAGGACATACAGATGAAAGTAACGATCATTATACCAAATTATAATGGCGCCCATTTCATGAAGCCCTGTCTGGAAAAGCTGCGGCAGCAGACCTTTCAGGATTTCCAGGTGCTGGTAGTGGACAATGGCTCTCAGGACGGCAGCCTCGCACTGCTGCGGGACTGCTACCCTGAGATCAGGGTCATTGCCCTGAAAAAGAATTATGGCTTCAGCCGGGCGGTTAATGTGGGAATCCGGGCGGCCCAGACGCCATATGTGATCCTGCTGAACAATGATACAGAGCCGGAGCCGGGCTATGTGGAGGCGCTGGTGAAAGCTATCTCCAGATCGAAACGGATCTTTTCCGTCAGCCCCAGGATGGTTCAGCTGCATCACAGGGAGCTGATCGACGATGCGGGCGACCTGTACACAGCGGTGGGCTGGGCAGCTCAGAGAGGGGTAGGTCAGCCAGCAGAGGATTATAACCGTCCCTGCCGCGTCTTTTCCGCCTGCGCGGGGGCGGCCATATACCGCCGTTCCGTATTTGACGAGATCGGGTATTTTGACGAACTCCATTTCGCTTATCTGGAGGATCTGGACGTGGGTTTTCGGGCCAGGATCTACGGATACCGGAACGAATACTGTCCGGGGGCTGTGGTTTACCATGTGGGAAGCGGTACCAGCGGTTCGCGCTACAATTCATTTAAGGTAAGGCTGGCCGCCCGAAACAGCGTGTATCTGAATTATAAAAATATGCCGGCGCTGATGCTGGCGCTGAACAGTCCCGCCCTTTTTGCAGGGCATGTGGTGAAATATTTCTTTTTCCTGAGGCAGGGATTCGGCAGAGATTACCTGCAGGGCCTGGCAGAGGGGCTGGGCACGCTGAAAAAATGCAGGAAAGTGGCCTTCCGGCAGGAACGGCTGATGAACTATCTGTTAATAGAATGGGAGCTGTGGGAGAATTGCTTTGTCTATGCCGCTGAGTTTATCAGGCGGCACAGGAGGAAGACAAAGTGATCCGAAGCAGATTCATGTCAGTGGCAGGTGAATTTATGTGATTAAAGATAATCAGAGACGGCTGAACCAGTTCCATGTGGTGCTGGACGGGCTCGTGATTGTGATTTCTTATCTGATTGCGTATTATCTGGTGTTTTACGGCGGCCTCGGCAGCGGCGCACCGGCTTATGACAGAGGCCTGTATCTGTCCTTTTTGTATGCGATTGTACCGGGCTATCTGCTGCTTTACTGGATCATGCATCTGTATACGCCCAAGCGTGTCCAGGGCAGGCGGGTAGAGGCGGCGAATGTAGTAAAGGCCAACCTGATGGGCATCCTGCTGTTTATTACCGGACTGTTTGTGATCGGCAGGGGAGATATGATCAACTTCTCCCGCGCCCTGCTGGCCCTGTTCTGTGCCCTGAACATTGCGCTGGAGGTGGGATACCGGAACGTCCTGCGGATCGTCCTGCGATCCATGCGTTCCAAAGGCTATAATCAGAAGCATGTTCTGCTGATCGGGTACAGCCGTACCGCCCAGCGGTATATTGACCTGGTGATGGCCAATCCGGAATGGGGATATAAGATCCGGGGCATTCTGGACGATAATACGGAGCGGGGGACGGAGTACAAGGGCGTCCGGGTCATCGGCGCGCTGGAGAGCCTGGATTTTATCCTGCCGCTGAACCGGCTGGATGAAATCGCCATTACCCTGAGCATCAAGGAGTATGATAAGCTGGAGCATATCGTGGCGGCCTGTGAGAAATCAGGCGTCCATACCAAGTTTATCCCGGATTACAATAATATTATACCGACCCGCCCCTATACAGAGGATCTCCAGGGCCTTCCTGTAATCCATATCCGCTATGTGCCTCTGACGGATTCCTTTAACGCCGCTTTGAAACGGGGCACTGATCTGATAGGCGCCGTGGTGGCGCTGATCCTGTTCAGCCCGATTATGCTGCTTACGGCTCTGGCCATTTATTTTACCTCCCCCGGCCCGATCATTTTCAGCCAGGAGAGGATCGGCAGACATAACAAACCCTTTAAAATGTATAAATTCCGCTCTATGGAGCTTCAGCCGCCCGAGGAAGAGAAAAAAGAATGGACGGTGAAAAGCGATCCCCGGATTACGCCGGTAGGCAAGATTATCCGCAGAACCAGCATCGATGAGCTGCCTCAGCTGATTAATGTGCTGAAGGGAGATATGAGCCTGGTAGGTCCCAGGCCGGAGCGGCCCTTTTTTGTGGATCAGTTTAAGGAAGAGATCCCCCGCTATATGGTAAAGCATCAGGTGCGTCCCGGCATGACCGGGTGGGCTCAGGTCAACGGATACCGGGGAGATACTTCCATCAAGAAACGGATCGAGCATGATTTGTATTATATTGAAAACTGGACGATCGGGTTTGACCTGAAAATATTGTTTCTGACGTTTTTTAAAGGTTTTATCAACAAAAATGCTTATTAAACAGGAGAGGATTCGCGTATGAGACGAGACGAGATGAGACGGGACGAGGAATACGAAAGAGAATTACGGCGAAGAAAAAGACTGAAGGCCAGGCGGGCGAAACGGCGCCGGACCCGGATTCTGGTTTTCCTGGTGGAAGCGCTGCTGCTGGTGCTGGTGCTGGCAGGCGTGTATTTTGTGTCAGCGTTTGAGAAGTTCCAGAAGCCGGACTTCACAGAAAATGAGGTAGAGACCAACGAACTGGATGAAGAGGTAGAGGAGGCAATGACCGGTTTTACCACATATGCCCTCTTTGGCGTGGACGCCAGGGATAACGAAACCCTGGATGCGGGCACCCATGGCGATGTGGTGATGGTGGCCAGTGTGAATAACGCTACCGGCGAGGTACGGCTGGCGTCTATTTACCGTGATTCCTATCTGAACATAGATGATGAGGGTTCTTACGGGAAGCTGACCACATCCTATTTCAAGGGGGGCGCGTTAAATGCGATCAACACTCTGAACAAAAACTTTGACCTGAACATTACCAATTACGTTACCTTTAACTGGGCTGCCGTGGCGATTGCCATCAACCATGTAGGCGGCGTGGAGGTAGATGTGCCGGAGTCTATGATGGAGGATCAGATGCTGAACGGCTATACGACCCTGACGGCGGAAGCCACCGGCATTAATTCCCGTCTGACCTATGAGGCGGGGCCTCAGACACTGGACGGCGTGCAGGCGGTGGCCTACTGCCGGATCCGGTATGTGGCCGGGGATGATTACGGCAGAACAAGCCGTCAGCGCGAGGTGGCGGAAAAACTGCTGGAGAAAGCGAAAAAAGCGAATGTGGGGACGCTGAACCAGATTGTAAACGACGTGTTCCCCAATGTGGCTACCAACCTGAGCATGACGGATATCCTGGCTATGGTGCCCAAGATCGGTTCCTTTTACCTGGGAGCTGAGGGCGGCTTCCCCTCTGAGGAGATGCGGGGCAACGCCACCATCAACGGAGGGGCCATGGTTGTTCCGGTAACGCTGGTGGATACCGCGAAGGCGCTCCATGAATTTCTGTACGGGAATGAAAACTATGTGCCCTCGCCTACTGTGGAGCGGATCAGCGCTGTAATCGAGGAAGATTCCGGTCTGTACGGCGAATAAAAAGAATGGAAAATCTATAACGGAAAAGAATCCTGGAAAACTGGGATTCTTTTTCAAATTTTTTTAAAATATCGTACACAGATTAAACACAATCAGCTGGTACACTGTATTGCGTAAGGAAAAAGAAATAGAAGGATTCTCAGAAAGGGGATTTTGGATATGAATGAAGAGTTTTATGATTATGAACGCCATGACGGCGAGGAACAGCGTATAAGCCGGGATGAAAACCTGGTGCCGGTTCGGGAGGAAGGGGAGCAGTCCTCTCAGGATGGAACCTACCGGTATAAGAGAGCAGATAACGGCGCGATCCCGAAGGAGCCGGTGAAGAAAAAACACGGCAAAAAGGGCGGCTGGGTGAAACGGGCTGCCGCCTTCCTGCTGGCAGGCGTTTTATTCGGCGGCGCGGCAGGGGGAACCTTTGTGGGCGTAACCCATATCGCCCAGAAAAACGGCGTAATTGCCGGCTCCCAGGAAGCTTCCGCACAGACAGAAAACCAGGGAGAGACACAGGCTGCCGCGGATGCAGGCTCCGGCACATCCTCAGTGCAGAACGCTTATCAATCCTCCGGCAGCAGCTCGGCTGCCCTGGATGTCAGCGGCATCGTGGATCAGGTGAT
>CALWQE010000215.1 GCA_944383605.1 uncultured Lachnospiraceae bacterium
AACCAGACTGACCAGATTGTTGGGAATTTCTGCTCCGATTATCCAGGGCGGCATGGCCAGGGTAGCGGAGCATCACCTGGCCGCCGCTGTTTCGGATGCCGGCGGCCTGGGACTGATAGGAGCGGCGAACGCTCCTGCCCAGTGGGTGCGGGAACAGATCAGAAAAGCCAGGGAACTGACGGACAAGCCTTTTGGCGTCAACATTATGCTGCTCAGCCCCTATGCAGATGAAGTGGCTCAGGCGGTGGCAGAGGAGCATGTGGCGGTGGTTACGACTGGAGCGGGCAATCCGGGTAAATATATGGCTCTCTGGAAAGAGGCCGGTATTAAGGTGATTCCCGTGGTGGCGTCCTGCGCGCTGGCAAAATTGATGGAGCGGGCCGGAGCAGATGCTGTAGTAGCAGAGGGCTGCGAATCCGGCGGCCATATCGGAGAGCTGACGACTATGACGCTGGTACCCCAGGTAGCAGACGCGGTGAGCATTCCGGTGGTAGCGGCCGGCGGAATCGGAGACGGCCGGGGAATGGCTGCGGCGTTTATGCTGGGCGCTCAGGGCGTGCAGATGGGCACCCGTTTTATCGTGGCAGATGAAGCCGTGGTGCACGAAAACTATAAAAATAAAGTAATCGGCGCGAAGGATATCGATACCCAGGTGACAGGCCGCAGTACAGGCCATCCCATCCGCGTCCTGAAAAACCGGATGAGCCGGGAATATCTCCGGCTGGAAGGCGAAGGCGCTTCCTTTGAGCAGCTGGAGCAGCTGACAGTAGGCGGGCTGAGAAGGGCGGTAACGGAAGGCGATGTGACAGAAGGCAGCGTAATGGCCGGACAGATCGCCGGGCTGATTAAGAAAAGACAGACCTGCCGGGAAATCATTCAGGAAATGATGGAAGAGACGGAAGGGCTGCTGAATCGGAGGTTCGAATGAAAAAAACTGCTTTTATTTTCCCGGGACAGGGAGCTCAGAAGGCCGGCATGGGAAAGGATTTTTATGAAAATTCTCAAATTGCCAGAAGGATTTATGACAGCGCTTCAGAGCGCCTGGGGCTGGATCTGAGAAAGCTGTGCTTTACCCCCAATGAGCTGCTGGATCATACAGAATATACCCAGGCGGCCATGACTGTGACCAGCATCGCTATGATGGAGGAAATGAAAGCCCGGGGGCTGAAAGCAGATATGGCCGCAGGGCTGAGTCTGGGAGAGTACAGCGCGCTGGTGTGCGCCGGCGCCATGGACGCCCTGGATGCAGTCTGGGCAGTGCGTCAGAGAGGCATTTTGATGGAACAGGCAGTGCCGGCCGGACAGGGCGCTATGGCTGCCGTACTGGGGCTGGACGCAGAGCGTACAGAGGAAGTGCTGGCCGGGCTGGAGCAGGTACAGATCGCCAATTATAACTGCCCGGGACAGATCGTGATTTCCGGGAAGCGGGAAAGTGTAGAACAGGCCGGCCCTCTTTTAAAAGAAGCCGGGGCCAGGCGGGTGCTTCCCCTGAATGTGAGCGGGCCGTTTCATTCCGCTATGCTGGCAGAAGCCGGGGAAAAGCTGGGAGCGGTGCTGGAGCAGATCTCTTTTTCCGCGCTGCAGATGCCCTATGCTTCCAATGTGACAGGCGAGCTGGTGCGGGAAACCGGAATGATCCGCGGGCTGCTGATCCGGCAGGTTTCCTCTTCCGTCAGATGGCAGCAGTGCGCAGAGGCGATGATCCGGGAAGGGGCGGAGCTGTTTGTGGAGATTGGCCCTGGGAAAACACTGAGCGGATTTATGAAAAAAATCAACAGACAGGTACAGGCGGTCAGTATAGAAACCTGGGAAGACCTGAAGCAGATAACAGAGGGAGGCGGATTATGCTGACCGGAATATTAGAGGGAAAAACAGCGATTGTAACCGGAGCAGGCAGAGGAATCGGAAAAGCGGCAGCTCTGGCTCTGGCTGAGGCCGGGGCGGCAGTGGCGGTAAATTATAACCACTCTGCCGAACAGGCCCAGTCTGTTGTAGATGAAATAGAAAAAAACGGCGGAAGGGCAAAGGCATGGCAGTGCGATGTCAGCAGCTTTGAAAGCTGCGGCGCCTTTTTTGCCGATGTAATAAAGGAATTTGGCCGTCTGGACATCCTGGTAAATAATGCGGGCGTCACAAAAGACGGCCTGCTGATGCGGATGACAGAGGCGGATTATGATCTGGTAATGGACGTAAACCTGAAGGGAGCCTTTCATGGGATTCGCCATGGGGCCAGACAGATGGTGCGTCAGAAATATGGAAGAATTATCAATATTTCTTCTGTGGTAGGCATTACCGGCAATGCCGGACAGGCCAATTATGCCGCTTCCAAGGCGGGAGTAATCGGCCTGACCAAGGCTGCGGCCAAGGAGCTGGGCAGCAGGGGCATTACTGTCAACGCGGTGGCGCCGGGCTTTATAGAAACAGAAATGACGGCGGTACTGCCGGAAGAACAGAAGAAAAAACTGGCGTCCCAGATTCCGCTGGGGCGGTTCGGAAAGCCGGAAGATGTGGCCGGGGCGATTGTTTTTCTGGCCTCTGAATACGGCGCTTATATTACCGGGCAGGTGCTGCAGGTAGACGGCGGCATGGCAATGTGAAGCATGTCCGAAAAAGAAAGGAACAGAGCATGAAGCGTGTGGTAATTACCGGAATGGGTGTCATCTCACCGATTGGAAATAATGTGGAGGAGTTCTGGAGCAGCGTCAGAGCGGGCAAGGTGGGGATCGGCCCTATTACCCGCTTTGATACAGCGGATTATAAGGTGAAGCTGGCGGCGGAGGTACAGAATTTTGACCCGAAGGATTTTATGGACGGCAAGGCTGCGAAACGGATGGAGCTGTTTTCTCAGTACGCGGTGGCTGCCGCGGCAGAGGCTCTGGAGGATGCAGGCATCCGGATGGAGCAGGAGGACCCTTTCCGTGTAGGCGTCTGTATCGGTTCCGGCACAGGCAGCCTTCAGACTATGGAACGGGAATATCAGAAGCTGTTAAACCGGGGACCGGGACGGGTAGGCCCGCTGCTGGTTCCCATGATGATTGCCAATATGGCGGCGGGGAATGTGGCAATCCGGTATGGATGCAAGGGAAAGTGCATTGATGTGACGACTGCCTGCGCGACAGGAACCCATTCTGTGGGAGAAGCATACCGGTCGATTCAGCATGGCGAGGCGGATGTAATGCTGGCCGGAGGCACAGAGGCAGCTATATGCCCCCTGGGCATTGCCGGGTTTACAGCGCTGACCGCTCTCAGCCAGGCAGAGGATCCGCTGCGCGCCTCCCTCCCGTTTGACCGGGACCGATCAGGCTTTGTGATGGGAGAGGGCGCGGGCGTGTTGATTCTGGAGTCTTTGGAGCACGCGGCGGCACGCAACGCCAGAATCTACGGCGAGGTAAAGGGATACGGCGCTACCTGTGACGCTTACCATATTACTTCTCCGGCAGAGGATGGAATGGGAGCGGCTATGGCTATGAAATATGCCATGGAGGAAGCGGGATGGCGTCCTGCGGATGTAGATTATATCAACGCCCATGGCACCGGAACCCATCATAATGACCTGTTTGAAACCAGAGCGGTGAAACAGGCTTTTGGAGATCAGGCAGGAAAGGTAAAAATCAGTTCTACAAAATCGATGATCGGTCATCTGCTGGGAGCGGCGGGAGCCGTAGAGCTGATTGTCTGCGTAAAATCCATACAGGAAGGATGGATTCATCCCACTGTGGGACTGACTGTTCCCGGGGAGGAATGCGATCTGGACTATGTACCGGGCCACGGCGTTTTTGCGAAGGTGGAGCGGGTGCTCAGCAATTCTCTGGGATTTGGCGGACACAACGCAGCAGTGGCGGTAGGCCGCTTTCAGGAATAGCGGGGAAGACGCGGCAGGTGCGTCAATAAGGAGGTAAAAATGGAACTGCAGGATGTTTTAACCATTATCGACCATGTGGCGCGGACTGACGCGCTGCGCGAGGTTGAGATTGACGACCATGGCTACCGTATCTGTGTAAAAACAGACCGGAACCGTGGAGAAGGAGACGCCGGGTTTTCCGGCGGTTCGGAGCGGGCGGCAGGGAAGGCCGGACTGGCAGACAGACCGGAAGCCGGTTTGGCTGTCCGCCGGGAAAATAGTCTGGCAGATCAGCCGGAAGCAGGCTGCGCCGTTCAGAAAGAAAACGATTCTGCTGTCCGGACGGCCGCAGAAGAAAGCGGCCAGACAGCCGGAAGCCTGTCCGGCGCAGAAAAAACAGAGGCGGCTTTTCTGGCGGGAAGCTGTACAGAGAAGGCTGACGGATCCGAAAACGGCCAGCCGGACAGAAGCCATGGGGGAAAGGAATATATTGTTGCTTCTCCTTTAGTGGGTACATTTTACGCTGCGCCGGAGGAAGGAAAAGAGCCCTATGTTAAAGAGGGAGACCGGGTGTCCAAAGGGCAGGTACTGGGCATTGTGGAAGCAATGAAGCTGATGAATGAGATCGAGTCAGAGTATGACGGTGTGATAGAAGCTGTCCTGATTCAGAATGGACAGGTGGTGGAATATGGCCAGCCCCTGTTCCGGATTGCAGACGGGAAATGAGTTTTGCAGCAAGTGGATCAGGAAAGAGATAAGTGAGGGAAACATGAAGCTTGGAATAAAGGAAATCGAGGAAATTCTTCCCCATCGCCACCCTTTTTTGCTGGTGGACTGTATTGATGAGATGGAACCGGGCGTGCGGGCAGTGGGTCGCAAATGCGTTACCTTTCATGAGGATTTTTTTGCCGGACATTTTCCGGGAGAGCCGGTTATGCCGGGCGTGCTGATTCTGGAGGCGCTGGCCCAGGTCGGTGCGGCAGCGGTGCTGTGCCAGGAGGAAAACAAAGGAAAGACTGCTTATTTCGGCGGCATCAGCCATGCCCGCTTCCGCCGGAAGGTGGTGCCTGGAGATCAGCTGCGGCTGGAATGTGAAATCATACGAAAAAAAGGGCCGGTAGGCATCGGAAAAGCTGTCGCGACCGTAGACGGACAGATAGCGGCAGAAGCAGAACTGACCTTTATGATAGGATAGAGGACATTATGATACAGAAATTATTAATTGCCAACCGGGGAGAGATCGCGGTGCGGATTATACGGGCATGCAGGGAAATGGGCATTAAAACAGTAGCGGTATATTCCCGGGCTGACGCGGATGCCCTTCATACGCTGCTGGCGGATGAGGCGATCTGTATCGGCCCGGAATCCTCCCGGGACAGCTATCTGAATATGGAGCAGATTTTAAGCGCTGCTGTGGTCATGAAGGCTGATGCGATCCATCCCGGCTTTGGTTTTTTGTCAGAAAACAGCAGGTTTGCCCGGATGTGCAGCCAGTGCCATATTAAATTTGTTGGCCCGGATCCGGATGTGATCAGCCGGATGGGCAATAAGGCGGAAGCCAGAAAAACCATGATGGCGGCAGGGATTCCTGTGGTTCCGGGCAGCCGGGAGCCGGTGCGGGAGTGGCAGGAAGGCCAGCGGGAGGCTGACCGTATCGGTTATCCGGTTATGGTAAAGGCGGCGCTGGGCGGCGGCGGAAAAGGAATGCGGATCGTCCGCGATTCCAAAGACTTCCAGAGCCAGTTTCAGATGGCTCAGCGGGAGACAGAGGCTGCCTTTGGCGATGACAATATGTATGTGGAAAAATATATTGAAAATCCCAGGCATGTGGAATTTCAGATCCTGGCGGACGAGTTTGGAAATGTGATCCATCTGGGGGAACGGGATTGCTCCATTCAGCGCCGTCATCAGAAGCTGGTCGAGGAAGCGCCGTGTCCGGCGATTTCTGAGAAACAGCGGGAAATCATGGGAGAAACGGCGGTCAGGGCAGCGAAAGCAGCCGGCTATGAAAACGCAGGTACGATAGAATTTCTGCTGGATAAAGACGGCAGCTTTTATTTTATTGAAATGAATACCCGGATTCAGGTAGAGCATGGCATAACAGAGGCTGTGACAGGGATCGATCTGATTAAGGAACAGCTGCGGATCGCTTCCGGCCTGCCTCTGGCTTTTCGCCAGGAGGATGTGTCGATCCGGGGACACGCGATTGAATGCCGGATTAACGCGGAAAATCCGGCGCGCAACTTTATGCCTTCTCCCGGAACTGTTACCAACCTGCATTTTCCGGGAGGAAATGGGGTGAGGATCGACAGCGCTGTCTACAATGGCTACACAGTGCCGCCCTATTATGATTCTATGATCCTGAAGCTGATTGTCTGGGCTTCCAGCCGGGAGGACGCAGTGCGGAAAATGCGCAGCGCACTGGGCGAACTGGTTATTGAAGGAATCCATACCAATCTGGATTTTCAGTATGATATACTGTGCAGCAGGGATTATGAAGAAGGAAAGGTGGACACCGGTTTTATTGAATCCCATTTCGGCCAGAGAACAGAAAAGGACGCCCGTAAATCTCCCGTCTGATCTATGTGCTGCGGGAATGAAAAGGAATTGGGAGGCGCATGATGTCAGTAAAAGCTGACCCGAATCCCGGGCCGGTACGCGCGGGGAAATCTTGAATCGATAAGGGCAGGTGTGTGGATATGCTGAAGGATTTATTTAAAAAAAATATACAGGGAACAGCCAGCGCTGGCGGGAGCCCGGTTCCGGAGGTACCGGAGGGATTATGGAAAAAGTGCAATCACTGTAAGGCGCCGATTTATACAGAGGATGTGCGGGCGGCGGGCGATATCTGTCCGAAGTGCGGCGGCTATTTCCGTATGCATGCATGGCGCCGGATCCAGTCGACAGCGGATCCGGATACATTTGAGGAATGGGATGGGCAGATGGAGGACAGAAATCCCCTTGCCTTTCCCGGATACCAGAAAAAGCTGAGCGTTCAGCGGGAGAAAACAGGACTGTCTGAGGCTGTGGTCACAGGAAAATGCCGGATCCATGGATTTCCAGCTGTGCTGGGCGTATGTGACGCCCGTTTTCTGATGGGCAGTATGGGACACACGGTAGGGGAAAAGATTACCAGGGCGGTAGAGCGGGCGACAGAGCAGAGACTGCCGGTGATCCTTTTTGCCTGCTCCGGAGGAGCCAGAATGCAGGAAGGGATCGTCTCTCTGATGCAGATGGCAAAAACAGCGGCGGCCCTGAAGCGCCACAGCGATGCGGGGCTGCTGTATATTACGGTGCTGACCGATCCCACTACGGGAGGCGTTACCGCCAGCTTTGCCATGCTGGGCGATATTATCCTGGCTGAACCGGGGGCGCTGATCGGCTTTGCGGGTCCCAGAGTGATTGAACAGACCATCCATCAGAAGCTGCCGGAAGGGTTTCAGAGGTCAGAGTTTTTGCTGAAGCATGGTTTTCTGGACGGGATTGTGAAAAGAGAGGACATGCGGGACACGCTGGGAGAGCTTCTGCTCCTCCATACGCCGGGAAAATGGGAGAGAACCCGGCCTGAAACAGAGCGCTTTACTGGCAGCGAAGCGAAAAAGGGAGAAAATACTTCCCCTTCCCGGATATCTGCCTGGGAGCGGGTACAGCTCTCCAGGGCGGCGGGCCGTCC
>CALWQE010000216.1 GCA_944383605.1 uncultured Lachnospiraceae bacterium
CCGTCGGCCCTTTTCCGATCAGAATATCAATGGCGAAATCCTCCATCGCCGGGTAGAGCACCTCCTCCACCTGACGGTTCAGGCGATGGATTTCATCAACAAAAAGAACGTCTCCCTCCTGCAGGCCATTCAGGATTGCCGCCATATCTCCCGGCTTTTCGATAGCCGGGCCTGAGGTAATCTTCAGATGGGTGCCCATCTCATTGGCGATAATGCCGGCCAGAGTTGTTTTTCCCAGCCCCGGCGGCCCATACAGAAGGACATGATCCAGCGCCTCTCCCCTGGCCTTCGCCGCCTCGATATATACCTTCAGCGTCTCCTTCGCCTTTTGCTGGCCGATATAATCCTCCAGCAGCTGGGGACGGAGATGGCTTTCAATCTTTACATCCTCTTCCGTAAATTCTGTTGTGATCATTCTCGATGCCATTTCTTTTACCTGACTTTCTGCCTGTTTCCCATGGAATACAGCTGTCTTTCTACAGCAGATGCTTCAGGGCCTCCTTCAAAATGTCCTCAGCCGCCATACCTTTCGCAAAATCAACGGCGCGGACGGCCCGGGTAGCGTCTGCCAGGGAATATCCCAGCGCCGCCAGCGCCTGTACCGCATCGCTGCGCTGATCTGTCCCATCTGACGGACTGGCTGCCGCCGCTGCCGCCTGATGGCCGGAACGGATCTCAAATGCCTCTCCCAGATCCAGCTTGTCCTTTAACTCAATAATCAATCTCTGGGCAGTCTTTGTCCCGATGCCTGGCGCCCGGGAGATCGACTTTACATCTCCGGCCAGCACCGCAAACCGCAGATCATCCGGAGAAATCGCGGACAGCACGCCCAGCGCTCCCTTCGGCCCGATGCCGCTGACGCCCAGCAGCAGCCGGAAAACCGCCAGATCTTCCTTGGTCAGGAAGCCATATAGGGCCACCAGATCTTCCTTGACATATAAATGCGTATATACCTTGATTTCCGCTCCCAGGGGCGGAAGGCTGTCCAGTACAGAGGATGGCATACGGACGGCATAGCCGATTCCTCCTGCCTCCACCACAATCTCCTCAGGGGTTATGTCTGCCAGTTCGCCTTTAATATAAGAAAACATATATGATAAAACCTTTCCGTCAGCTTTCGCGGTCTTCCTTGACACATCCGCTGTTTTATCATAACATAGTTTTGACTATCCCGCAAGCAAAGGAGGCTGGCATATGATTTGCGTACAAAAGAGGATGGAACCGCTCTCTGCCGCAGATTTTTCCTGTTTGGCAGACTTTTTGCCGGAAAGCGCCGGGCGGGGGGACATCCGGTATCTTTTTTTTGATATTGAAACCACGGGACTTTCCAGAGCCCGGAATCAGATCTACCTGATCGGCGCTTCCGTGTGGGAAAAAAGGGGAGCCGTTCAGGAAGCCACTCTTTTTCAGTGGCTGGCTCAGTCAGCCGGCGAGGAGAGGGAGGTCTTAGCCGCTTTTCTGGACTTTACCGCCCATCTGAAGCCGCCGGCAGTACTGGTTCATTTCAACGGCGCCCGGTTTGACCTGCCCTTCTTCCAGGCCCGCTGCCAGGTTCACCGGCTGGACTGCGCGGATTTCACCGCTCTGGCCAGTATCGACCTGTATGAAAAAATCAAGCCCTGGAAAAAGCTGCTGGGCCTGGCCAGCTGCCGTCAGAAAGCGATTGAGGATTTCCTGGGCATCAGCCGGGAGGATCAGATGAGCGGCGGCGATCTGATTCCGGTCTTTCACCGCTACTGCGCCCAACGGCAGTCAGAAGAACCGGGGCGTAAAGAGGAAAAGCTCCTTCTTCTGCATAATGAGGAGGACGTGAAAAATCTGCCCGGTCTGACCGCCGCATTTTCCTATGTCCGATTTTTGCTGGGCAGCTTTGCCTGGGACAGGTGCGAGGAAGCCAGATATACAGACTGGGAAGGAAATGAAAAAAAGGAGTTGTTCGTGATCTACTCCTCCCGGCAATGGAAAGTTCCCGCCTCTGTTACCCTGCGCATGGACTTTTGCTGGCTCTCCTGCCGGGGGAGCGAACTGACCCTGCGCCTGCCGCTGACAGAGGGAGAAATGAAATATTTTTTTCCGGATTATAAAAATTATTATTATCTGCCCGCGGAAGATCAGGCAGTACATAAAAGCATAGCGGTCTATACGGACCCGGCCTTTCGCCAGAAGGCTGTGCGGCAAAACTGCTACAGCAGGGTCAGCGGCCTTTTCCTCCCTGCCGTCCACAAAAAGCAAAAGCCCTGCTTCTATCAGAACTACGGCGACAAACAGGGATATCTTCGCTGGGAGCAGCAGGAAAAAAGCAAAGAAGAACAGGCTGCTTTTTTTGAAGATTATCTTCGCCAGCTGCTTCATGGGCCGGGCTGAAAGAAAACCGGGCAGGACAGACCATACTGATTTTCGTATGATCCATCCTGCCCGGCAGTCCTTTTCTGATTTATTCTTCTGTCTGTGCATCAGCCGGCGCAGCGCTTTCCAGCGCTTTCATGCTCAGGCTGATCTTTCTTTCATCGCCGTTAAAATCTACCACCTTCGCGTTGATCTCCTGACCAATCTGCAGAACATCGGCAGGCTTCTCTACATGAGCTCTGGAGATCTGGCTCACATGCAGCAGAGCGTCAATGCCCGGCTCCAGTTCCACGAATGCGCCGAAGTCTGTCATTCTGGCTACACGGCCATGAACCTCATTGCCCACGGCATACTTTTCAGAAGCGTGAAGCCAGGGATTCTGATCAGGGAATTTCAGGCTCAGGGCAATCTTTGTGCCGTTAATCTCTTTGATGAAGGCTGTCACCTGATCGCCAACCTTAAATACTTTCTTCGGATTGTCTACTCTGCCCCAGGACATCTCGGAAATATGAAGCAGGCCGTCTGCGCCGCCCAGGTCGATGAACGCGCCGAAATCCGTCACATTCTTCACGGTACCTTCTACTGTCATGCCAGGCTCGATTCTCTCAAACAGCGCCTTCTGCAGTTCCGCTTTCTTCGCAACCAGCAGCTGCTTCCGGTTGCCGATCACTCTTCTCTTTCTGGGATTGAACTCAGAAATCACAAATTCGATTTCCTGGCCCGCATATTTGCCCAGATTTTTCTCATAGGTATCGGAAACCAGGCTGGCGGGGATAAATACTCTCGCGCCGTCTACGGTTACGCTTAAACCGCCGTCCAGTACCTGTGTAACAGGAGCTGTCAGAACCTCCTGATTCTCATAGGCCTCTTCCAGTCTCTTGTTTCCTCTGTCTGCCGCCAGTCTCTTATAGGAGAGCAGCACCTGGCCTTCGCCGTCGTTTACTTTTACGACTTTGGCTTCCATCTCGTCACCTTCATGAACCAGTGTGGTCAGATCGGCATTGGAATCATTGGTGTATTCGTTTCTGGTGATAATACCGTCAGATTTATATCCAATATTTAAGACAATTTCATCTTCCTTAACAGCAATGACCTTGCCAGTGACTACCTCCCCCGTGTGAATTGTTTTTTCATAATCATCCAACATTTGTTCAAAACTTAACTCTGACATTAGTATGAACCTCCTCAATTATATTGTTTGGGGTGGACGCCCCTGCTGTAATACCTACGGTGCGTACAGTCTGGAAATTTTGTTCTGTTAAGTCCTTGAATGTCTGTATATAATAAGTACTTTCACATTCCTTTTTACATATCTCAAACAGCTTCTGCGTATTTGAACTGTTCCGGCCTCCGATGACAATCATTGCGTCCACCTTAGACGCAATCTCACGGGCCTCAACCTGTCTTTCCTGCGTTGCATTGCATATAGTATTCACAACACTACTATTGTAACCCTTTTTTGAAATTATTTCAACTATATCTTTAAATTTATTGTAGTTAAATGTCGTCTGGGATACAATCGTCACAGGCGTTCCAGGGGAAAGGGACAGTTCTTCGGCTTCCTGCTGATTTTCCACAACGCAGACCGGTCCCCGGCACCATCCTGTGATGCCCTGAACCTCGGGATGTTCCCGGCTCCCAACAATAACCACAGTATTACCCTTCTCAGAGCTTTCTGCCGCGATCCGGTGAATTTTTTTGACAAAAGGGCAGGTGGCGTCAATAATCTCCAGTCCCTTGCGCTCCATCAGCTCATAGATTTCCCGGCTGACGCCGTGGGAGCGGATTACCACGGTTCCCTTTTCCAGCTGTTCCAGCTCTTCTGTTGTATGCAGCACATGGATCCCTTTTTCCTCCAGATCCCCGACCACCGCTTCATTGTGGATAATCGGCCCGAAGGTGTATACATTTTTCTTTCCGGAGTCCACCTGCTCATAAACCCTGTCTACAGCCCGCTTCACACCGAAGCAGAAACCAGCTGTCTTAGCCAATATTACTTCCATGCATTCTCCATTCAGCACCCGGTTTTTTCAGAAAAAATATCCAGGATCCGGTTAACGACTTCCTCCTCCGACAGATGGGAGGAATCCAGATACACTGCGTCTTCCGCCTGCCGCAATGGTGAAACGGCCCGGTGTGTGTCGCGGTAATCCCGATCTGAGATAATTTTCCTGATTGCTTCAATATTACAGGATTCCCCCTTGTCTGTCAACTCCTTAAATCGTCTTTCTGCCCGGGTTTCCACATCCGCAGTCAGATAAATCTTCAGATCTGCCTCTGGAAGCACTACGGTTCCAATATCCCGGCCGTCCATAATCACATTCATTTCCTTCGCCATCTTCTGCTGCAAAGCCACCAGCTTCCGGCGAACGCAGTCAATAACGGCGCAGGAGGAAGCCATATTCCCCGCCTCTTCCGAACGGATCAGAGATGTCACATTCTCTCCCTGCAGCCAGATCTGCTGCTGCCCGTTTTCATAGGTAATCCGGATATCTACGCCCCGGCAGGCCGCAGCCACAATTTCCTCGTCAGCCAGATTAATCCTGTTCCGGGCAAAAAACAGCCCCATGGCACGATACATGGCTCCTGTATCGATATATATAAAATTCAGTTTTTTTGCCAGCTTCTTCGCAACTGTGCTTTTTCCCGCTCCTGCAGGGCCGTCAATCGCTATGCTGTACCCCATATCACATAATCTCCTTTATCTGTGTTCTGCCTGCGGGAACCGCGGCATATCTCCCATTATAGCCGAACAATCCCTTTCCCGCAATCTTTATTTTCCGCTGGAAGAAAAACCCGGAAAGACCTACCGGATCCGGATGATCTGTTCATACAGCATCAGATCCCGGTCTGTCACATTCCGGTTGCCATGGTAGTGGCCGAAAAACCATTTCCTGTACCGGCATTTCTGCCGGATTTCCTCCAGATAATCGGTGAGGGCGTCCGCCTGGTACAGGCCGTCCCCCAACAGCGCCTGCACCGAAGAGGGGGCGCAGTGGGTCACGATATAGTCCACCTGCCAGCCGCAGGCGTCCAGGTTCTTTCTGCCTTCCTCAAACTCTGCTGCATCCGGCATTTCTTCCTTCCACCAGGAACGGTGATTCACCCGGAACATTGCGTTTCTGGCTCTCAGCTGCTTATATTTGATCCGGAATCCCGGCTCCTCCGGATCCAGAATCCCATCCTGAATGTCATGGCTTCTGGCCCCGCCGAAAGCAAACAGGCGAATCCCCTCCAGCTCATACACCTGCCCTCTCATCAGACGGATCACATTTTCCCCGATATATTGTACCATTCCCCCATGCCAGCGCTCTGCCGGCAGCATTGCCAGCATATCATAATTTTCATGGTTGCCGTCTGTCCACAGAAGGGTAAAGGGCTTTTTCGCCAGCCATTTCCGCCACCATTTCTGCTCCGGCGACTCATCCCAGTAGCCGAAATCGCCGCAGACGATCACATAATCCTCCCGGCTCATCTCCTTCTGCTCCGGAAAAATTTCCGTATTAAACCTGCGGTAATCTCCATGACAGTCACCTGTAACGTATATCAAGCCCTATTCTCCTTCCGCCTTTCAGATTTAATCTTCTAAAGTTACCTCCGACACATTCACCTGCAGCCCCAGATTTTTAAAGTATGCTGCCACTGCCTCCGCAGAATCCCATGCCAGCTCATCCGCCAGGATAAAGGTGCCGCTGGCAGCTGCCGTACCGTCATTTCCCGGCATAAAGGCGACCCCCGCCGGCGCCCCGTCCTGGAACAGATAGAGATACAGGACAGGCTCCTTTACACTGTCGCTGACAAAGGTAATCTGCGCCGAGCAGGTATTGGCGGCAGCCAGGCATTCCGCGCCGTCCATGCCGTTCACAGAAGAAGTCAGGGAACTGATTTCCCGGTTTCTGAGCAGCTGCTGCAAATTTTCCGAAAGAGAGGTCCATTCCAGTCCCGATGAAAAGCTTCCTTCCTCTGCCGCCGACAGGGCATATACCCGTTCTGGCCTACTGTAGTCTCCCTGGGCCATCTTCTGTACCATCCGGGTAATTTCACTGTTCCCGGTCATCACCCCCATATACTCCTCCGATCCGGCCATTTCCGCCATCAGGCTGATTACCTCCAGCCCACGGTCATACAGGGACGCCGCCGAAGGCGCCGTCTGGGTCCTGCTGCAGCCTGACAGGGCAAAAATCAGAAAAACCGATAAAAAAATAGCTGCCTGCTTTTTCATAATTACCTCCTTTCCAGGTTTACCTTGAAAGTCTGCCGCCAAACAGGCGGCATTCATTCAGGGATGCTTTCAGTATACACAACAACCGCAGAAAACACAACTGAAAACAAAGGGAACGCAGTTTCCTATGGAACAAAGAACAGGGCCGGGTTCCCTCCGCGTTTTTGCGGATGACGCCCGGCCCTGCCTTATCTGTTTGCAGAGCGTATCTCTTTTAAATAATTGTATACCGTATAGTTGGTTACGCCCAGACGTTCCGCCACATACTCCACAGCGCCTCTGACATCAAAGATGCCTTTCTGTTCCATACGCTGAACCACTGCCAGCTTGTCATCCTTCTGCATATAAGCCACAGGCTTCTGCAAAAGCTCCAATTCTGTCCGCACCATATCTTCCATGACATCGTTAATGTCATAGGCGAAAAACTCTTCCGCATGATCTTTCTCATTGGATGGCTTCTGAAAAGCAGTCAGCTCCTGAATCAGCTTGGAGGCTACGATGAAATCTGTCATATCCTGATTGATGCAGAGGCTTCCAATGATATGCCCTCCTTCATCCCGGATAAAAACGGTAGAGGAACGGATTACCCTCCCGTCCGGCATTACATTCCGGTAGTTCAGGCTGTCCGGCGCCTCATCCCCATAGGTTTTTAAAAGCTGCAGCAGGTAATTGGTAGCCGGCCCGCCTGCGCGCCGGTTCGTCACATTCCCATAGACAGCTACAATCGAGCTTTCCACATGGCTCAGATCATGAAGAATTACTTCACAGCGGCTTCCCAGCATCCGGGAAAGCCC
>CALWQE010000217.1 GCA_944383605.1 uncultured Lachnospiraceae bacterium
GCCCAGCACCTCGCCGGTGGATTTCATCTCCGGGCCCAGGCCGATGTCGGCGCCTCTCAGCTTCTCAAAGGAGAACACCGGCACCTTGACAGCAACATAATCCGCCTCCGGCTGCAGGCCGGGCTCATAGCCCAGTTCCCGGATGCTTGCGCCCATGATGGCCTTTGCCGCCAGGTTTACGATCGGGATTCCCGTCACCTTGCTGATATAAGGAATGGTACGGCTGGACCGGGGATTCACCTCGATCACATATACCTCGTCATTGTAAACCACAAACTGAATATTAATCAGTCCCTTAACATGAAGAGCCCTGGCCAGAGATTCTGTATAGCGGGTAATGACATTTTTAATCCGGGGCGTCAGATTCTGGGGCGGATATACAGAAATACTGTCTCCGGAGTGGACGCCCGCCCGCTCCACATGCTCCATAATGCCGGGAATCAGGATATCCTGCCCATCGCAGACCGCGTCTACCTCTACCTCCCGTCCCATCAGATATTTATCAATCAAAATCGGGTGCTCCTGCACCGTCCGGTTAATAATCTCCATAAAAGCGATAATATCATCATCGCTGATGGCGATCTGCATCCCGGCGCCGCCCAGCACATAGGATGGACGGATCAGCACCGGATATCCCAGCCGGTTGGCCACTTCCAGAGCCTGCTCGCAGGTAAACACCGTATCGCCCTGGGGCCTGGGGATGCAGCACTGCTCCAGAATCTCGTCAAACCGTTCCCGATCCTCCGCCGCGTCCACATCCTCAGCAGAAGTACCCAGAATCGGCACGCCCATCTTCATCAGGGCTTCCGTCAGCTTGATGGCCGTCTGGCCGCCGAACTGAACCACAGTCCCTTCCGGCTCCTCGATATCCACAATACTCTCCACATCCTCCGGCGTCAGCGGCTCGAAATACAGCTTATCCGCGATATCAAAATCGGTGCTGACTGTCTCCGGGTTATTGTTGACGATAATGGTTTCATAGCCCATTTCCTTAAAAGCCCATACGCTGTGGACAGAGCAGAAGTCAAACTCAATGCCCTGGCCGATCCGGATGGGGCCGGAGCCCAGCACCATGATTTTTTTCGGATGATGATCCGGCTCTACCTCGCTGATTCCATCGTAGCAGGAATAATAGTAAGGCGTGGAAGCGGAAAATTCTGCGGCGCAGGTATCTACCATTTTATAGGAAGCTGTAATGCCCTCTTCCCTGCGCATCTGCCGGATTTCTCCCGCTGTCCGCCCCGTCAGGGAGGCGATCACCCGGTCAGGGTATTCCAGCCGTTTCGCCTCATACAGCAGCTCTCTGGTCAGAGGCCGGGTCCGCAGCGCCTCCTCCATCTCCACCAGGACGGCAATCTTGTCGATAAACCAGAGATCGATCTTGGTAATATCATGAATCAGATTCCGGTCAAAATGGCGGCGGAGAGCCTCCGCGATGCAGAAAATCCGCCGGTCATCGATCCGGTACAGCTTCTTTTCCAGCTCCTCGTCATCTATGGGGGCAAATTCCGGATATTCCAGGCTGTACAGGTTCTGCTCCAGAGAACGGATGGCCTTCATCAGCGCCCCTTCAAAGCTGGTGCAGATGCTCATTACCTCTCCGGTCGCCTTCATCTGGGTGGTCAGGGTCCGTTTGGCGCTGATAAACTTATCAAAAGGCCACTTCGGAATCTTTACCACACAGTAGTCCAGGGCAGGCTCAAAGCTGGCATAGGTTTTTCCCGTAATGGCGTTGGGAATCTCATCCAGGGTATAGCCCAGGGCGATCTTCGCCGCCACCTTCGCGATCGGATAGCCGGTGGCCTTTGAAGCCAGGGCAGAGGAACGGCTGACGCGGGGATTTACCTCAATGACACAGTACTCAAAGCTCTCCGGATAAAGCGCGAACTGTACGTTGCAGCCGCCGGTAATCTTCAGCTCGTCAATAATATTCAGCGCCTCGCTGCGCAGCATCTGATATTCCTTATCCCCCAGAGTCTGAGAAGGAGCCACCACGATGCTGTCGCCGGTATGGACGCCTACCGGGTCGATATTTTCCATGTTGCAGACGGTAATACAGTTGCCTGCCGCGTCCCGCATCACTTCATATTCAATTTCCTTCCATCCGGCGATGCACCGCTCCACCAGAACCTGTCCCACACGGGATAGGCGCAGGCCGTTAGAGAGGATGTCCATCAGCTCCTTCTCATTGTGGGCGATTCCGCCGCCGCTGCCGCCCAGGGTGTAGGCGGGCCGCAGCACGACCGGATAACCGATGGTATTGGTAAAGGCAATGCCGTCCCGCACATTGTTTACCACCATGGAGGGAGCGCAGGGCTCGCCGATTTTTTCCATGGTGTTCTTAAATTCCTGACGGTCCTCCGCCTTTTTAATCGTCTCAGAGGTGGTGCCGATCAGCTTTACCCCATGCTCTCGCAGGAAGCCTCTTTCTTCCAGCTCCATCGCCAGGTTCAGGGCCGCCTGGCCTCCCAGCGTGGGCAGGATGCTGTCCGGCTTCTCTGTCATAATAATCTGTTCCACCATAGCTGTGGTCAGAGGCTCGATGTAAACATGATCCGCAATATCCTTATCGGTCATGATGGTAGCAGGATTGGAATTGACCAGGACTACCTCGATTCCCTCTTCCTTCAGGGAACGGCACGCCTGGGTTCCCGCATAGTCAAATTCCGCAGCCTGGCCGATGACGATGGGGCCGGAGCCAATTACCAGTACTTTTTTAATATTCGGATTCTTAGGCATTATTTTTCCACCTCCATCATTTTGATAAACCGGTCAAAGAGATATGCGGAATCCCTGGGGCCGGGGCAGGCCTCCGGGTGGAACTGGACGGTAAAAATCTTCTTGCCGATATAACGCAGTCCCTCGTTGGTGCCGTCATTGACATTGACGAAGGCCGGAACCGCTATGGACGGATCCATCCCCTTGGCGTCCACCACATAGCCATGATTCTGGGAGGAGATGTACACCCGCCCGGTCTCCAGATCCTTCACCGGATGGTTGCCGCCTCTGTGGCCGTATTTCATTTTATAGGTATCCGCGCCCATCGCCAGCGCCATCAGCTGATGGCCCAGGCAGATCGCGAAAATAGGAATCTCTGTCTCATACAGCTTCCTCAGCTCCCTGATAATCTCCGTACACTCCTTCGGATCTCCGGGGCCGTTGCTCAGCATAATGCCGTCAGGCTTTGCGGCGATCAGTTCCTCTGCGCTGGTGTATGCAGGGTATATCGTAACCTGGCAGCCCCGCTCATTCAGAGACCGGGCGATATTTTCCTTCGCGCCGAAATCCAGCAGCGCCACCTTCGGGCCGGGGCCGGGCAGCACATCCTTTTCTCTTCTGGTCACCTGTCTTACCACATCTGTGGGACGGTACGCCTTAATGCGGGGCAGAACTTCCTCCAGCTGAAAATCTTCATTCCGGGTAATCATACCGTTCATGGTGCCTTTTTCTCTTAATATCTTCGTCAGCGCCCTGGTATCGATCCCGCAGATGCCGGGGATGCTGTGATCTGTCAGAAAGTTCTGGATGGAGTTTTCACAGCGGAAGTTGCTGGGCATCCTGGACAATTCTCTTACGATATACCCGTCCGGCCACGGCCTGTGGGATTCCATATCTTCATAACATATGCCATAATTTCCGATCAGGGGATAGGTCATGACCACAGCCTGGCCCGCATAGGAAGGGTCTGTCAGAATTTCCAGATATCCGGTCATAGAAGTGTTGAAAACAATCTCGCTGATGATTTCTCTGTCTGCGCCGATGCCGGTTCCTTCAAATACGGTCCCATCTTCTAAAATAAGAAAAGCTTTCATAAGTTCGTTTTCCTTTCCAGATTGGTGATTGTTTGGTTTCCTGCATACTGTTTCTTTTTTGCAGCAGAAAAAAGGGGACTCTGAGCCCAGATTCCCCTTTGATCCTGTTTTATCATTTCTGCTCAAATTGTAAAGAGTGTATCACATTACCCGACAGATTTCAAGCATTTTTTCGGTCTGCTTTTCAGGCGGCATTTTCCTCATCTCCATACCAAAATACAAAGGCGATGCCGGCCAGCAGATACCACACCAAAAGCAGATTCCACCAGATGTCCGCTGACATGCTGTATTCTCCTTTCTGCCGCAGCGTGCTCCCCGCGGCGCGCTCTTTAACCGAGGCAGGGAAGTTCCCTGCTTCATTCATCGGCATTCCTTCAAGGATGCTAAATGCGCCCGCCGGATTTTTATCTTTGGTGGTACGCTGGCTGCCGGGCGCATACAGGTTTCCTCAGAAATAGTATATCCCGGCTCTGGCAATCTTATCCCGGCCGGCCGCTCCCCGTTTTCCCGTTCAGTTCAGCTGCGCGATCCTGGTCACGCCTACATAATTCTGGGTTATTTTTT
>CALWQE010000218.1 GCA_944383605.1 uncultured Lachnospiraceae bacterium
ATGATAGTAGGGATGGAAAGATACAAGATCATCCGCAGCGCCTTACCATTCTGACTGGCACTGCGGCCATCTGTTTTCTTACTTCTTTTTGCCGCCATATCACGCCGGCGCCTCTCTATTTGCTTTCTCACAGTCCGGCTCCCGCGGCGCCGGTGGTTCTGCAGTTTTCCATCGCCGCAGTGCGATCCTGCGGAGCATTTTTGTTTCATAGGAAACGCGGTTTTATAATAAACAAAAAAATCCCTGATCTCTCAGGAATTTTTATAGAAACAAAAGAGCGCGAGACGGGATTCGAACCCGCGACCCTCGCCTTGGCAAGGCGATACTCCACCACTGAGCCACTCGCGCTTATGTCCTTTGGACAGATATTATCATACTACACAGAAAAGGTTTTGTCAATGCTTTTTTAATTATTCAGATTATTTTGATTATTTATCAAACTAATAATATAACGGCACTTTTTCCATCTGTTTTCTGCCAGCTGTCCGTCTTTTTTCAGCGTAATATCCATCCACAGCTCTTCTGCCGCCAAAACCATATGGCAAAGCATAACGCCCATGTCGAACTCCGTCCCGCCAGGATGCACCCGGTTCCAGAAGGAATCTCTGGCCAGGATGTGGATCCTGCCTGCGTACACCACAAACCGCCACGGCTGGGTATTAAAAGCCGACGGCGCCAGCCGGGCCGCCTTCAGGAGCGTGCGCATCTCCTCGCCGATCCCTTCCCGAAAGGAACAGAGGGCGCTCAGTTTTTTCCGTCTGGCCTGCTCCTGATTTCTGTAAATCTTATGATCTGCGCGGCCAAAGGCAATCAGCATCACCTGCTTCAGCCCCTGGGCGGGGGTAATATTCAGACAGCGCAGCCCTCCCTGGTAGCAGGTGCCGATATTTTTTCCCGCCAGATAGAGCACCAGCTGTTCCGCCAGATAACCAGCCTCCAGCATAGCGCCCTCCCTGGACTTATCCACAGAAATCATCAGATAATAGGGAGCCCTCACCCGGAACGGCCCTACCAGCCTGATTTTATTCCTGGTAAGGTCCAGGATGTCTACCTGATATCCGATCGAAGGATCCAGCCGCTTCAGATGACGGGCGCAGTTCCGGAGCCGTTCCAGCATCTCCGGCGCCAGCGCCTCCATGGAATACCCACGAACTGATTTTCTGTAATAAATTGCCTCATATGCGTTCATCTGAGCAGCCTCCCGATTTCCTGTACAAACAGACAGCCGGGCCGCTATGGCCCTGCGCCGTCTGCCCCTTGCAGTCGTTATTGGTTATTATAGCATATCTGGCTAAAATAATTTCATAAATTACCTGGTATTTTTCTTAATTTTCTGTTAGTTTTTTCTGTTATTTTATGACATTTTCCAGCAAATCCAGATATTCCCCAAATACCGTCAGCGCGTCCGCCACTGGCTGGGGGCCTGTCATATCCACCCCGCACAGTTTCAGCAGATCGATGCAGTCCATGGAATTTCCCCCCTGGAGGAACTGGCGGTATCGTTCCTTCATGTCCGCCTCGCCATTCAGAATTTTCCGGCTGATCGCTGTCGCCGCCCCATAGCCGGTAGCATACTGATATACATAAAATGGCGTGTAAAAATGTGGAATCCGGGCCCACTCCATATCAATGCGGTCATCCAGCTCCATCTCCTCCCCGAAGTAGAGGGCATTCAGCCGATGATAAAGCCCGCACAGCTTTTCCGCTGTCAGCCCTTCGCCCCGCTCTGCCATTTCATGGGTGATTTTCTCAAATTCTGCGAACATGGTCTGTCGGAACATCGTGCTTTTAAACCCGTCCAGGTAATGGTTGATAATATGGGCTTTCTCCTCCCTGCTGCCGGCATGATCCAGCATGTAATGCGTCACCAGGGCTTCATTGCAGGTGGAGGCCACCTCCGCCACAAAAATATGATATCCAGCATAGCAGTAAGGCTGGGCATGATCTGAATAATAAGAATGGATCGCGTGCCCCATCTCGTGAGCCAGGGTAAAAATATCGTCCAGCGTCCCGTTAAAATTCAGCAGCACATAAGGATGAACGCCGTAAGGGCCGCTGCTGTAGGCGCCGCTGCGTTTCCCCTTATTTTCATATACGTCGATCCACCGGTTTTCAAAGCCCTGGCGCAGGACAGACAGATATTCCTCTCCCATCGGCGCCAGCGCCTGCGTCACGATCTCCTTTGCTTCCTCAAAGGTATACCGCTCTGACCCGGCCTCCGTCAAAGGCACATATACATCATACATATGAAGATGCTCCAGCCCCAGCATTTTCTTCCGCAGCTTTACATAGCGGTACATGGAAGGGAGAAACCGGTGGGTCGTCTCAATCAGAGATTCATAAACCGATACCGGCACCGCGCTTCCTGACAGGCCGTATGCCATGGAAGAGGGATATTTTCTCGCCCTGCTGTAAAAAATATGCTGCCGGACATTGGCCTGAAACATAGCCGCCAGAGTATTTTCATAAGCCCGGTAGGCGTCATACATATGCTCATAGGCCTGACGGCGCAGGCTGCGGTCTTTGCTCTGCATATACCCGATATAGGAGCCGTGGGTCAGCGGCAGCTCCCTGCCCTCTGCATCCTTTACCGGGGCAAAGGTCACATCCGCATTGTTAAACATCCGAAAGGCATTGGCGCCCCCGTCCGCCATAAACCGGGACGCCGCCAGCAGCGCCTCCTCCTGGTCAGACAGGGTATGCTCCTTCTCCCGGAAAATCAGGTAAAAAATCCGTCCGTACTGATTCAGCGGCTCCCACTCCTCTGTCAGCGCCCGAACCTTTCCCTCTCCCATCCGGGTAATCTCACCCCGGATGAAGGAGGACGCCTCCGCAGCCTGGCTGTACAGATCCTCCGCCTGTCCCGCCATCTCCTGATACCGTCCCACCGATGTGTCCTGATCTGATTTCTGGCTGGCATAACAGCCAATCCGCTCCAGTTTCTCTCCGATTTCATCATCCAGCCTGAGACAGTCCCACAAAGTCTTCCCTGACTCTGCCAGCCTGCCGCGAAACCGGCCATATTCCGCCAGCCGTTCTTTTACGCCGGCGGCAGCCTCCTGCCACGCCTCATCTGAAGGGAATATATCCTCCAGAGCCCATGTATCCTTCCTTGCAATCTCTTCCCGCAATCTTATCTCAGCCATTTTCCAGTCCGTCCTTTCTTTTTCCTTTCCATTTTTCTGATCCGCCGGCCCGCCAGCCTATTACAGCTCCACATCCATGCCTCTGTCTGTCTTCCATTATAGTATAGTTTCCAGAAGAGGCCAAGCCATTCCGGCAGCTTTCATCCCGTTCTTTTTTCTCCATTGCTTTTCTGGATTTTCATCCTTCCTTCTTCGCCCCTCTCCCTTTTCGGCATTTTTTCAGATTTTGGCTCTGCTCTTGACGCTTGTCCGCCGGAGGCTGTACAATACAGGCAGAAAACAGAATGAATACGAAAGGAAATCATCCGATGAAGATACAGATCTTAACCCGCCTGAACGAAAAACAGCTGAAAAAAGTCAGCGCCTTGCTGTACGCCTGCCGGGACTATGAATCCCTGACCCTGACGCCTCCGCTGGAAAACCGCAATTTTTCCCCTGACATCCCCTGCTTTTATCTTTTGTATGAAAACAATGAGCTGGTCAGCTTCCTCTCCCTCTTCCTGCCCAGCCGGTATGAGGGGGAGGCGATGGCCTTTACCCATCCCATGGCCCGGCAGCGGGGTTACTTTACCCGGCTGTGGAATGAAGTCCTGGAGCAGCTGGATGACTATATCGAAGAGATGGATCTGCTGTTTGTCACTGATGGGCAGAGCGCTGACGCTCTGGCTGCCCTGGAAGCCATGGAGGGAGAATACCAGTATTCTGAATATATCATGGAAAAGGAAATGGGTTCCGCCTCTTCTGACAGCGCCGGGGACACCGGACTGACGCTGGAACCGGTGCAGCCTTCCGACACCAATCTTCAGCTGTGCACCGATATTCACGAGGAAATCTTCTGCGATGGCAAGTCCGCTTCTGAAGCCTTCATCCGTGAAAGCTTTGACACGCCCGCCAGCCGCACCTGGCTGGCTTATAAAACCGGCAGCCGGCGCCCTGCCGGCATTTTCCACCTGACAGAGTGGGAGGAGGGCGTTTATCTGTCCGGCTTTGGCATCGTGCCGGATGAACAGGGCAGGGGGCTGGGAACCCGGCTGCTCCGGGCCATACCCGCCTGCCTGACCCCGGGCCATACCCGGATGACGCTGCAAGTCAGCAGCCTGAACGAGGAGGCATGCCGCCTTTATGAAAAAGAAGGCTTTGCCGTTGTCCAGCGCCGGGACTATTATTATTAGGCGGAAATTCAGTACTCAAAATAGCTTTCCGCCAAAACAGCATTCAGATAAGGCTGGCTGTAGGCATTGCCGATCAGATACATCGTATACACCCGGTCCCGCTCAATGGTGCGCTGGGCAGTAACCAGCACATTCTGCCTGCAGGTCTCCCCGATGACCACCGGAATCAGCTGAAGCGCCCGGCGGGGCTGGATAGGCGGCAGCGTCTGGCAGCCGCCGCTTTCTGCGATGCCAAAATCATAGGTGCCGGGACTGATCTGCTTATATTCTGTCACGTCCAGGAACTTTACATTCGTGAATAAAGTCCGGCCTTCATTCATAGTAATATCTAAGGCAGGAGCCTGATTGGTCAGATTGGCCACCCGCAGGCAGGAATTATACACACTTTTGCTGCAGGCGATATCTTCCATCAGATACAGCGCGATGCCTGCAGCGGAATTGACAGCCGCGACAGTATAAAAGCCGCCTTTTTCCACCAGGAAGCTGGTCTGGTTCAGCACCTGGCCATCGTCTGTCTGCCGGATGGTTATCACTGCCCTCCCGGCTCTGGCTGTAAAATATTCCGTCAGCTCAGCATACTGAACTGCTGAAATCACCTGGGTCTGATTTACATAAATGTCCACCTGAGGCCAGCCGACAGCGGCATGGATAAAACGGATGTGACAGTATCTTCCGGCCCACTGAGGATTCTCAGTCCATCCCGGTATCTGAGCCGGCGGGCCCCACGGGGGCAGCTCTGTCTCTCCGGCAGGCGGGCCCCAGGGCGGCAGATCTGCGGCGCCCTTTTCCCCGGCTTTTTCCATTTCTTCTTCATAGGTTTTGCGGCTGCTATCCTCCGGATATTCCGCTTCCAGATCCCATTCCGTCACCGGCTCCCCGGACAGCTGGGCAGGGCGGAAGCTGTCAAAATCAATTTTTTTCTGCATCAAAATCCCTCTTTGCTGGAATATATTACTAGTATATGCGCCATGGTTACAAAAGAGCAAATCCGGGAATTGAAAAACCCTTTTCTTTTTGATAAAATAACAGTAGCGTTGATATTTTACTGAAAATATGGATTAACAGGAGGAAGGAAAATGGGGCAGTTTAAAGTACATTTCCTGCCGCAGGATATCACTGTGACAGTAGAAGAAGGAACCAATCTTCTGGACGCTCAGATTAAAGCAGATCTCCATCCTGACGCGCCCTGCGGGGGCAGAGGCACCTGCGGAAAATGCCTGGTCAATATTCTCTCAGGCACGCCGTCGGGCATACAGAAGGCCTGCAGCACCGAGGTTCACGGGGATATGGAGGTAGAACTGAAGGCGGAAGCGCAAAACCACAGCATTCTGCTGGAGGGGGCAAAGCGGAATATTACGCTGGATTCCGCGATCAGAAGCTACCATGTAACAGTAGAAAAATGTCTGATCGGCGACAGCCGTTCGGATTGGAAGCGGCTCAAGGAGGCCGTATCAAAAGCTTCCGGCATCCCGGAAGAAGAGATTCCCGTTTCCATGCATATCGTGTCCGGCCTGTATGATTATCTGCTGAATCATAATTACGAAGCGGACGTTATCATGTGTGAAAATGAAATCATTGACCTGGCAGATAAGACAAAGCCGCTTTACGTCATGGCTTATGATATCGGAACCACCACAATCGTCGGCTATCTGCTGAACGCGCGCACCGGAAAGGAGCTGGCAGTCAGCAGTATGCTGAATCCCCAGTCCCAGTTCGGCGCCGATGTCATCCAGCGCTGCAACCATGCGCTGGCAGAAGGGGTAGACGAGCTGAGCGCCTGCGTCCGGGAAGCGCTCAACGACCTGGCTGTCAAGGCTGCTCTGCAGGCAGGGGTAATGCCGGAGGAAATCTATATGATTACCGTTGTGGGAAATACCTGTATGCATCATCTTTTCGCCGGCATCATGCCCGGCGCCCTGGTGCATTCTCCCTATAATCCCACCATCAGCGAATCCATGATGCTGAATGCAGCGGATTACGGCATACATATCCACCCTCACGGCAAAATCATGCTGCTGCCCAATATCGCCGGCTTTGTAGGCGCAGACACCATCGGCGTATTGCTGGCCACAGAATTTGACACCCTCTCTGACCTGACCCTGGTCATTGATATCGGAACCAACGGCGAGATGGTCATGGGAAATAAAGACCGGATGATCGCCTGCTCCACCGCCGCCGGACCAGCTTTTGAGGGCGCGAAGATCCAGTGCGGCATGAGAGGCGCGGAGGGCGCCATCGATCACGTTCATTTTGAAAACAATCAGCTGGTATACAGCACCATCGGCGGCGCCAAACCCATCGGCATCTGCGGCTCCGGCCTGATGGACATTATCGCCCAGCTCCTTCAGGCGGGCTTCATTACCTCCAGCGGACGGCTGGAAAAAGCGGAAGACCTGACCAGTGACATCGGCAAAGCCAATGCGCACCGCCTGGTACAGATCGATGGCTTCCCTGCTTTCGTCCTGGCTTTCGAGGATGAAAGCGGCTCCGGCCAGAAGGTATATTTAAGCCAGAAGGATGTCCGGGAGGTACAGCTGGCGAAGGGAGCTATGGCTGCCGGCATCGCCCTGATGTCTGATACGCTGGGCATCCAGCCGGGGGATATCCAGAAGGTTATGATCGCCGGCGCTTTCGGCAACTATATGTCTCCTGACAGCGCCTGTGCCATCGGCCTGATTCCCCAGGAGCTGAGAGACCGGATCGAGCCCATCGGAAATGCCGCCGGTGAAGGTTCTAAGATCGCAGCCCTGAATGACTGGGAATTTCACCGCTGCGACCAGATTTCCAGGCAGACTGAATTTCTGGAGCTGGCTACCCACCCTGATTTCCAGGATTGCTTCGTCGACCAGCTGGAATATCCGGAATATGATGTATAATCTTACGATTTGATTCGTAACAGTTCAGCCGGGAGCAAAGCTTCAGGCTCCCCTGATTCATAATAAAGCATATCACGGCAGGCTGCCATCGCACCGGCGGCTGCGCCGGATACTGTTCAGTAAAGGAGTATTCGTATGACAGATTTTAATGCACTGAAAGAACTGGCCCTGTCCTGTGGATTTTCCCATGTGGGAGATCTGGATGTGGATACCATCGAGGTACGTCCCGAGGTACGGGAGTCCTGCGCGGCAAACAAATGCCAGGCGTACAATAAAAACTGGGTCTGCCCCCCTGCCTGCGGAACGCTGGAGGAATGCAGCGAGCGGATTCACAAATATAAAAGAGGGCTGATCCTCCAGACTACCGGCGCTCTGGAAGACTCTCTGGACTATGAGTCGATGATGGAGCTGGCAGAAAACCATGGCAAGCATATGGATCAGTTCAGCGATGAGATCCACAAGCTGTTTCCTGACGCTATGATTATCGGCGACGGCCAGTGCAAGCGGTGCAAGGTGTGTACCTATCCCGACGCCCCCTGCCGTTTCCCTGATAAAAAATCCTCTGCGATGGAAGCCCTGGGCATGGTAGTCAGCGCGGTCTGTGCCGACAACAATATCCCCTACTACTACGGCCCCGGTACCCTGACCTATGTGGGCTGCGTACTGATTGAGTGACGAAGGAACAGGATAACTATGATTCAGACCATCAGGCAGGCGTTTGGCCTGTCATTTAAACCATATGAAAATCTGGCCCTGGAAAAATATCTGTTAGACCATGTGGAAGAGCATGAGGTCATCCTCTATCTCTGGCAGAATCAGCGCACTGTCGTCTGCGGCCGGAACCAGAATCTGTGGAAAGAATGTCATGTCACCCGTCTCCTGACAGACGGCGGCCACCCGGCCCGCCGTCTGTCAGGAGGCGGCGCTGTTTTTCACGACATGGGAAATCTGAATTTCACGTTTCTGGCCAGGAAGGAAAATTATGATCTCAGCCGGCAGCTCCAGGTTATCATCGAGGCCTGCCGCAGCCTGGACATCCAGGCGGAAAAAAACGGGCGGAACGACATCACTGTCGGCGGACGGAAGGTGTCCGGAAACGCCTTTTACGCCAGCGGCGATAAAAAATACCACCACGGCACCCTGCTGGTTCATGTAGATACCGGCCGGATGTCCGATTATCTGAACGTAGACAGGGAAAAGCTGGCTTCCAAGGGCGTGGCTTCTGTCCGCTCCCGGGTGGCAAACCTGACAGAATTTCATCCCGGCCTGACCATCCGGAAGATGGAGGAAGAGATGCTTCGGGCTTTTGAGCAGGTATACCGGCTTCCGGCTGTCCCCTGGCATTTTTCTGCTGCGGCAGAACAGGAAATTCGCGAAAACGCAGCCTTTTTCCGCTCCGACCAATGGCTGTACGGCAGAAAAATAGATTTCGCCATACAGATCAGCAGGCGGTTCCCATGGGGAGATTTTGACCTGCGCCTGAACGTAGAAAAGGGAAAAATCACTTCAGCCGCCCTCTATTCCGATGCCAATGACGAAGCCTACATCCGCTCCTTCCGCGATGCCCTGGAAGGCAGGAATTACTCCTTCACCGCCCTTTGGGAGCTGGCGGAGAATCTCTGTGAGACAGAGGAACAAAAAGAAATGGCTGCCGGTATCCGGCAGCTGCTCTATGAATCCATCTAAACCTCCATGCGCCCGGCAGCCAACGCATCACCAAAGATGAAAATCTGGCGGGCGCATTTGGCATCCCTGAATGAATGCCGCCTATCCGGCGGCGGATGTTCAGAGTAAAGATAATCAGTGCGCCCCTACGGAACAAAAAGAAACCCTCCGGGGAACGGAGGAAGGCAGAAAAATGTTCTTTTTCTTGCCTTTCCCCGTCTCCCGGAGGTTCCCTTCTCTCCCGGAGCTTTTACTTTGAAGATCTGCCGCCGGACAGGCGGCGTTCATTCAGGGATGCTATGGGAAAATGTTTATTCTTCCAGTCCATTCTCATAAGCGGTCGCGGACAGCAGCTCATCCAGTTCGGACTCATCGTCCAGTTTTACTTCCACGATCCATGCCGCATAAGCGTCATCGTTGATATTTTCCGGTGAATCGTCCAATTCCTCATTTACCGCGATAATCTCGCCGCTGACCGGAATCGGCACCTCGGAAGCAGTCTTGGATGACTCAATCTCAGTAAAAACGTCCCCTGCAGAAAATGTGGTTCCCACATCGGGCAGGTCAACAAATAAGATATCGCCCAGCTCCTCCTGAGCATACTCTGTGATACCCAGCTTCGCGGTATCCCCCTCTACTTTTACCCATACATGCTCGCTGCTGTACTTTAAATCTGATGGATATGCCATAGCGCTGTCTCCTTTACATTAATACTTTTCGCGGCAGCCTTTCCGCGGCTGCTTCTCTTATAAGGTTTATAGCATATTTTACACTATTTTTCAATCCTGTCAGCTGATATTTCAGCTGGTTTTCCATGTCTCAGACCTTCAGGCCGCTCATGCCGTGAACATCATGGAGCGCCTCCATAATCGCCTCGCACATGGTGGGATGAGGGAAGATACTTTCCGCTACCTGCTCTACCGTCAGCTTCAGCGTAACCGCTGTGGTCAGCACCTGCAGCATATCTGCCGCCCTGTCGCCGACGATCTCCGCGCCGATCAGCACATCGTCCATATCCGCAATCACTTTTACAAAGCCGGTAATATGGCCGGATGCCTGCGCCTTGCCCAGACCCTTGAAATCAAAGGTGCCGGTACGGTAATCTTTTCCGGCTTCCTTTCCTTCCTTCTGGAGCTGGTACTCCAGCGTACCTACGCTGGCGATCTCCGGCGTTGTGAATACACAGCTGGGAACCGCATGGTAAGGAACCTTCTTCGGGCTGCCCATAATGTGATCCACAGCCGCATAGCCTTCCTTGCTGGCTACATGGGCCAGGAAGGGGGTGTTGATAATATCGCCGATGGCGTAAATATTTTCCACGCTGGTCTGCATATACTCATTGACCGCTACTCTGCCCCGTTCAGCCATTTCCACGCCGGCATTTTCCAGACCTGCCCCCTTTGTAAAAGGCGCCCGGCCCACTGCAACCAGCACATAATCCGCGGACATCGTTTTACCGCTCTGAAGGGTAACGTCCACATGATCCTCCGCAGGATTTACTTCTGCGATGCCGTCGCCGCATACCGTCTTGATTTTTTCTTTCTTAAACTGACGCTGCAGCTGTTTGCTTACGTCCTCATCCATAGTGGCCAGCAGTCTGGGCAGCGCCTCTACTACCGTTACCTCTGTGCCCATCGCCGCCAGGAACTGGCCAATCTCACAGCCGATGACGCCGCCGCCTACCAGGATCAGGGATTTCGGCGGTTCCTGGAAATCCAGAATCTCATCGCTGGTAATAACCCGCTTGCCATCGTACTTAAATACAGCCGGCGCAATCGGAACAGAACCGGTTGCCAGGATTACATAATCTGTAGAGAAGGTCTCCTCAGTACCGTCGTCCTTTGTCACCTTCACCGTATTTTTATCTACCAGGCTGCCGAAGCCGTTGATCAGCGTCACATTATTTTTCTTAAACAGGAACTGGATTCCCTTTACCAGGGAGTCCACTACTTTATTCTTTCTGGCTACAATAGCAGGGTAATCCACCGCCGGGCTGCCTGATGTCTGAATCCCGAAATCCTCTGCTTTTTTCACTGTCTCCAGCACATCATAGGACGCCAGGAACGCCTTCGTAGGGATACAGCCTCTGTTCAGGCAGGTTCCGCCTACTCTGTCCTTTTCTACTACCACTACTTCCGCGCCCTTTTTCGCCGCGTAGAGAGCTGCCTCATAACCACCGGGGCCGCCGCCGATTATGGTAATTTTCATATCGACCATCCTCCTGTCATGATGATTTCCGCCAGGCTCCCCCATAACGCGGGAGAGCCTGGCCCTGTGTTTTCCGTAGCTTTCTTATTCGCTGATGCTTACGCCTGCTTTTTCCAGGATAACCGGAATATTCTTCTCCGCGCCGATCGTCATCAGATGGATGCCGTCACAGATTTTTTCCTCTTTAATCTTCTGGATCATTTCAGCCGCCATCTCGATGCCGGCCTTTGCAGGAAGGCCCTTCACGCCCTTTTCCTTGCCTTCTGCAGCGGCGGCGGACAGTCTTTCCATCATCCACTCCGGCACATCGATGCCGGGCACGCTGGCGTTCATATATCTGGCCATACCCGCTGTTTTCAGCGGAATGATGCCTGCCATTACATGCACTTTGATATTTGCCTTGTCTACCTCATCCATAAAACGCTTCAGGCTGTCGATATCGAAGATACCCTGGGTCTGCACATATTTCGCGCCGCATTCCACTTTCTTTCTCAGCTTGTTAATCTGGAGTACCAGAGGCTCATATACCGGCGTTACCGATGCGCCCTTGTAAAATTTAGGCGCTTCCCCTTCCAGATCGTTGCCGCCGCAGTCCTTATTAGTCTCTTCCATTTCTGTCAGCATCCGCAGGATACCGCAGGAATCCAGATCGAATACCGGCTTGGATTCTTTGCAGTCGCCTACTACTGTATGGTCGCCGGTAAGCGCCAGCATGGTATCAATGCCGAAAGCAGCCGCTGTCAAAAACTCACCCATAATCGCCATCCGGCTTCTGTCACGGCCTGTCATCTGGAGAATTGGCTCCAGCCCCGCCTGTTTTAATTTAATGCACAGGCCCAGGGAGGTCGCTTTCAGACAGGCAGACTGCATATCGGTCACATTCACCCCGTGAACCAGGCCTTTTAAAATCTCAGCGTCCTCCATCTGCTTGGAAAAATCATAGCCCTTGGGAGGCGCCATCTCGGCAGTTACACCAAATTTACCGCTTTCTAATGCCTGCTGTAATGAACTCATTTTTTCTCCTCCTTTAAGCTGATTTTTCTCGGATAGGAATAAGCGGCGTAGCCTTTGTCCGGTCTGGTCTCCAGCAGCTTATCCTCCTGGCCCAGTTCTACCAGCCTGTTGTAAATCTTGATCCACGCGCAGTCGTTTTCCGGGTTCACTTCGCATTTTCCGTTTTTCTGTCCGCCGCAGGGGCCGTTCACCAGAGATTTCGCGCACTGGGTAATCGGGCAGATACCGGCGGTCTGTCCTACCACACAGTCGCCGCACATACGGCAGGCTTCATTGAAGACGCCAACCCGCTCTGCCTGGCCCAGGAACATCGTATTGTTGGAAGGATACACCGGCACATCCACATTGACCGCCACTGTCTGTGCGCCGTCGCCGCAGGCCATAGATACGATGGCCTCCACGCCGGTATTCCGGAATACCTTTACCTCTTTTTTCACCAGCAGCTTCTGGCAGCTCTCGTCCGGAATCGCCATCGCTACGACTTCCTTCCCATGCGCTTCCAGATAAGCCTTCATCTCTTCCATCTCAGGCTGTCCGCCGGTCTTACAGGATGTGGCGCAGCTGGCGCAGCCTACGATCCCCACCTTTGTCACGCCTTCCAGCATCGCCATCAGCTCTTCAATGGGTTTCTTCTGGGTTATAATCATATTTTTATTCCTCCCATATGTTTTAACTGTTATTTACTGGATATTATTCTGCAGCTTGCAGGCCTTGATCAGGTTCTTCGCCAGCATCGCGGAGGTGATGGAACCTACGCCGGGAACCGGTGTCTTTCTGCCTGCCACTTCCTCTACGCCTGCCTCGCAGCAGCCTACGGTCTGGATCTTCTGGCGTCCGGTCTTCTCATTGATTACCGGATTGCCGTTTTCGTCTACCACGCCCTTGCGGATCACTGTCGCGTCGATGACAATCGCGCCCGGTTTTACCTGGGAAGCCTTCACTACATTTTCCACGCCTACCGCGCAGATAATCATATCTGCCTTCTTGCAGTATTCCGCTGTATCCTTTGTAAATACATGGCAGATGGTAACGGTTGCAAAACGGTTGGTCAGCATCATGGATACCGGTTTTCCGATTACGTTGGAATTGTTGATCACAACGATATCCATACCCTTTACATCGATATTATAGTAATCGATAATCTCCATAATTGCGCTGGCTGTACAGGGATACAGTCCTGTAGGGTCATCGATTACCAGTTTGCCCATATTTTCGCTGGTACAGGAATCCACATCCTTCAGCGCGCTGATATTCCCGGCGATGGCTACGTTCTCATCAATATTGTCCAGAGGACGGAAAGCCAGGATTCCGTGGATGGAAGGATCCGCATTAACAGCCTTAAATTTTTCAATATATTCTTCCTGGGATACATCTGCAGGCAGAGCGAATACCTCTACCTCAATTCCCGCTTCTTCCATCGTCTTGGTCGCGCCCTTCTCATAAGAAAGGTCGGGGCCTTTCTCGCCTACGCGGAAAATGCCCAGCTTGGGCACGATCCCTTTTTCTTTCAGGGCTGCCGCTTCCTCTTTGCATTTGTCCTTAATTGACTGGGCCACTAATTTGCAATCCAATACTTCTGCGCTCATGTTGAATGAATCCTCCTTCAATTATTTCGTTAATATATGCAATACTTTTTCATAAATCTCATCGCAGAGCCTCTGCCCCTCTTCCAGCATGGGGAGCAGCTCTTCTCTGACCTGAGCCACATATTCCTGATCTTTCATGCTTTTCAGATTAATTACCACATTCAGCCAGCCGCCCATCATTGCGGCCTTCAGGCAGAGCACGCCGCAGCCCACATCGGAAACTGCCAGGCGGGAACCCTTGTCCGCCAGCTCTTCATGGAGACGGATGGCCTGATAAGAAGTCTTTACAATTTCTACCGGAACCTGAATCGCTGTCTTTAACGCCGCTTCCATGATCTCTTCTTTATTGCGTTTCTCCTCCTCTGTGGATGCAGGCAGGCCATATGCCTTGGACAGAGGGAGGAAATTCTCCGCATCCCGGTCAATCATATCCATCATAGAGGCTTTCAGTGCTTCCGCCTCTTTCATGATTCTCTGGATATCTTCCTCATACTCCGCGTATTTTTTCTTTCCTGCGGTCAGATTGCAGACCATGCCGCCCAGGGCTGTGCCCAGCGCTCCCACCAGAGCCGCTACGCCGCCGCCCCCGGGGACAGGAGCCTTAGAGAAAGTCTCGTCTACAAATTTCCTGCAGTCTAAATCTGCATATCCCATATTTTCAAACCTCCAGGTAAATTTTGAAAAAGCGTTCCCACTGCTGCCGGCAGCCGCGGGAACGCCGTTCCAGTCTTGCCTGCGCCCGTCCCTGCGAAGCGTATTTAGAACAAACCGGAAATCTTTCCGTTGGAATCTACGTCAATCTTCTCCGCAGCAGGTACCTTCGGCAGACCAGGCATCTTCATAATGGAGCCGGTGATCGCTACCAGGAATCCGGCGCCAGCGCTCAGCGTTACCTGACGGATCGTGATCCGGAAGCCGGTAGGCCGCCCCAGTTTCTTCTCGTCATCGGTCAGGGAGTACTGGGTCTTCGCCATACAAACAGGGATGCCGCCGTATCCCAGATTCTCCAGGTTATTGATCTCAGCTTCCGCAGCCGCTGAGAAATCTACGCCGTCCGCGCCGTAAATCTTGGTGGCGATCTGGATGATCTTTTCCTTCAGCGGCAGGTTCAGATCATATGCATAATGGAAATCTTTCTTTCCTTCCTCGCACAGGCGGATGACTTCCTTCGCCAGCTCTTCGCCGCCGGCGCCGCCTTTGCCCCATACCTCGGACAGCTTCACGTTTACGCCCAGTTCCTTACATTTTCTGGTTACCAGCTCGATTTCCGCGTCCGTATCATGATAGAACCGGTTCAGAGCAACCACTGCGGGCAGGCCGAATACCTTTGTAATATTTTCCACATGTTTCAGCAGGTTGGGCAGGCCTTTCTCCAGAGCCTCCAGGTTTTCCTTGGACACTTCTGCCTTGGGCACGCCGCCGTTGTACTTCAGCGCCTTGATCGTTGCTACAATGATAACGGCGTCAGGCTCCAGTCCTGCCAGACGGCACTTGATATCCAGGAACTTCTCAGCGCCCAGATCTGCGCCGAAGCCAGCTTCCGTTACAACATAATCGCCGAAATGCATCGCCATCTTTGTCGCGATCACAGAGTTGCAGCCATGGGCGATATTGGCGAAGGGGCCGCCGTGGATAAAGCAGGGTGTGCCTTCCAGCGTCTGAACCAGGTTGGGCTTGAGCGCATCCTTCAGCAGCGCTGTCATCGCGCCCTGGGCCTTCAGCTGTCCCGCCGTTACTGGCTCGCCGCTTCTGGTATAAGCTACCAGGATCTTGGAAAATCTCTCCTTCAGGTCGTCCAGGCTGCTTGCCAGACAGAAAGCCGCCATAACCTCAGAAGCAACCGTGATGTCAAAACCGTCCTCTCTCGGATAGCCCTGCGCTTTTCCGCCCAGGCCGTCCACAATGTTTCTCAGCTGCCTGTCATTCATGTCCACACACCGTCTCCAGATAATCCGTCTGGGGTCGATATCCAGTTCATTTCCCTGATAAATGTGATTATCGATCATCGCTGCCAGCAGATTGTTCGCCGCACCGATCGCATGGAAATCACCGGTAAAATGAAGGTTGATATCCTCCATGGGAACTACCTGCGCGTAGCCGCCGCCAGCCGCGCCGCCCTTTACGCCGAATACAGGGCCCAGGGAGGGCTCTCTCAGGGCAACCACTACGTTCTTTCCCAGCCGGGCCAGCGCGTCGCCGACGCCAACTGTCGTGGTGGTCTTTCCTTCTCCTGCGGGTGTGGGGTTAATAGCTGTCGTCAGGATCAATTTCGCTTTCTTCCCGGAACCGGGTTTGGTCTTCATCAGATTATAATCTACCTTCGCTTTGTACTTGCCGTACAGTTCCAGGTCATCTTCTGTCAATCCGAGCTTTTTTCCGATTTCACGGATATCCTGGGGCGTCGCTTCCTGAGCAATTTCAATGTCTGATTTAAATCCCATGGTAAATTCCCTCCTCTTAATTGGAATAGTGAGTGTATGTTATTGTTATTATAACCCAACAAAACACTTTCTGTATATATTCAAAAATTACTGATATTTTGTCTGATAATTTCATCTTTTTTCATGGAATGTTATTATTTAAACAATCTTTGTTAAAAAAAATAGAAAACTATCCTTACTGACAGTCAGTATATCTTTGATATATTTTTATCATATAACAATTATGTACAAAAATCAATAGTGAATTTTACTTATAATCACCATAAAACAGCCGTAAATTCCCCATTTCGCATGAATATTCTCTTTTTTTACCTGTTTTTTATCTATTTTTAATATATAATTTATATTATTTCTGCTTATATCTATAGATTTTACACAATGCTCTTGCATTCCTCTCTCCCATTTTATAGGAAAAATTGCATTTACGATCAGACAGCAAACCGGCAGAAAGACTTTTCCGGCTGCTGCAAAATCACAAAAAGATCTTTCGGTTACGCTTTCTGTGACAGGAATTTCTTTTCAGAATTGCTGAAGTTATGTAAGTCTTCTACAATCCGATTTGCAATCTCTTTTCTGTGCTTTATATAGATTGCGCAATAAAATCCGATATAGCCGGCGTATATATAGCAATATTGCCAGCTTGACACTGTATATAGAACAGATATATAATGATTTTGTAATTTTTCAGCAAAGTAGAATAACATGCGTCAAGTGTCCTGTGAACGGGGAGCTGTCACAGGAACGATAGCCCAAGGAGACGGCCGGGCTACGGTATGTTATTCGCATCCCGTTGCTACAAATGAGAATACATTTCCCATGTAGCGAGGATGAGGAGGTGTATTTTTTTATGCGTGTTTTCAGCAGACAGGCCTTCGACTTCAAACGTCAGGTCATCATCTTCAAGGATCTGAGAGCCCTGGTGCTCTGCGGTCTTTTTCTTGCCCTGTATGTGGCAATCTCAACCTTCAACATCAGAATCACCCCTACCCTGGAGATCCGTTTCGGCACAATCATTCTGGCCGCGGCAGGTTTCTACGGCGGTCCCGTTATGGGCGCGGTGGTAGGCGGCGCAGGCGACCTGCTCAGCTATCTGGCAGGCGGCTCCGCCAGCGGCGCATTCTTCCCGGGCTTCACATTTTCCTATGCGTTAATGGGATTCCTGTGCGGAATGGTGCTGTATAATGAGAAAATCAATGTGTTCAAAAGCTTTCTGGCTTCCATGGTGGAATTTCTGATCTCTGTTTTTCTCACTACATACTGGCTGGTACTGATGTACAGCAATGGACAGAACTATCTGGAAAGACTTCTCACCCGTCTTCCGAAATGCGTCAGCCTCCTGATTGTGGATACCGTCTTAATTTTCATAATCGTCAGGGCGTTCCAGGAAGCGGTTGTCAGGGCTCATCTGATGCCAAGCCCCGGCAGAAAAAACCATACAATCGCATAACAGAACAGGCAGAATGAAATAGAATTGTATTAATTGGCAAGATTAAAAAAACCGCTCAGACCCCGATGAGCGGTTTTTTGCAGCAAATTCAGCCATACAGGCGGTTTATGGCCTGCATGGCTGAACTGTTGCGTTTTTTAATCGAATCTGGGAAGTCCCCTTTCTTCTCTTTTACAGATTTGCTGCCAGCGCTTTCAGCGCTCCGATCGAAATATCCCCCACATGGGCCACGTCTTCTGCCTCGAAGGCCTGCGGGAAGTTATCGGAGAAAAGGATCTGGACAGAGGGCTGGAACTCATCGTCCCCCTCCCAGAGAATGAAAATCACGCTCAGCTGATCCAGAATCTCGAACTGATAGGCGTGGTCTCCCATCTTCACCGGTTTGGCGCCCATGGCCTCCATTCCCCTGCAGAATTTATCCGGCTTAAAGCCGAAGCCATAGGTGAGCCGCATAATACATCTTCCCTGAAACTGACGGAAATAAACCTCTCCCCAGGGCAGATCCCGGTAGGTGACAAACTTTCCGCCCGGCGGCAGCAGCTGCCCGGACACCATATGGTGCAGGAGAAGGATCTTGGCTCCCATCGTAGCCGTAAGAGCCAGATATTCTCCCTCCTGAGAACCGACTGGGGTAATCTCATAATCCGGGAAAGAAACCCGGTAGGGCTTCATCAGGAAATTTACGGAAAACTCCTTTTTTTCCTCATCGTAGGGAAAACCGCACCGTCTCTCGATATCCTTCGGATCCAGCTTCTGATATTCCGCCAGGTAATGCTCAAAGGGCACCCGTTCTATATTATCTTTCTCATAATCCAGATTCATACGCTCTGAAACATTCTGATTCATATCCGACTGTACCCCTTTCCTTTACCATTCTGCCACTGACGGGAAGAGGGAAGCGTCTGTATGGGGAATAAAGCAGGCGGCCACAAAGGCGTCCATATAACCCGGATGGGTGCTTAATTCCATATATGTCATATTTCTTCCCAGCTCATGCACCTTTTTCTCCGCCTCACCGGAAAGGAGAATCGCATATGCGCCGGAGAGAGAGGAATTGCCGATATACTCATATTTTTCCAGAGGGATATCGGGCAGCATACCGATCCGGACAGCATTCTTCATATTAATGCCGCTGCCGATTCCGCCCGCCACATAAACATGCTCCAGAACAGATACATCGAAGCCCAGGGATTCCAGCAGCGTATTGATGCCTGAGAAAATCGCTCCCTTTGCCCGGACAAAGTTATCGATATCCACCTCTGTAATCTCCACATCCTTGACAGAGTCCGCCTCTTCTTTAAAAGCCAGAATATAGCTTCCCATGCCAAATTCATCCCGTCTGACCCGTTTCCCTTCCCGGACAAACAGCCCTTTGGCATTGATAATGCCGCAGCGGAACAGCTCGCTGATGACATCGATCAGGCCGGAACCGCACAGGCCCACCGGTTTCTGATCCTTGCCGCCAATGATGCTGTATGTAGGCTCCATTGTATCCGGATCAATGGTGCACGCCTCGATGGCCCCGTCTGTCGCCCGCATACCGCAGCTGATATCGCCGCCCTCGAAGGCAGGTCCGGCAGAGCAGGCGCAGCTCATCATAAAGTCAGAATTGCCGAAAACAATCTCCCCGTTGGTTCCCAGATCGATGAAAACGGAAAATTCCGGCTTATTCCAGATCAGGCTGGCCAATGTGCCAGAGGTGATATCGCCGCCTACATAGCTGCCAATATTGGGCGTAATAATGATTCTGGCGTTAGGATTGACATCCAGCTTCAGATCGCTTCCGCGGAAGCCTTCCATCTCAAAGAAAGCGGGAATATAAGGCTCACATCTGAGAGGATCTGCGTTTACGCCGGCAAACAGGTGGTTCATCGTCGTATTGGACGCCACGCATACCCGATAAATCTGCTCCGTAGAAATGCCGGCGCTGCGGCACATTTTTAATGTCAGAGGATTCAGGGTATCGTCAATAATCGCTTTCTGCATCTTTTCCCGTCCGCCGGGCTTGGTGGATTCAATAATCCGGTTAATCACATCCGCGCCATAGCGGATCTGCCCGTTGCCGGCGGATGCCTTTGCCGCAATCGTGCCGTCCGCCATATCGATCAGAACAGCGGAAACCGTTGTGGTGCCGATATCCACCGCCAGGCCGTATGCCTTTACATCCTCCTGTCCGCCCCGGACGTCATAAACGTAGAAGCCATGTTTATTTCTCTTCACCACACACTTTACATGGAACTGGTTATCCCGCAGCACATCCGGCAGCTTTTTGATTACAAAATAGGGCAGCGTCACGCCGTCTACCCCGCCGGCTGCTTCCAGCGCCCTGGTCAGACGCTCGTTGTCCGGCATTGTATCGTCTAAAGAAGGCGAGTCCATCTGAACCTCTACGACCTCCAGATCGTTCTCCATCTGAATGCCTGATTCCATGATCTCGTTCTTCGTTTTTTCAAAAATCGCAATTTCTTCGGGAGAGCTTAAATCCGCCACTTTCATCCGGCTCTTATATGCGGAAGCGATATCCGGAACACCGATTTCCACATCTCCGGCCACCTTGCTGACACAGGCCAGACGGATGCCGGCCGCATATTCTTCATCTGTAATGTGGCGTGTCTTCTGGGATTCCAGCTCGCCCTTCAGCAGCTTCACCCGGCATTTGCCGCAGGAAGCATTTCCTGAGCAGGGAGCGTCGATAGCCACATTTGCCTTTCTGGCCACCTCCAGCAGATTTTCCCCCTGCAGGGCATGTACGATTACATCATCTCCGTTTTCAAATTTAAACGTTATCTGATACATATTTTCAGTCCTTACCTTTCCATCGTTTTCGCGCGATACACAGATCAGCGTACAAAGCCAGGCAGATATGAGTCCTAAACTCAGAAAAAAGCGGCAGGCACGCAGGACAGAGGATGCCGCAAAGGGACCCGCGCGGCTGCCGCCTCCCCAGGCGCAGCAGCTGTGCCTGGGGGAATGTTTTAATCGATTGGCTTACATAATTTCAGCCATTGTAAGAGCAGGATGGCCCTTCTCTGTCAGAAAGGCTACCACGCCCTCCGGATCAGAAGCAATGGTCTCATCGCAGATCATATCCGCAAAGTTATCGATACCGTACAGCTCCTTGGCCGTCTTATTCAGTCTGGCAGCCACGTCATCCTTCAGCTCCTTGGGCATCCATACGATTCTGGCTACGCCGCCCTCAGCGCTGATAAATTTCTTCGAAGAAATGAAATGTCTGCCGTGTCCCATAAAGCCGGGCGTCTGCACGCCGCCGCCGGTCATGGACGCCAGCTCGCCGAAAGTCATGCCGGTAGGGGTCAGTCCCTTATACTCTCTGTTGACAATCACCACGCCGTTTGCTTCCGGCATAATGCCGCAGATACACTCGAAGCAGCCGCAGCTGGTCATCGGGTCTTCCATGATAGAATACAACGTCACATGGGTGACAGCGCCCTGGGTTGCCTCTTCCACCATCCGGTCAGCATCCGGGTAGATCCCCTTCTTCTCATCCAGACAGCCTTCCTTGGAAATCGGCTGGCAGGGACCGGTAGGCGTCAGCTCCTTGGTTGCTTTTGCGTCCAGCCATGATACGGCGCCGCACAGGCCCAGACGTTCCGGCGTAACCACGCAGCAATGGGACGGCGCAAAGGACTGGCAGAGGATACAGGTGTAGAAGCAGTCTACCGATTCGTCTGTCAGGGATTCCAGACGCTCATCTCTTCTGTTGTATACCGGCATTGCCACATCGTTGAGAATCTCCGCAGCCTTATCCACGTCAGTGTACATCGTTACCTGGCATTTGTCCACAACGGTGTCAAAGTCGTTTTTAATCATGGTATACAGCACTTCCGCAAAATCCTTCAGCCGCAGCCCTTTCTCATAAGCTTCCTTGCTGATCCGGATACGGAACAGGTTTCTCTGTCCGGTGTGCATTACGCCTTCCATATAGTTATACCAGTTATGGATCTTACGCTCAATTACAGACTCGAAGTCAGCCTGCATCTTCTCGCCGGCTACCTCTACCACAGTTGCCAGCGGCAGCTCGACAGGAGCTTCGCCCTGATCGATATCCGGGCCGATCAGCGTAATTTTGTGATCCTCCACTTCATTTAAGGGCTTCATCACAACCAGCTCGCAGGTGGTATTTTTATGGGAGCTGAACTCCGCATACATATCCGCCTTACGGATAATCTCACCCTCAAAGGCAGAGGCGAAAGCTACCGGAATAGGCAGCTCTGTCACCTTAATCTTAATATGGCGCAGTTCCAGAGACTTCTTCACCGTCTCCTTATGATCTGTTTCAGACTCCAGCGCGCCGGGAACCTGCATGTCTCCCAGGGCGATATCGGCGATAACCGGGAAGCCCAAAGCGATCGCGCCCGCGCCCGCGGATACAGTAACCTCATCCAGAGGGCCGAAAGTATTGACAAATGCAGGAACTCTTTCTTTTGTATATGCCAGCAGCCCAGCCAGGTCGCCAGGCTGAATATTGCCGAAAATCAGGGCTGCCCGGATCGCTACCGTTACCACATGGATAACAGAGGTTACGTCATGTCCCAGAGGAACCACTCGAAATTCCAGGCCAACCTTCACGCCGCACTCCATAACCTGCTCGATGACATCCCCTACCAGGAAGGTCATAATACCCTTGCTCTGATAGTCCTTTACGATGTCAGCCACATCCTGGGCATTTTCACTTTTGCCCAGCACAACAGCCACGCCGGGGATATCGCCAGTTACCAGCGGAACACCCAGAGAACGAATCACCGGATCGGGAACAAAGCCGATACCGCTGTCCTGAGCGTAGGGATCATTCCCGCCGACGAATTTCAGCGCTTCAATAATTTCCGCGCCCACAGCCGTCGCCAGCCCCGCGTTCAGAGCGTCACCCAGTTCTTCCTTGTTTGTAATCAGGCTTTTCAGGACGCCCACACAGGCGGGAAGATCGCCCAGCGTCTTTACTTTTACGCCTGTCGCGGCATAAATTGTAGGCAGAAAATAAGCGGTATCCGGAAACGCCACGCTCTGGTCTGCGCCATATTTTGCGATCGCGTCATTTACCGCTCCTTCTGTCAGGCCGGCTACCGCGTTGGAACCGGCATAAATCAAATCTGTCAGTGCGCTCATATCAACTACCTCCATTCCAATCTATTCTGTATTGGAAAACTGCCGGGAAACAGCTTTCAGCTGACACTGCCTTGCTGCAAAAAATTCAGTATTCCGGCAGCCTTTACAGCAGAAAACCCGCCTGCTTCCAGGCCGGCATCCGCCGTATAATATGCATATTGCCCGCCCTGTAAAACAGGGCAGGCAGAATATGTTCACCTTCAGAGACAGCTCTGATTACAGATCCAGGTAGGAATCTGCATACATATAGTTGTCTTTTAAGATATCGCAGGATTTCATTGTCTCGATCAGTCTTCTGTCGCAGGGATTTACGATCGCGGATGTCAGGCCGTTTGCCATAGACATAGCCAGCATAGCGGAATCCATGATCGGTCTTAATTCCTTCGGCATACCGTTGGATACGTTGGACAGGCCGCCGGTGGAGTTCAGGCCCATATCAGAGAAGCCTTTGATCGCATCCAGAATCTGCTGCTGCTTGTCCTGCATTCCCTTAGCAACCAGGAATAAAGGATCAAACCACATATCTGTAGGATCCATGCCCAGCATCATACCATGCTCTAACAGTTCCTGGCAGAAGCCCATGATCTCATCCAGGCTTCCGGGTACCGCGCCCTTGGAGCACAGTGCGATACAGATCGCATCGTTCGCTGCTGCCAGATCCAGATAGCTTAATCTGTCGCCTGCGTCAGCGGAGTTTACGATAGGCTTGCCGTTCTCACGGTTGTAAACAGCGATACCTGCTTCGATCGCCGCCTTGTTTGCTGTATCCAGCGCCAGGGGAACGTTGTTGAAGTTCTCCTGCAGTAATTTTACTACCCAGCTCATCAGCTCGGGACCATTGCCTTCAGCAGGTCCGATATTTACGTCGATGTAGGTAGCGCCCGCATCCAGCTGCTCTTTCGCCCGCTTCAGGATCGGTTCCGGATTCATGGTATTCATTGCCTCACGGATAACCGGTGAGATACAGTGAATTCTTTCACCAATGATAATAAATCTTCCCATACTTTTATCTCCTTTTTCTTTATATTCAACGCTTCCTTCTGATATCTATCCCCCCGCGGGGAGGCGGCAGAGGCGGGAAGCCCGTCCTCTGCTGCCGCGGATCATCATTCTTATTTGTAGTCCTTCATGAACTTCACGATCTGAACCGCCTCGGTTGTGCCGACTACAATGTTCCAAGCGGGAAGCTTCGCTTCCAGCTCGCCCTTCAGAACGGCTACCTTACCGGGGATGATCAGAGTTCTGTTCTTGATCTTCTCTTCGATCTGATGTTCTTCGATGAACTTCGCGATCGTACCTGCGCTTAACTTGCCGGCTGCCCATGCAGTTAATACGGACATACCGCCTGCATCGGAGATCAGCAGGTTACAGGGAACGCCGGAACGCTCCAGCTCGCCGGATACTACGAAGTATGTCAGAGCGAAGTCAACGGTGGTTACGCATACAGAGTTCTCATCAGCGCCGTTGATCGGGTAGATGCCCGGCTCAACCTTCATAGGCTTCTGAGGATCGGTGTAGATGTTCTGTCTTAATCCATACAGAGCCAGAGCCTGCGCATAGCTCATGTCTTCCATAACCAGGATGGAGCCGTACTTTAATGTAAATACGGAAGCCAGGGCTGCCTGCAGCTGAGGATCGCCTGCAGCCAGTTCGCCGATATTTACGATAGAAGGATAACCGCAGGTTCTGTCCTGATCCTTCAGCGCTGCTCTTCTCAGTAAAACAGCCTTGCTGAAAGCGTCCTTAATGGAAACAGTTCCCACATCCAGAACCAGGTTCTTGTTGCCTGCTTTTTCCAGAGCGGCTACTGTATCGTATAATGCGTCCAGAGTATCAGCGGTAACGCCCAGTGTTACGCCTGCTTCTGTAGCAATCGCGTTCATTGCTTCATAGTTGTCGGGATTTGCGCCGTTTAAGATCGGCTTTCCATCCTTGCATACTGCCAGAGCAGCCTTAGCAGCGTCAGCGTCAGCACATTCCAGAACCAGAGTCCGGTTTGCGCCCATTGCCTTCTGTACCAGAGCAGCGTAAGCGTCAGCGCCTTCGCCGGTGTATTTCACGTTGATTAATTCAACGTACATTCTCTCGCCGATACGGTCATAGTCAACCTTTGCCACAGCAGCCAGCTTTGCGTCAGCATCATCAGCAGCTGTCAGGGTAACAGCGTACAGGTTCTTGCTCACCAGAGTTTTCTCATGTCTGAACAGAACAGTCTCGCCGCCCAGCTTGTGTTCTTCCTCGCCAGCGCCGATGGTGATGGTCTTCATAGGCGGAGCTGTTGCCTCAGATAACTGAGCCAGAGCTTCGTCAGACATATAAGGACACTTGTCAATGCCTACAGCGCCCTGGGCAACCTTCATGGAGAATGCCATACATGTAGGGCTGCCGCACTCTTTACAGTTTTTCTTAGGTGTTAATTTAAAAATCTGGATACCTGTCAAAGCCATAATTCTTTTAATCTCCTTCCGTATTCAATTACATCAATTCTTTAATTAATTTTGATACTGTTGCAACGGATTCGGGATGTCTGAGGATTACAGCATTTGATCCGGAAGCAAGACAAGCAGCTGCGGTTACAACTTCCATATCAATGGCTCTGGTTTCCTGGCTGCCCCATTCAGGCATGTCTTCTTCGGAAGCAACAGCTTCTTTTACAGTAGATGTCTCTGTAGAAATCGGTGTCACGATGGGCATCTGAAGCATGTTATCATTCTGTGCCAGAGCAGCTGCTTTTACTCTGTCCAGAGTGGAAGCCACATACTCGTAGCCGTAGCCTGCAGCTGCAGAGCCTACGTTCATGATCATGTTCTCAGGCTTAACGCCCAGCTGTGTCATCAGTACGTTTAACTGCTTCGCCAGGTTGATATCAACCGCGGACTCAGCGCCTACCTTCTGGCCGTATGCCAGACCTGCGGAAGCGCCTACAGTCTTGTAATCTGCTTCTTTTGCGGACAGAACCATGATGTTTCTTCCGGACAGAACCTCAGATACCTTTACGAATACTTCGCTGTCCTTCTCATCATTCTTGCAGCCCATTACTGCCAGCGGAACATCGATTGCGTCTGCGACAGCCTTTGCCAGCTCTGCACATTCATCCACAGATTTGTTAGCGCCGTTGGGATCCGCGCCTTCTAATCTTAACACAACAAAATCAGCACCTTCCATAGCTGCTGCTTTTTTTGCCATTTCTACGATGTTGGTTACATCTCCGTAAAAATCTTTGATTCCAGCTGATTCGCCTTCGAAACCAAGATCGGAGATTTCTACGCCGATCTTCGGCGCGTTGGGCATCGGAGCGTCAAATGTGTAGAACGGGAAAGTTTTCTCTCCTCCCAGTTTGATGGCTTTTTCGCCGCTTCCTACTTCTACTTCCTTAATAGCGGCTTTGAATGGTTGTGGTGTTAATTTAAACGGCATTCCTCATTTGCCTCCTTTTCATATATTTACCCGCCCGCGGAAATACTTGCCTTTCCGCGGGCAGATGAATTAACTCTTTTCAGATACGGTTATCTATGTAATCAGATTACATTAACGGCTCCAGACCCAGTACCGGATGGCCCTTCTCGGTCAGGAAAGCTACCAGCGCTTCAGGATCTGCCTCACATACGGTCTCGTCTGCAACCATGTCTGTGAAGTTGTCGATTCCGTACAGCTCTTTCGCTGTCGCATTCAGCTTCTCAGCGATCTGCTCCTTCAATGCCTTCGGCAGCCATACGATTCTCTCGATTCCGCCTTCTGCCTTCATGAACTTCTTGGATGCGATGAAATGCTTACCATGTCCCATGAAGCCGGGGGTCTGTACGCCGCCGCCTGTCATGGACGCCAGCTCTGCGAAGGTCATTCCCAGAGGGGTGGTTCCCACATGCTCTCTGTTTACGATTACCACACCGTTGGAGAACGGCTCGATACCGCAGATACACTCGAAGCAGCCGCAGCTGGTCATCGGATCCTGCATGATGGAGTACAGCGTTACTCTTTCCAGCGCTCCTCTGGAGTACTTGTTTACCGCCTCGTTTACGGTTTCGTAAGCGCCCAGCTCTTCATCGATCACGCCCTTCTTCTCAATGATCTGGCAGGGGCCGGTAGGATCCAGCTCATTGGTTGCCTTTGCATCCAGCCATGATACCGCACCGCACAGTCCCAGTCTCTCCGGAGTTACCACACATACATGGGACGGGGAGAATGCCTGGCACAGGATACAGGTGTAGTATACGTCTACGCTCTCGTCTGTCAGAGACTCCAGTCTCTCATCTCTTCTGTCATATGCAGCGTTTGCCCAGTCTGCCCGGTGCTGCTCTACCAGGTCATGGTCTGTGATGATCTTTACCTGGCATTTATCTACTACGGACGCATACTCGCTCTTTACTTTCGCATACAGCACTTCACCGAAGTGTTTTGCCCGGAAGCCTGCCTGGTATGCCGCCTTGCTTACACGGATACGGATCAGGTCTCTCTGGCCGGTATGCATGATGCCTTCCAGACAGTTGATGAAGTTGTGGAACTTACGCTCCATAACCGGCTCGAAGTCAGGCTGCATGTTCTTGCCCGCCACTTCCACTACATAAGCGATGGACTGCAGGCTTCCCTCTTCCATCTCATCCAGGTCGGGACCGATCAGCTCGATCTTATGGTCCTCTACCTCAGCCATCGGCATTGCCCGCACCAGCTCGAAGCAGTTCTGGTTGGGATCTGCGCCGTTGAAGTCTACCTGGGTCTCTTTTCTTCTGACAATCTCGCCTTCGAAAGCAGGTGCGAAGGATACAGGGATATCCATCTGTACGATCTTGATCTTGATGTCTCTTGCTTCCAGGGAGGTGGGGTCGAACTTTGTGGTATCCTTCTGGATAATCAGAGACTTGGGGATATTCCACATATTCTCTTCCTGGTTTGTGATAACCGGGAAGCCCAGCTGGATCGCGCCGGCGCCGCAGGCTACGGTCTGATCGTCCACAGGCTCGAAAGCGTTTACGAAAGCGTGTACACGCTTCATGGTGTACTGCCACATGCCGTCCCAGTCGCCGGGCTGGATTGCGCCGAAGATCAGGGCTGCTCTTAAAGCTACGGATACAACGTGGATTACGGAAGACAGGTCATAGCCGCAGGGGATGATACGGATCTTGAAGTTCATCGCCACTTCCTGTGCCACGCACTGGTCGATGATATCGCCTACCATGAATACCATGATACCTTTGCTCTGGTAGCCTTTTACCAGGGTTTTTGCTTCCTCTGCTGAGGGAGCGCCGCCGATGATAACCGCCACGCCGGGGATATCGTCTACTACCAGGGGCAGACCGATCTCACGGATCTCCGCATCGGACAGATGTCCATGGATGGGCTCGTCATAAGGTTTTCCTTCGATATATTTGCAGGTTTCAATAATCTCACAGCACAGAGCGGAGCCGATACCGGATGTGAACACATCCTTTACACGGGGGTTTCTGGTCATCAGAT
>CALWQE010000219.1 GCA_944383605.1 uncultured Lachnospiraceae bacterium
ATATAGGGTATGGTTCAGGTAAAATATGATTATCTGCGGCCGATAGGTTCTGTGGTAAAGGGAAAAGGAGTTAAGCGTAAACTGATGATTTATGGAATTCTGCAAAGGAGCCCTGAGGCGCCGGATAAAATCTTCGACTATGTGGGGGCTCCTTATCCGGAAGGGTTCCAGGATGTCCGTCTGAACATTGTGTTTAATCATACAGAGGTGGAGGAGATCCTGTGCAGGGGCTACGAGGACGGTGAGAGAAAAGCTTTCCTCTACCTGATAGAGGCCTCCATGTGGAAAAGGGAGCAGGACAAAAAGTCCGGAAAGGAATAAGCCCAAGATATGAATGAGATCAGAGTGGAAGAAGACAGGCTGGGAAGGGGAGCCGGGGAGTTTGAAAGCTATATCCAGAGATTTTCAAGCTGCTGGAGGGCCATGGAATCCAGCATTGAGGAGCTGAACACCACATGGAAGGGACCAGCGCACACTGCTTTCGTGGAGAGTTTCCAGAAGGACAGGGAGCTTATGGATGAGGTCTGGAACATCCTGGCCGATATGCAGGCCGCTATGGAGTACGCAGGCTCCAGCTATCGGCAGTGCGACAGCGAGGTGAATGCCGTCGTCGCGGCCGTAAGCGCGGGCGTTTAACAAAAAAGTGCGAAAAGGAGGAGGGCAATGGCACAGACAGGCACCAATTCAGAAATAGAAATCCTTGTCACGGCTGACCAGCTGAAAATCAAGGCAGATGATGCCACAAGTTCCATTACACAGATGGAGGCAGTCTTCGGCTCCCTGAAAAATCTGGTCACCCAGACGGCATCTTACTGGGACGGAGAGGCTGCGTCAAGATTCCGGAGCATGTTCCGGGAGCGGGAGAAGGATGTGGACGGGATGCTTTCCAGGCTGAAGAAGCAGCCCGCCAAGCTTCTGGAGATAGCGGGGATATATGTGGAGAACGAGACCCAGGTGACAGAGGAGCATGGCAGGCTGCCTTCGAATCCTCTGGGTTAAGAAGGAGACGGGATAGAAAAGAGGGCCAGGCATGAAAAGTAAGCAGAGAATCTATATGGATTTTAAACGTGCCAGAGAGGCCGCAGACAGGCTGGACAGCGTGGCTTCGGATTTAAGCAGGACAGCAGATTCGGATCTGCAGTCTACGATGGATACTCTGTCTTCCGGGTGGAAATGTACGGCGTCCGATACGTTTCGGGGCAAGGAGGAGCAGATGGGGACAAATATCCGCCAGACGGCGAAGACGCTAAACGCCCTGGCAGACAAGATCCGAAGCGATGCGCAGCGCCTCTACGAGGCTGAGATGCGCGCCTATGAATTGGCAAGCAGGGAACACTGAAACAGAATATGCAGGCAGAAAAGAAAAAGATTTTATTTTGCCCGCAGGAATAAAAGAAATGGAGGGAACAGACATGGCATCAACAAGAACAAGGGTAACGCCCCAGGAACTTCGGAGAAGGGCTGACGAGCTTGACAACCTGAACGCAACGTTTAAGACGGAGGTATCCGGGCTTAGAGACGACGAGGCGCAGCTTGCGGCAAACTATAAGGGCGACGCGCAGACGAAGTTCCACGCCCGCTTCATGGCGGATCTGGAAAAATTCGGGGTATTTTCCGCAGCCATTCAGCGCTACGCGGAGCAGCTTCGCGCAGACGCGGACCGCTATGACGCGGCGGAGGCCCGGAATGTAGCAATCGCCCAGACAAACAGGTAGGAGAGGATCGGAAGAATTAAAAGAATCGAAAGAATCGGAAAAACCGGGAATGCCGGAAAGAAAGGAGAACCGTTATGGAAATGGAACTTGACGTGCTCACATCGGCACTTCGCACAGCAGCAGACTCATATGGACAGAGAGGAAAGACGATTGCCTCCACTATGGAGAGCATGATGACTCTTGTCAAGGGGCTTTCCAGCACCTATGAAGGCGAGGGATCCCAGGCGTACATCAACGCCTTTGGAAATCTCCAGGATGATATGCAGAGAATCAACAACAAGATCACAGGCAGCGCCTCGGATCTTAGGACAGCTGCTGAGGATTACGATACAACGATAGGCCAGATAGTCGAATCAGACAGCGCCCTGCCGACGAATCCGCTGGATTAGGCGTATTGGCCGGATAATTGTGAATAGTAGCGCCAGATAGGGGAAAAATATAAGGGCTTTGCCGGGAGACGCCTGGTGAAGCCCTGAAAGGATTAAGGATTATGAAACAGAAATGGATGAAGTTTACAGCTTGTCTGCTGGCTTTCCTCTGCCTGGGAGGGTTTACGGCAGAGGCCGCCAAGGCAGGCGCCGTGTATGCCGCCCGCACAGGGGAAGAAGAGATTATTTTATACATAGAAAATCCGGGGGAATACACCCAGGCAGAGTGCCAGATCGGAACACAGATGTGCGAGTCGGTGGAGTTTTCGCCTGTTGCAGATGAAGCCGTGCCCATGAAGACCCTCTTTCTTGTGGATAATTCCTTGTCAGTCACAGAGGAATACCGCCCGCAGGCAGCGGATATTCTGACGCAGCTTGCGGCAAACCGAATGAACGGGGAACTTTTTACCGTGGCGTCATTTTCCACGGAAATCCAATATCTGCTTGAAGACAGCGGCGATTACGCGCAGGTCAAAACGGCCATAGACTCTTTGACCTACCAGGATCAGGAGACCTACCTGACAGACGTCCTCTACGAGCTTTTGTCTGATATGAAGGAGAGCGGAGATCTGGGACTTTCCCGGATTGTGATCGTGTCGGACGGCATGGACAATCAGGAGATCGGCTACACAAAGGAGGAGCTTTACAGCCTTCTGGATGAAAAGATCTGCCCTATCTATACCTTGGGCTGTACGTACAACAGCAATTCCGAAGAACTGGAAAATATGTTTGCCCTCTCCAGGATGACGGGAGGCGGCTCCTGGCTTCTGGATAATGTAACGGACGATATGGAGGTTGTGAACGGGATCGCGGGGCTGAATGGCGCCTGGAAGGTGACAGTTACGCCAAAGACGGAGCAGTGTGACGGGACTACGAAAGGACTTGCCCTCACTTTTACCGGGGAAGAAGAGACCTCCTATACCTTGGAACTTCAGATGCCTTTTGCGCGGCATGCCGGGGAGACAGTTGACACGGCAGACGATGCGGAGGGGGAAGGGGATAATTCAGACGTCAAGCCGGCAGCTTTAGAGGCGGATGACAGCGAGGACGCTCTGAATCCGGTAATCCAGACTTCCGGCAGCAATTTTTCGCTTCCCCTGTTTATTGCTGCGGCAGTCCTTCTTTTGGCAGCTGCGGCCGTCTGCGTGATACTGCTTAAAAAGAAGGGGAAGAAAGAAGAGTTCCAGAAAGCGCCGGACTCTTTTATCACAGGAACCAGGGGGATACAGACGGGAAGCTCTGCAAAGCAGTCAGACCGCGTGCAGCCAGGCCCAGCAGGAAGCGCGCAGGCGCCGCAGGGGCCAAGGCCCTCAATCCAGCCCCAGACGCCGCCTAAGACCCGGAAGACCCACTTGATGTTTGGCGGGGAAACGGGCGGTGAAAGTAAGGAGAGCAGGGAACGAAAAACCCTTTTTGTGTGGGGGAAAAAGCTGGTGCTCACCGATCAGAACGATCCGCGCCAGGAATTTTCAGCCGTGTTAAACGGCGAAGTAACTGCTGGCTGGGATGCAGACTGTCAGATCTGCATCCGCTATAACGACACCATTTCCGGAAAGCATCTGGCTGTCCGGGAAATGGACGGAAAAGTACTGGCGAGGAATTTAAGCCGGACGAACCCGCTTGCTGTCAACGGAAAGACGGCTCAGGGAGAGGTCGAGATTCATACGGGCGACGTGCTGACTCTGGGCGAGGTGAACATGAAGGTAAGGATAGAAGGATGATTCTGCGCACATGCAGCTTCTGCGATATTGGGTTAATGCGTGAGAAAAATCAGGACAGTGTCTTCTGCGGGGCAGACGGAGAAAGCGTGCTGGCGGCTGTGGCTGACGGGATGGGGGGCCATGAGAAGGGAGAGGAAGCCAGCGGACTCATCCGGGAAGCCTTGAGGGATTGGTGGCGGGCATACCGGGAGAAACCGGAAAAGCCCACGTTTTCTGAAGGAGCGAAAGAACTGTCAGCCGTGCTCGCAGGCTGCAACGCCAGGATCCGCGCGTCTGTCCCGGAGACTGTGATCTGCGGCTCTACGGCCACGCTTCTGTGGATCTCGCAGGGGCGCTGGGCCCTCCTGTCTGTGGGGGACAGCCGCTGCTACCTGGCGAGAAAAAGCCTTTTGGGGATACGGCTCTCCCAAATTTCCACGGACGACGTCTGGGAAAACCAGGAGGAAGTGCAGGAACATTATACCCGCGCGGAGATGGAACTGCATCCGGATTACGGAAGCCTTACCATGGCGGTGGGAGTAAAAGACGCGTTTTCCTGCGAGAGAAAGGAAGGAAAGCTGGAAAGACATTCTGTGTTTTTTCTCTGCAGCGACGGGGTATACCGTTTCTGCGGGGAAGGGACGCTTAAAAAGGCGCTGGGAGATATGCTGGGCGGTCATGATATGAGGGACTGCCTCTACCAGATCTATCAAGAGGTATATGAGAACGGCGCGCCGGATAATCTGTCTGCTGCCGCGGTATCCGTAAGGTAGACGGCGGCGGAGCAATGGGAGGAATGAAAATGCTGAAGGTAGGGACCTGCCTGAACCATATGTATACCCTTATGGAAGAGATCGGCTCCGGAGGAGGCGGCATCATCTATAAGGCGTACCATGAGAACCTGAAAAAATATGTGGTGGTAAAGCAGATTAAGGACATCGCAAAGGACGTGCTGAACAGCCGCGGAGAGGCTGATATCCTGAAAAATCTGCGCAACACCTATCTGCCCCAGGTCTACGATTTCCTGGAGATCGATGGGGAGATTTTTACAGTCATAGATTTTATTGAGGGGGAATCCTTAGATAAGGCGCTTGCCAGAGAAGGACGCTTTCCCTATAAAGACGTCCTGAAATGGGCGCTGCAGCTTTCGGACGCTCTGGCCTATCTGCACAGCCAGGTGCCCCCTGTGATACACAGCGATATCAAACCGGCTAACATCATGCTGACTCCCCAGGGAGACATCTGCCTGATCGATTTTAACATTTCCATGGCCTTCGATCAGAGTGTCCGCACTTCGGCCGGTATCAGCGAGGGCTATTCTCCGCCCGAGCAGTACCATAATTATTCCATGTACTGTTCCATTGCCGGGATCGGTGGAGATGAAAATGCGGACGCGTATGCAGGCGGATCCGTCAGGAGGACCCGGTACGCAGGCTCCGGCCAGGGAGCGCGGTCCGGCCAGGCAGACGGGGTGCGCCATACCAGAATGTCCGGGCAGGCCCCTGCGTCCGTTCAGGGACAGGGTCAGGCCTCCCAGGGGACGCCCTACGAGGGGCAGCGGATCACCCGGGCGCTTGTGGGACGCGGCGTAGACGAACGTTCCGACGTCTACAGTCTAGGGGCGACGCTCTACCATCTGTTGACCGGGATCTGCCCCTCCAGCAATTTTGAGGAGATCGTGCCCCTTTCCAAATGCCGCGTGACCGTGAGCGAGGGCTTTACCCTGATCATCGAGAAGATGATGCAGCTTGTCCCGGAGAACCGGTACCGGAGTGGGAAAGAGATTCAGGAAGCTTTAAAGAATATTGTCCAGATGGACTCCGCCTATAAGGAGTACCGCAGAAAGCGGAAAGCTTCCTTTGCGGCCCTAGCGGCCCTTTACGCAGCCTCTGCCGCCCTGATCGCCGGAGGCCTCGGCCTGATGGGGCGGGAGCGTGACAACTGGTACAACGCCACCGTAGCCCAGGCAGAAGCGTACATAGAAAATGGGGAGTATACGCAGGCAGCCTCCTGCATAGAGGAGGCCATAGGCCGGATGCCCACCCGGATCGGAGCCTATGAGGCGGAAGTGCTACGCCTGTATGAATCCGGCGATTACGAGAGCTGCGTCAGCTACGGCCGGAACACAGTGAACAGCCCGGAATATTATGTGCAGACGGAAAGCGACGAGGAAAGCCTGGGAAACATCCTCTATGTCATGGGAAACGCCTACTACGAGCTGGAGGAGTATGACAATGCGCTGAACTGTATGAATATGGCCATCGAATACAATACAGGCAACAGCTCCTACTACCGTGATCTAGGCATTACGCTGGCAAAGACCGGAAATACCGCCCAGGCGGAGGAAATTCTCTCCCAGGCGGAAGAACTGGGGCTGGCCCAGGATTCCATCTACATGATCCAGGGAGAGATCGCCTACGGAAATAACCAGGCGGAGGAGGCTATCGAACTTTTTCAGACGGCCCTGAACGTGACAGATTCCGACAGCACCAGGCGGCGGTGTATCTCTTTTTGCGCCCGCGCCTACCAGATGCTGGGGGACGATTACCTGGATGAGGAGATCGCTTTCCTGGAGGAATGGCGGGGAGTCCTGGGAGCCTCCAGCAGTATGCAGATCACGGAAAGCCTGGCGGAGGCTTACGCGAGAAAGGGCGATTATGAGCAGTCCCTGGCGCTTTTCGACGAGATCCGGAGCCAGGGCTACGCCTCCTATCAGATCCTGGAGAACATCGCGATTCTGTACCAGCAGTCCGACCAGCTGGACGCCGCAGAAGCCACCCTCCAGGAGATGAACGAGCAGTATCCCGACCGCTACCGCACCTACAAGAGGCTGGCTTTCCTGGAAGCAGACCGCCAGCAGCGAAAAGCCAACAGCGAACGGGATTATACGCAGATGAAAGCCTACTATGAGACGGCCCTGGTCCTCTACGAGGGACAGGACGAATACGACGCAGAGATGGATCAGCTCGCCAACATGATGCGGGAGCTGGAAGCCGGAAACTGGTTCTGACAGGAGGGCGCGGATTATGACGACAGGAACAATAATATTTGCCGCAGGGATTCTCCTGGCGGTAATCGCAGTGGTATCTACGGTGATCGTAAGCATCAAAAGCCGTAAGAATAAGCAGAAGCTGGACGAATACCTGAAGGAATGGTATTAAAAAAATCTGGAATATAAGGATGCGGGGAGGCGGGCGGCAAAAAGCTGTCCGCCTCCCCGCCTTTTGGGCGGGAGGGAGAGAAAGATGAAAAAGAGTTTTGCGGTGTGTACGCTGCTTTTGGCTCTGCTGTTCGCAGCAGCCTGCGGGAAAAGCACAGAGGAAAAATGGCAGGAGCAGTACGACCTTGGAATGAAATATCTGGAAGAACAGAATTATGAGGAAGCCATCGTGGCTTTCACGGCGGCAATCGAGCTGGAGCCCAGGCGGGCGGGAGCTTACATAGGACGTGGTAATGCGTACGTGTTATCAGGCGAAACAGAGGAGCATCTGGCGCAAGCCCTGACAGACTACCAGTATGTACTGGAGCTGGATGAGGCTAACGCGGAGGCTTATCTTGGAATCGCGGACGTCTATATCCGTCAGGGAGATTATGACGCAGCCCTCGATATCCTGAATGAAGGCCTGGAGAAAACGGGAGAGAATGAAGAGATCTCGGAAAAAATCGCGGAAATCGAATCCGGCAATATCACAGATTCCTCCGGAAATGCCAGAAGAATGAGCAGCTACGACCCATCAGGAACTCTGATGTGGTACCATGAGTATACCTATGACGGGGACGGAAGGAAGTCGTCCGTCACTTCCCATGACGCGTCCGGGAACCAGACGGGGCATGTAGATTTGTCTTACAATGATGAAGGACTGCCGCTTGTGTCCTATATATATTTTGAGGATGGTGCTGTAGGGAAGTATGTATTTGAAAGAGATGATTCTGGGAACGCTGTCAAAAAAGAGGTTTACGAGGCGGATGGTTCCCTGTCCAGTTATTCTATCAATCAATATGACACGGACGGAAACCTGGTTTACCTGGAAAATTATGATTCAAATAAAAAACTGTATGGTATAGAGGAATATGAATATAATGGAAACGGACAACAGGTAAAAAGAACAATTTATGACAGGGATGGTACCATGGGTTGGTATGATACGTATGAATATGATTCCAATGGTAACATGATCCAACTTAATAGTTATGATTCCAGCGATCAGTTATTAAGGCGCTTACTGTATCAGTATGACAAAAATGGAGATTATCTGGGATATGAGGAGTATGACGGCTCCGGAAATCTGACACAAACTATAACCAGTGAAAAGGGAGTTAATAAATGGAAGCATTGACAGAACATCTCAGTGAAAGGAGCGCTATGAAAAAAGGAATCGGAATACTTGGCATCTGTATCCTGCTCTTCATCGCTGCTGCCTGCGGGAAAAGCGCGGCGGAAAAATGGCAGGAGCAGTACGACTTAGGAATGCGCTACCTGGAGGAAGGCAGCTATGAGGAAGCGATCGTGGCTTTTACGGCAGCGATCGAACTGGATCCCAAAATAGCTGAAACCTACCTCGGCCTGGCGGAGACGTACATTGCACAAAATGATTTTAAAACCGCTGCCGAAATCCTGCAGGAGGGCTTTGAAATCACTGGAGATGACAGTCTGAAGACACGGCTTGAGGAATTAAACAGTGGAAATATTCTTGATTATTGGGGAAACGTGCGGCGCATGATGGGATATGACGAGAATGGAATGTTGGTCTACTGGCATGATTATACCTATGATACCCAGAAGAGGAAATCGTCCGTCACTTCCTATGACGCGTCTGGAAATCAGACCGGATATGTAGAATTAGCCTATGATGAAAGCGGAAGAGAAGTCATAGCTTATAATTATGGACCTTCTGACGGGGCAGTGGGGCGAATTGAAAATCTGTACCACGGAGCAGAGAAAGACCAGACTTATTTTAATCCAGATGGGACGGTTCAAATGCGCTATTCCAATGAATACGATGACGCAGGAAATTTAATCCGGCGGGAAACATACCTTGCTTCCGGAAGTTTAGATGGTTTTGTGCTGTTTACCTATGATGAGAATGGGAAGAGAATCAGGTATGAGTCTTACAATTCTGATGGGAGCCTTGAGTCGTACACAGAGTATGAATACGATTCACAAGGAAATTGCATAAAGGAAAACACCTACGATGCCTTGGGAGAGATGACACGTTATATCATGAACCATTATGATGAATCGGGAAAGCTTTTGGCAGAAGAGCAGTATTCGCCGGACGGCAGTTTAGTGTATTCCAGGACATACGAATAAACTGTGCGGCACGCTGAGGATACTCTTTGTGGTTGATAAAACGAAAGGAGAACACAGAGAATGAAAAAAATAATGAGAATAGGCTTGTTTCTTGTTTTTATGCTGTGCCTTGCCGCCTGCGGCAAAAGCGCGGCGGAAAAATGGCAGGAGCAGTACGACTTAGGAATGCGTTACCTGGAAGAAGGCAGCTATGAGGAAGCGATCGTGGCCTTTACGGCGGCCATCGAGATTGATCCGAATCAGGCGGACGCTTACATAGGGCGCGGCGGCGCTTACAGACTGTCCGGTGAGACAGACGAAGATTTTGCGCTTGCCCTGGCCGATTACCAGAAGGCTCAGGAGCTGGACGAGACGAAGACAGAGGCGTATCTGGGAATGGCAGAGGTCTATATCCTGCAGGGCGATTACGACAGTGCTCTGGAAGTACTGGAAAATGGCCTTTCTCAGGTGAATGAATCATCCACACTCGAAGAAAAGATGGAGGAGATACAGGAACTGATACAGGAGAATTCTGCTCAGGAGAACTCGTCTGCTCAGGAAAGCTCATCCAGCGAATCATCCTCGGAAACTGCCGATTCCGGGACGGATTCGGCCCTTGCGCCTTCGGAAGGCTCCCTTGGCGGAACGCTCACAGTCCGCGATTTCAGCTACGAATACCTGGAAGGCGGAGTAGAGTCGGGAGGCGTGATATTTGGAGAAGGAAGAATGCACATTTCCTGTACGATCGAGGGGCCTGAGAACCTCCGGGGTATTGCACATTTCACTGCGGATGATCTTAATACCTTACAGGGTTCAGAACTGGAAGAAATCATCACAGCCAGACTCCAGACTCCGTATGACAATTTTGAGGGACAGCTTCCGTTTACCTTTGAGGATGATCTTGAAATATATCTGGAGGACAGCGGGTTGACCCTTTACGTTCTGCTGATTGGCGTGGATGAAGCGGGAAATGCAGTGGATTATGCAATTTTCCCTGTGGAGGTCCCGGATATCGCGCCGGAAATGGAAGGGGTAGAGGGAGAGGATTATTACACTCTTTTCTAAAATTTTCCACGCTTTAACCGAACCTATGGCTTGTGAAAAACAGTGCATCCTGTATCAGAGTCGGAGGGGGATATGGATGGGAAAGAGAGGATATGAATGAAAAAGAAAGAGCTGACCCTGGCAATTCTTGCGGGTTTACTGATTATATTGGCGGCCTGCGGCAAAAGCGCCGCGGACAGGTGGCAGGAACAGTATGATCTGGGGGCACAGTATTTGCTGGAAGAAAATTATGAGGAGGCTGTTGTGGCCTTTACGGCTGCGATTGAGCTTGATCCGAAGCAGGCGGACGCCTATGTTGGTCTTGCCAACGCTTATGTAGGAACGGAAAATTATGAGGAGGCTTCCGGGGCAATTCAGGAAGGAATAGCCGCCTGCGGTGAAACGGAAACCTTCGCGAGGCTTGCGGACAACATCTCTTTTCTGCAGTCGGGAGAAACGGGGATAAAGATTACCTCTTTTTCTTTTGATAATGCGAAATACCTGGCGGGAGAGGCCACAGAGTTTCTGGTATCGGTTATCTATCGATGTCCGGATGACCAGGAATATATTTTGATGATCGGCGCGAATACGCAAGAAGCCGAGAGTTTTCATATGCTGGATGAGGACTTTGCCGTCACGGGCTATGGATATTATCAATTCCGTGTTTCGATTGTGCCTGTCCAATGGGATGAAAGTTACTTTGGCATCTATGTCAATTTGTCAGAGGCAGATCATGGAGATACATGGACGCCCTTTAGTTCTGACGTGCTGTATATTGATCCGGAAGGAAATCTTATCGGCGACTTGGCCGAAAACATACAAGGCGGCGCATAGTACAGAAGAATAATTCAATTAAGGCGAGAGGGATAAATAAGAATGAAAAAGAAAACGATAGGTTGCATTTTCATTGTAATCATTTTAGCATTTGCGGCCTGCGGAAAGAATACGCAGACCTGGCAGGAACTGTACGATTTGGGAGAAAAGTATCTGTTAGAGGAAAATTATGAGGAAGCCATCGTGGCTTTTACCAGTGCGATTGAGCTTGATCCAAAGCAGGCAGTCGTCTATGTGGGACGGGGTGATGCTTACGCTGCACATCAGGACGTTGAAAATCATCTGGAACTGGCTCTTGCGGATTACAGTCAGGCGCTGGAACTTGATAATTCTATTCCGGAAGCATATTTGGGAATGGCAGATGTCTATATTCAGCAGGAAAACTATGATGAGGCGCTTGACATCCTGCAGGAAGGACAAGAAAATACTGGTGTATTGAAAATTGACGAGCAGATAGAAAATATAGAAAAAATGCGGCTGGATGTTGGCGCAGAAGGAACGGGGGGAGCGTCTGACAGATCAGGGGATTCAGAAGCCGACATTAAAAATATTTTATTGGAAAATGAAGAATTAACTGTAATCAAGCAGGACGAGAGGACAGCAACGATTACGTTAAAGGGGCTTTCGATAAAAGACAGCTATTATGAAATGGATATGGATGGACAGGATTTTTGGCTTTGGGCGGTAGGTATGCATTTGGATAACGGAACGTATCTTGATATTAGGACAGATTGTGAGAATGTTTTTGTATGGGAAGAAAAAGAAGATTGCCCGATAGATGAAACTGCACAAATTTTTTTGGTATCAAATAGTAACTACAATTTTACAGAAGAAATAGAGATGAGCCATACACATGATAGCATAACATGGACTTTTACAGTACCTGAAGAAGTCGATTTCGATTTTTCAAACATTGTTAATTATACAGTTACCAATATGGTTTTGGATGATCCCGCTTATGGTAGGAGGGAATATGATGTAAATGGCAATTTAATAGAAACATTATTTTAATTACAAGAAAGGGAGTTGTTTTAAATCAAAATGGTATAAAGATGTCGTTGTAGTCTGAAAAGGTGTCTTTAAGAGAAAGCTAATGATAAGTAACAGGCATATATTTTCTCCTCCGCAGGTAGTGAAATGGTTATTGGGCTGCGTTCATTGTACCACCTGTGGAGAGAAAATTTATATAAAAGATGTAAGAAAATCCAGTAAAATCAATAGGTTTAGCGATTTAGCAATTGTCTATAAGTTTGATAAAAATAGGAGAAGAACATGAAGAAGAAAGCTGGCTTTTACATACTTATTGGCATGGTTTTATTATTTTCAGCCTGTGGCAAAACCACAGAAGAAAAATGGCAGGAGCAGTACGATTTGGGAATGCATTACTTAGAAGAACAGAATTATGAGGAGGCCATTGTGGCTTTTACCAGTGCGATTGAGATCGATCCAAATCAGGCAGTCGTTTATGTGGGACGCGGCGACGCTTATGCCGCATATCAGGACATGGAAAACCATCTGGAACTTGCTCTTGCGGATTACAGTCAGGCGCTGGAACTTGATAATTCTATTCCAGAAGCATATTTAAGTATGGCAGATGTCTATATTCAGCAGGAAAACTATGATGAGGCGCTTGAGATTCTTAAAAAAGGTGAAGAAAATACAAATGCAGAGAGGAAGATAGATGAATACAAAAACCAAATTGAACAGCAGCAATTAGATTTGTTATTAAAAAACGCTAATGAGGTAGTTCCCAAATTAAATACAGAGGAAATTACTTTTTTTGGAAACCCGATTAATACGTTGACTATAGAGGCTGCTGAAGTACTATTGAACAATAATGGTTTTCCTTCTGCAACAGCCAGTGGAAATCCGCTGGATGTGATTATGGAAGGCGGGGATTCTAGATCGTTGCATAGAAGAAGGTCGCAACTATTTGATATGAATATTTCTGTTTATCAGGATTATGATGCTGATTACGTTACTTCTATTTTTTATACGGTTAGCTTTTCAAGGGATGAAAGGATACCTACAGATATAGGAATTTGTAACATATTTACTGAAGATACCATGTCGGAAGTATTAACAAAACTGGGATTTCCTAATGCAGATGAAATTGTAAATGCACTTGAAAAAAATGAAAATAGCATTCAGCTTAATAGTACAACTGAGTCTGGACTTAAATATCAATTCTGGGGTTCAGAGTTGCAACTTTATTTTACGGAGGATGAAAATGTAGATATAATTACTTTCGAATTTAATGCAGAGAATGGTCTTGTATTGGAAGAATGTCATATTTTTAAGAATAGTATTGAAAATAATTAATTACATGAAATCTATTCCGGTAGTGTGAGAAAGGAAAACTTATTGAAAAACGTACAGAAAATATTGTTTTTTTTATTATTAAGTTTTATTCTACTATCCTGCAGCAAAAGCGCAGAGGAGAGATGGCAGGAACAATACGATCTGGGCCAACAGTATCTGCTGGAAGAAAATTATGAGGAGGCCATCGTGGCCTTTACGGCTGCCATTGAGATTGAGCCGAACCAGATAGATGCTTATCTGAATCGCGCGGAGGCGTATCTTTTGTCTGGGGAATCGGAAGAAAGTATCGCGTTGGCGCTGGCGGATTATCAGCAGGCTTTGAATCTGGATGATACGCTTGCCAAAGTCTATCTGGGGATTGCGGACGCTTATTCCTGGCAGGGAGAGTACGATGCCGCGCTGGAGATTTTGAATGAAGGGCTTGATAAGACAGGGGGAGACCTGTCTATTGCGGCCCGGATAGAAGAAAATCCTTTGTCTGGCTGGCAGGAGGCTTATATCACATATCTGGAAGGCATTGAAAGAACGTATGATGAGTATCTGGGCGTCTATTTAGATGTTTATATGCTGGTAAATATTAATGGAGACAGTGTGCCGGAACTGTTCATTAACTTTGGAACCGGAGTGGCCGGCTCAGTCATTTGTACGTACTTTGATGGAAGTGTGATTGAGCAGGCAGTATCTTCTTTGTCGTTCATAGAAGGGAAGAATCTTTTTATGGACTCAGGCGGAAGAATGGATGTGTATTATGACGATATATACTGTATTGAAAATGGAGCGTTCATTTCTCTTGGCGAAGGAGACTATGGAGCGGAAGATAATGCCAACATTCAATACGATTCAGACGGGAACCCGATTTATGATTACTACTGGAACGGCATACAGGTTTCTTCTGCAGAAGAATATCAAAATCTGTTAAATGAGGTCTATGATTTAGAACAGTCCGTGTCGTTTTATGATATGGTCGAATATGACAGCGATTTGAGACGGAACATAGGAGAAAATGTTTATGATTATGAAGGAATTTTGGAGGCGGTAAATAACTATTCAGCAAATCGGGAGATAGCTGGAAATCGAGTTTCCTCCGACTCCGCGGAGTTGTTGGAAAACAGACTCAGAACGACAGAATATACCAGCGCAGGAGAGGTCCTTAATTCTATAGAATTTGGCTACAGCGCGGATGGTATGCTGGCTTCCGTCGCGGCTTATGATTCTTCTGGCAGTCAGACCGGCTATGTGGACATAACATATGATGAATTTGGAAATCCATTGACTTGGTATTATACATATGAATTTGGCAATATAGGTCGTCTGGAATGTAAATATGATACGGACGGAAACAGGATAAAGGAAAAGTATGGAGCCGATTCTGCTTACTGGTATCAGTATGATTCTCAGGGAAACCAGATCCGGTGGGTACGTTATGACGGCAATGGCAATCTCAGCGCTTCTGCGACGCGGAAATATAATGCGCAGGGTATTCTGGAAAGAAATGAGGAATATGGTTCAGACGGGACTCTGATAGGCAGAGTTCTAAATGAATATTAAAATTCAGGTGGCTGTTATGGAAAAGAAAAAATGTTTGATAAAAATGGTATATGGCATATTAAGTGTATTTATTCTTTCCGTTGTTTTAGTTTCCTGCGGGAAAAATTCAGCGGAGAGATGGCAGGAACAGTATGATCTTGGAATGAAATATCTGGAAGAACAGAATTATGAGGAGGCTGTCGTGGCCTTTACGGCTGCCATTGAAATCGATCCGAATTATGCGGACGCCTATACGGGCCGTGGTAATGCGTACGTCTTCTCAGGCGAGACGGAGGAGCATCTGGCGCAGGCTCTGGCAGATTATCAGAAAGCGTTGGAGCTGGACGAGGCGAACGTGGCTGCTTATCTTGGAGC
>CALWQE010000220.1 GCA_944383605.1 uncultured Lachnospiraceae bacterium
CCCAGATCCAGCCGGTAAATCAGGCGGGCAGGAAGGCTGCCTGCCTTCACCAGCTTCCGGTCATTGACCATAGAATCATAAAGGGATACAAAAAAATCTACAATCAGCGTTTTCTTCCGGAATTTCCAGTTCATCAGCGGAACCACCAGCTGGCACATATAGGAGACCATAACCACATCCACGTCAGAGAGGGAAGAAAAAAGAAGGGAAAAGAAGATCTTCACCGCGCTGAGAATATGGTTGTCCGCCTTCCCGTAAAGGCAGCGAACCGAAGCGCCATTCTCCTTCAGCAACTGAATCTCCTGTGTGTTGCGGATATAGTCAATCCGGTGGGTGGTAATAAACAGCACCCGCTTCCCTCTGATTTTTTCTGTTAAACCTGTCTTTTTCTCCATCACAGCTTTTCCTTTATATGTCCTTCATTATAACGGCTGTGATATGTGGCGTCCACAATCATATCGCCGATAAAGCCAATGGAAATCATCTGTACCCCCACGATCAGCAGCAGCACGCCCAGCTGGAGCAGCGGACGGGTGCCGATGGGCTGCTTGGTGGCCCACAGATAAGTCATATACAGACAGATGACGCCGCCCAGAAGCGACAGCACCAGGCCGATCTTTCCGAAGAAATACATGGGCCTGTCATAAAACCGGCCCAGAAAGGCCACGGTAAAGGAATCAAACAGTCCTCTCAGATACCGCTCGAAGCCATATTTAGACTTTCCATACTCCCGCTTATGATGATGAACCACGATCTCTGTGATCCGGAACCCCTGCCGGTTGGCCAGCACCGGAATATAACGGTGAAGCTCACCGTAAATATCAATATTTTCCACTACCTCTTTCCGGTAAGCCTTAAAGCCGCAGTTAAAATCATGGAGGTGGACGCCGGACAGTATCTCTGTCACCCGGTTAAACAATTTAGAAGGCAGCCGCTTCTCCAGAGGGTCGTGGCGGTTCTGCTTCCAGCCCGACACCAGATCGTAGCCCTCGTTAATTTTCTCTACAAACCGGGGGATCTCGCAGGGATCATCCTGCAAATCCGCGTCCATGGTAATGATAATATCTCCCTGGGCGTTCCGGAAACCGGTCTGCAGCGCCATGGCTTTTCCAAAATTTTTCCGAAACACGATCAGGTGGACATTTTTATCTGCCTCCCGCAGTTCCCTTACAATTTGGGCCGACTGATCGGTGGAGCCGTCGTCAATAAAGAGAATCTCATACAGATAGCGATCCTTCACCTGCTCCATAATTTTTTCATACAACAGTTTCAGAGAATCCTGCTCATTCAGTACAGGAATCACGATACTCAGCATCTGTTCCATCCTTGCTCTCCTCCATCATTCCTGCCTGGCGCCGGAAAGCAGCTCCAGCTCCGCGATCGCCCACTTGCAGTCCAGCTCCTCTCCCGGATCGCCGGTGATCAGCCTGATATACCGGCAGGATGTATTTTCAAAATAATATTCTATATTGTCCTCCGTGTACACTTCCATCTCTGTCCATTCCACATTATCCTCCGACAGAAAGACCCGCAGCTTCCGGGGATAGTCCTCGCCGTCTACGCCGTACTCCAGCCGAAGCCCGGCGATCTGACAGGTTTCGCTGAGGAATATATCATAAACCTGATTGGCCTGCTGGTTATGCTCCGTCTCCCATCTGGTATAGGGATCTCCGTCCAGGGCGTCGGCAGAAAGCACCGGGTTCTCATGTCCCGCCGCCCGCTCGATAGGAGACAGGGGTTCCGGTACAGAGACCGGTTCCTCCAGATCACGGTACAGCTCCACATGAAGAGCGGCATATTTTTCCTCCTCCTGGCCGGCAGCAGTCTCCGGCTTCTCCTGGCAGATGCGGATATACCGCACATTCACCGTCTCCGGCAGACGAGCCTGGAGGGCGTACTGGCCCAGCCGGCTTCCCTCTATGTCATTCACGCAGAGCCACTCCTGGCCGTCCTCCGACAGCCATATCTCCATCTTTGCCGCGCTGGCTTCCCAGGAGGTATCCACATACAGGGCATCGGCGGCCATGGCTTCCCGGTATTCGCCGGTATAAATCAGCTGTTCTCCATCTGTTTCCTGGCTCCACGCCACCTCCCGGCCGTTGACCGGATAGCGCAGCAGGCCGCTTTCCTTTTCCTGATACATGCTGCCGGAATAATATTTCTCATAGGCTCTCTTATAAATGGTGCAGACAGGAAAGCTGTCTACCGTAAAATCGTGGATACGGTCATAATAATAATACTGCTCATAGAGGCCCGTATCCGCCCCTTTCTGATAATTTTCTATTATATAATCCGCATCCTCCATATTTTCCACGAAATACACCCTGTCCCAGTCCTCATCTGACAGGAACAGTTTGGAAAAACCGTTGTAGGTATATATATTCAGCTCCGGGCTGTCATCTGTCTCACAGATATACTGGAGCGCCTGCCAGGTGGACATCCCCCAGTAGTCCCGGTCATAATTGTTTTCCACGTTATTTCTGGCAAAAATATTAAAAAATACATATTCATAAGGATGGTTGGCCCCAATCCAGCCGATCACCCCGATCACGCCTGCTGCCAGCAGTCCCCTGCCGGCCCAGACCAGCTTTTTCCTGCCGCTGTTTCGTTCTTCCCAGGCCAGCAGGCCAAAGAAAACGCCCAGGGCAATCACCGAATAGAGGAAATAAAAATGCCGCCAGCCGTTATATACCACCGGCTTAATCAGCAGCACATAGCCGAATGGAACCGCCATGGTCAGAAAGAGCGCCAGCCAGACATACTGCACCCAGCCCCACTGCTGTTTTTTCACCTTCAGACTGACCATCCTCCACAGGCTCTGCACCATCCCCGCCGCGGAATAAAACAGGTAAATCACCGGGATGGTGATGGCCATCCAGACGAAGATATAGGTTCTGGACAGATCATTCCCGGTTACAGTACTGCCATTATAGACGCTGGTACCCGGCATATCCGTATAATTGGAAAACGTCTCGATCGTCTCCTGGACATTCTGCAGCGTATTTGCCCAGATCCCCGGCGTCATGGCAAAATAGAAAGCCAGGCTGAGTATCCCCGCCTCCAGGCAGAGGAAAAACCGTTTTTTCCATTCTACCTGCCCGATTCCCTGGAAGAAAGCCGCCAGCAGAAAGGCCGCGATCACTACCGCCAGCACGATTCTGGAATTGGTACCCAGCGCGCCGAAAAAGGCAAAGGCCGCCAGATGCCGCTGCTTCATCTCCCGCAGCATTTTACACCCAAAATAAATGGTTATCATACACAGAGAAAGCCCTACCAGATCCTTAATATTGTAAAAGGAATCTGCCAGGGTACGGGGGTTCAGAATATAAACCGCTGTTCCCAGAAGGGCCAGATACCGGTTTTCCGTAAACAGGCGGCAGCACCGGTAAAAGCAGACCGCCGAAAGAAAGAAGAGCAGGAAGGTATAAAAATGCCGCATCAGAAATATGGTCTTAAACGGCATGGTAAACCCGGTCAGATGCTCCGCCAGCACCAGCGGCAGCTGAATGGCCACGCCGTAAAAGGACTGGTTATCCTGCAGGTTCCCCATGGATGGAAAATCTGCCGCAAATGTCTTAATATCCGCCACCGAGGGCACCAGAAACTTATAATTAATCAGGCTGTGCCCTCTCTGGGTCATTTCATCCACAGAAATGCCATAGTCGTCAAAGACCAGGCAGCCATATATGAAAAAGGCCAGAAAAAACAGCAGCACAATCACTGTAGATCGTTTGGGTTTCCCTATTCTCATCCGTTTTTTGTTCAAGCTTCTCTTATTCCTTCCTGTTAGATTCCGTCTCTTCCCATTCTCCTGTACTGGTGTATTATATCACATTTCCGCTCCTGATGTATAGAGGCAAGTTTCCTCCCGCCTGCCTGTCACTCCGGCTGCATCAGGGTAATTTCATAAATTGACCATCGATCCTGCACGTCCATCCCGTCCATGTTCCCGGTCAGCAGCCGAATCATCTTTACATTTGTCTGGGGGAAGGTAAACAGCATATGATCCGCCGTCTCTGCCTGTACCTCTGTCCAGCTGGCCTCATCCTCCGTCACAAAGATCCGCAGCTTTCTGGGATACTCATTGGCTGCTTCACCGGTATCCAGGCGGATACCGGACAGGGAATGTACTTCCTTCAGGACGATATCAAAGGCGATTCCCTCCTTCTGCACTTCATCTGTCTGCCATCTGGTCAGCAGGTTGCCGTCGATGGCATTGGCAGAAGCGACCGGATTCTGATGGCCGGACACCCGCTCGATCATCTGAGACTGGGGCACAGACAGCTCTGTCTGGCTGTCAATAGGTAAAAACAGCTCCGCCTCCAGCACCAGCTGGCCATCTTCCGGCCGCGACAGCCCCTCCTCATGGGTCAGCCGGAGGTACCGGACAGCTCCCTCGCACTGAAAAACCGCTTTTTTATTATACAGAATATAATCCTCTGTCCGCTCCGCAGGCCTGGCCTCCGTCCAGCTTTCCCCATCTGCGGAAACCTCCAGCCGGATTCCCCGCAGATAATCCTGGCTGTCTCCCCGGACAGATACCCAGGTCAGCTCAGCCGCCGCTCCCAGGTCAGACACCAGAGCCGTCTCTCCATCCGCCTCTTCCAGGCTCCAGGAAACGCCCGCCGCGCTCCGGGACAGCCCTTCTCTGGTCCAGGCAATGGTGCTTTCCGCTCCCAGCCTGTCCCTTCTTACGAAAACAGAATTGATGGTACGCCCGTCTACCTCTGCGGTATAGATTTCCTGAAAAGCAAACTGCCGTTCCATCTGCTCGACGCTGGTTTTGATCAGATCCCGGCACACAGCATAGTCCGCCTCCATCGGCGAAGCCGCATAGACCAGCCGCTGCCTGTCCGCCTCTGACAGCATCAGCACCGATTTATGAAAATCGCTGGCCGTACACCAGACCTTAATCTCTTCTCTGTCATCATGGTCACAGATATACTGGAACATGTCCATCTCTGACACCGCCCAGTAATCCTGCTCAAAATTATAGAGGGCGTACTGACGGACCAGCGGGTTAAAATACATATATTCGTAAGGATGGTTTATGATCATCCAGACCAGCGTCAGCCCCATGCCGCAGGCAATCGCCCCGCCGCTGATTCCCCGGCGCCAGCTGCGGGCCCTGCCCGCTTTTCCTGACCGCCACAGCAGCAGCGCCCCCTCCATAGCGTAAATCATAATGATTGCGTAGAGAAAGTAAAAATGCCGCCATCCGTTATACAGGGTGGGCTTGCGCAGCACCACATAGGCCAGAGGAATCACCAGCACCAGGCCGAACAGGATATGATGCCAGAAGTCATCCGGCAGCGCCTCTTTTTTTGCCGCCGCCCGGTACAGCCCCTGGAGCCAGCCCGCAAACTTTCCGACCAGTCCGATGGCAGACAAAGCCAGGTAAATCAGCGGGGTAGAGATAAAAATCCA
>CALWQE010000221.1 GCA_944383605.1 uncultured Lachnospiraceae bacterium
GGGGGCTGTCGGCGGGGAGATACGCTCCGGGACGCTGTGGAGGATGCCATGGAGACGGCTCAGGAGCTGTTCGGCGGCGTGCCGCTGCTGGAAAATCTGATCGGCCGGGCGGTCTCGCTGGCGGAAAGCGGCCGGCCCGACCAGGAGAATATCCGGGAACTGGGAGAGGGATGGACAGGTGAGGAAGCCCTGGCGATCGCGGTTTATGCCAGCCTTCGATATTCAGAAGACTTCTCCGAGGGAATCATCGCCGCTGTCAATCACAGCGGAGACAGCGATTCTACGGGAGCGGTCACCGGCAATATCCTGGGAGCATGGCTGGGCTGTGACGCCATTGAAGAGAAGTGGAAGAAAAATCTGGAGCTGAAAAATATCATTCTGGAGCTGGCGGATGATCTGGGCCGCGGATGTGTGATCACAGATGAGGGCAGCTGTGAAGATCCTGCGTGGGAGAGCAAATATATCCGCTGCCGGAAGCCGGGGGCGGTTTGACATGGATATGCGATATTATAACCGGCTGGCCGCCGCATGGCTCCGGGGAATGGCGGAGCGGACAGGCAGCCTGTCTTTCAGCTGTGAAGAGCTGATTAGAAAAAGGCTGGAGGAGCTGTCGGAAGAAGAGGTGGAAGAGATCCTGGAGGAGGGGCGCAGGGCAGGGGTAAAGCTGTATGCGTTTAAGAAGAGCCACAGCGAGATGCCCCGGGTCCGGCGGGTGCTGGGTTTTCTGCGGTCGGTGGCCTTTGACAGCCTGCTGGATGTGGGAAGCGGAAGAGGCGTGTTTCTTTTTCCATTTCTGGACAGTTTCCCCTGGACGGAGGTGACGGCGGTGGATATCCTGCCCCGGAGGGCGGAATTTCTGCGGGATCTCAGCCGGGGCGGGATCAGCTGTCTCCATGTATCCCAGGAGGATATCTGCCGCCGGCCGCTGCCGGAGAAATCTGTGGATGTGGTGACGCTGCTGGAGGTTCTGGAGCATATCCCGGATGTGGAGCAGGCGGTAAAGGCGGCAGTGGATACAGCCAGAAAATACGTGGTGGTGACGGTGCCTTCAAAGCCGGACAGCAATCCGGAACATATCCATCTGCTGACGAAGCAGAGGCTGACAGAATTGTTTCAGGCCGCCGGGTGCGTCAGGCTTCATTTCGACGGCGTGCCGGGCCATCTGTTTATGACCGGGACATGCGCGGCGCCGGCTGAAGCCGGCCCGGATCCCGCACCGGGAACTGAGGGCGGACCTGGAAGATAGGAGGAGAGGATGGACAGTCAGTTCAGTATCAGAAAGTATCCCCGGACGCCTCATCTGGAGGGCTCGCGGCTTCAGCCGGGGGATGAGGATCTGTCTCAGATCCCTTTTTCCCAGATCGCCGGACGGCATCTGGCTGTGGAGGAAAAATGCGACGGGGCCAACTCCGCTTTGTCATTTTCGGCGGAGGGGAAGCTGCTGCTTCAGAGCCGGGGCCATTATCTGACCGGAGGATACCGGGAGCGGCATTTTGATCTGATGAAACAGTGGGCCGGCGCACACAGGGACAGCTTTTACCGGGTGCTGGGAAGCCGGTATATTATGTATGGGGAATGGATGTATGGAAAGCATACGGTGTTTTATGACGCCCTGCCCCATTATTTTCTGGAATTTGATATTTTCGACCGGGAGCGGGAGGTTTTTCTGGATACCCCTTCCAGGAGAAAGCTGACGGACCGGCTGCCGGTGGTATCGGTCCCTGTGCTGGCCCAGGGGGTATTTACCAGCCGAAAGCAGCTGCTGGCGCTGCTGGGCCCTTCCCGGTATATCAGTCCGGAGCATATCCGGCGGCTGCGCCGGACAGCGGAGAAAATGGGCCTGGATCCGGACCGGCAGTGCCGGGAAACCGATCCCTCCATGGACATGGAAGGGCTGTATCTGAAAGTTGAGGAGAATGGGCAGGTGGTTCTCCGGCTGAAGTATGTCCGGGCATCCTTCCTGCAATGTGTGGACATATCGGAAACCCACTGGCTGGACAGGCCGATTGTGCCGAATCAGCTGGCGGTGCCGGTGGAACAGCTGTTTGAGGAGTAGGTATGTAGAAATGAAAAAAGAGGAGCTGCTGCAAAACATGGTTCCGGAAGGCCCGGAATGGAGGATTCCCTGGAGGGAGATCGAGCATTCTTCCCTGTCTCCCCTGATCTGCCGGATGAAGCAGACGATGCAGAACCCGGCATGGCATGGGGAAGGGGATGTATGGACCCACACCCGCATGGTCTGTGAATGTCTGACCTCTCTGGAAGCCTATCGGCTGCTGGAGCGGCGGAAGCAGGAGGAGGTATTTCTGGCGGCCCTCCTCCATGATATCGGAAAGATTCCCTGTACCAGGCAGGAGGAGGGCATATGGACATCGCCCGGCCATACGGCCGCAGGCGCCAGGATGGCCAGAGAACTGCTCTGGCTGGACTGGGGACTGTGCGGGACAGAGGAAAAACAGATATTCCGGGAAACCATATGCGCGCTGATCCGGCATCATTCGGCGCCTCTGCATATCCTGGACCAGCCCTCCCCTGAGCGGCGCGTCCTGCAGATCGCCGCAGAGGGGGAGCTGGCTTCGGATTTTTCTGTGGAGCTGCTCTGCCTGCTGGTCCGGGCGGATGTGACAGGGCGGCAGACATCGTCTGCGGCGGATTCTCTGGAACTGATAGAGCTGTGCGCTGCTCAGGCGGAGGAGGCCGGCTGCCTGAAGGGGCCGTTTCCCTTTCCCACGGCTTATGGGGCGTACCGGTATCTGTCCGGCGGACGGATGGCGCCGGGGCAGCCCCTGTATGATGATACCTGGGGGCAGGTGATTCTGATGTCAGGCCTGCCGGGCACCGGGAAGGATACCTGGATCAGGGAAAACGGGCAGGACCGTCCGGTCATCTCCCTGGATCAGCTGCGCAGGGAGATGGGCGTTTCCCATACAGAAGCCCAGGGGCCTGTCATCAGCAGAGCCAGGGAGATGGCCAGGGGATATCTGCGCAGAAAGATTCCCTTCATCTGGAATGCCACCTGCCTGACGCCTGTGATCCGGGAAAAGCAGGTGGGGCTGTTTACAGATTATCATGCCTCTGTCCGCATTGTGTTTCTGGAGACAGGATGGGAGGAAGAACTGAGGAGGAACCGGGAGCGGACAGAGCAGGTGCCGGAGCCGGTGATCCGCAGAATGCTGGGGAATATGACACTGCCCCGGCGGTTTGAGGCCCATGAGGTGGCCTGGCTGTGTGTCTGACCGGCAGGCCGGGATAAAAAGGAGGCTGAGAAGAAGGCTGTGGGGTATTATGAGCAGGAACGGGACTGTATTGATCTGTTTCGGGAAGAATATGATTTCCTGAGTAATTTTTATCCGGCGGCAATGGAGTACGGCGGAATTACTTATTACAGGAGGTAAAATAATATGTCAGATTTAACGAGGTTTCATGAGGCGCAGAAAGACAGCTACGAGACAGCCCTGGCGGAAATGAAGCGGGGCAGAAAATCCAGCCACTGGATGTGGTATATTTTTCCCCAGCTGAAAGGGCTGGGACGCAGCGGCATGGCGGAATATTACGGCATTTCCGGCATACAGGAAGCGAGGGACTATCTGAATGACCCGGTGTTGCGGGAGCGGCTGATTCAAATCTCTCAGGCAGTGCTTCAGGCAGACTCCGACGACGCGGCGGTGGTGATGGGCGTGCCGGACAATATGAAACTGAGGTCCTGTATGACTTTGTTTCGGGAGGCTGATCCGTCGATTCCGGTATTTTCCGCTGTGCTGGATAAATTTTTCCGCGGAGAGGCAGACAGGCGGACATTAGAACTGCTGGCGGGACGGAGCGGATTGTGAGGTGTGGGATGGAAGGATTAGAGCAATTTAAAAACAGAGTGTATCCCTTCGCTTTCAACAGCATTTATCTGGATGAGGAGGGGCGGTTCCACACCGGCGGCAGCCTGCCGGATAAGGTGGACAGGGATGGGCGTATGCTGCCCTATATGGGGAATACTATGATCTTTTTGCTGAATCAGAAGCAGGAGGAGGGGAGAAGATGCCTGATTCGGATGCAGGATGATCTGTATGCTGCCTGCTCTGATATACTGGCGGACAGGCTGACAGAAGACACCTTTCATATGACACTTCATGATCTGAAAAGCGGGCCGCCGGGCAGAATATCAGAGGCGGAAATCCAGGCAACGGCCGGGAAGGCGAAGGAGCTGCTGTCTGCTGTAACGGAGGAGCTGTGGGAGATCCGGATGCAGGCTGTCTGTTTGTTTAATATGGTGAATACCAGCGTTGTGCTGGGGCTGGATCCTTGTACAGAGGAGGACTGCCGGCGGCTGATGGAGCTGTACGAGGCTTTTGAGGAAATCTGTCCCCTCCATTATCCCATGACGCCCCACATCACCCTGGCTTATTACAGGCCGGGTGTCTGCAGCAGAGAGGAGATGGAAAGGCTGGAAGCCGTTTTCCGGAACCTAAGGGAAGAAAAACCGGTTTTTGCGTTTCGTCAGGAAGATCTGGTTTATGCGGAATTTGACGATATGAATCATTATCGTCAGGAATGATTCGCTAAAACCGCCTGGATAACAGAGGACAGTCCTGAAAGTTTCTTGACGGAACAGAAAAGTCCTGTATATAATGAATAGCGGAAGCAGCAGCCGAAAACAAGCGCAGAGAAAGGTGATCGGGCATGAATTGTGAGGACTTAATGGGGATGGAGCAGATACGGGACGGAATGCGGCTGATGGCCGGCGAGGCGGGGCTTTATCGGAATATCCGCAGGATTTATTTCGCAGACAGCACCCAGTGCCTGACTGAGGATTTTAATCTGGCAGAGCTGATTCACGGGGAGGAGCTGGTGATTGTCACCAATGCCAGCCTGACAGATCATGATGATAAGATTATCGACATGATTCGGGTGATGTCGGTGAAAAATATTACGGCTTTTGTCATTAATGAAGGCCAGATCTCTCAGCGGGTGATCGACTATTGCAATGAAATCGAGCTGCCTTTGTATGAGCTGTCGGTCAGCCTCCATTTGATCGATTTGTCTCAGATCGTCTGCCGGGCTTTGGTGGAGGAGGAGATCCATGCCAATTCCCGTGAACGGGTTCTTTCGGATATTCTCTACTCCGACCATCTGCAGATTGATGAAATTATGAAGCAGGCCGGTTATCTGGGAGTAAGTCTTTCCGGGCGTCAGCAGGTGATTGTGGTGCGGATGCGGGAGCGGGACGGAGAAACGGGATCTCTGATGGAGATCCAGGAACAGATGAAAAAGTATGTCAAGACAGAGTTCCATTCCTACGGCGCAGGCAATTTAATGATCCTGTCTCAGGCGGACTCAGTGGTAATCCTCCTCCCGGCAGGGCTGTTCAGCCGGGATCTGCTGGCCACCATTCTGATGAAGGTGATACGCCGCGGGGAGAGCAGCTGCGGCATTTCCATGAAGGCGGGCATCGGCACCGGTTATGAGTACATAGAGGATTTTAAGAAGAGCTGGCAGGAGGCGAAGAATGCTCTGGCGATTTCCGGCATTCTGAATCAGGAGGAAAAGGTTTATTTTTATGAGGAACTGGGAATCTATTCCCTGATCGCCCAGATTTCCAACGGGAAGTTTCTGGACGAATATATGGAGAGTAAAATTGGCCGGCTGATTGAGGCCGATCAGATGCAGGAGGGGGATCTGTGCGAGACGCTGGAGGCCTATCTGGAACACAACTGCAATGCCAACGCCACGGC
>CALWQE010000222.1 GCA_944383605.1 uncultured Lachnospiraceae bacterium
GGCCTGTCCCTTCTCCCGGTAAACGCCAGAGCGCAGAAAAAGAGGATGGCTGTCATTTATCCGGTTCCATACCTTTGCCGGCAGGCTGTCGTTCAGCATCCAGTATCTGCGGCACTTCTCATAATGATAACGATCCTTCGAGTCTGCGATCCGGCACGCACGAATATACTCTGTATTCTGATGAGCCAGGAAAAAATCCTCTATCTGCCCGTTTGGCCGGAGCGGATAGTCCAGCCCCTGAAGCAATACCAGCCGGTCGCAGCCGGCCTGAAGACCCTGGCGCATCAGCTCCAGTTCTGCCCGTACCGTCCCGAAGCGGCCCCAGCGGCAATCCTCCCGCTTTTGCGCAAAGGCGGTTCTGGGCAGGCCGGAGACCGCCTGTCGAAAAGGCCCTTCATCCGCCTTACTGTCCACATGGATCCAGACACAGAAGGACTTTGCGGCGGTCAGCCGCCTGGCCAGCCTGCCGATATGAACCGGGTCTGTATGGCACAGAATCAAAAATCCTATTTTCAACCTTTTCACCTGACCTTTTCCGCCGCTGCGGCCATTTCACCGGCATACTCCTCCGGCCCGTCCTCCCGCGGCAGTTTTTTCCTGACAATGATAAAATAAACCACATGACATATGGTCGTCACTACCCATGACACCGGGTAGGACAAAAAGAGAATATCCCAGGAACGATCCACTGCGAATACCGTATAAACCCACAGCACCCGCAGTCCGCAGGAGCCTGTCAGAGAAGCGATCATAGGAATAATGGAATATCCCATCCCCCGCAGGCTGCCCACCATCGTATCCATCAGGCCGCACAGACAGTACAGGCTGCACACAACCAGCAGCCGGCGCATCCCGTATGCGATCACCTCCGGATCAGAAGAATAAATCCGCAGCAGCACAGGCCCCAGGGCCACGGCTCCCAGGCCCAGAACCAGTCCCACTGTCATGGTGACGCCCAGGCAGGTGCCCAGGATCCGATTAATCCGGCTGTATTTTTTTCCGCCCACATTCTGGCTGGTAAAGCTGAGACAGGCCTGATAAACTGCATTCATGGCTGTATAAACAAAGCCTTCTATGTTGTTGGAGCTGGTGGAGCCGGCCATGGCCACAGAGCCAAAGGAATTTACCGCCGACTGGATCAGCACGTTAGAGACAGAGAAAATCGCGCTCTGAACACCGGCGGGCAGGCCGATACCGATAATCTGCCCTGCCTTATGCCGGCTGATCCGCAGCTTTGCCCTGGAAACCTTCATCGCGCCGGAGCTTTTCACCAGCGACAGCAGCACCAGCCCTGCGGAAACACACTGGGAGATCACGGTAGCCAGAGCCACGCCGGCCACCCCAAGCCCAAAGGAAATCACAAACCAGAGATTCAGAACTACATTCAGCACGCCGGCAGCAAACAGATAATAGAGGGGCCGCCTGGTATCTCCCGCCGCCCGCAGGATAGCGCTGCCAAAATTATACAGCATAAATGCCGGCATCCCAGCAAAGTATATTCTCAGATATAAAACCGACTGTCCCAGCACGTCCTCCGGCGATCCCATCAGCTGCAGCAGCGGACGGGCCAGGCCGATCCCTGCAAAAATCAGGAACACGCCGCTGATCAGGCTCATGACAATGGCTGTATGCACCGTCTCTGACAGATCCCGGTCTGCCCTGCTGCCATAATAGCGGGCTGCCAGAACATTTACGCCCACAGATAATCCGACAAAGACATTGGTAATCAGCTGGATCAGCGAAGAAGTAGAACCCACAGCCGCCAGCGCCTGGCTGCCCACATATCTTCCTACCACCACAATGTCTGCCGCGTTAAACAGCAGCTGGAGAATGTTGGACAATACCAAAGGCAGCACAAACAGCAGAATCTTTCCCAGCAGCGGCCCATGGCACATGTCGATCTCATAGCTCTTTTTCATAACTCCCGCGCAGAGCGGCAAATCCGCTCTGCTCTCCTCCTTTTTGTGTTTTTCAGTATTCATTTGTATTTCCGCACCCTGCTGTTCCGGCTCCGGGTACGTTAAGGCCAGTATAGTAGATTCTTTTTTTTCTGTCAATCCATTCTGCCCATCCAAATCAGGGAGCTGCCCGGTTAAATAATAATACAGATCATACCGCCGTTGCTGTCGTTGATTACCTTTTGCAGCGCCTCCTGCAGCTTCTGCTGGCATTCATCGGTCATCTGGGCTACTTTTGCCTGGATGCCGTCCTCTACGATCTGCTCGATGGATTTTCCGAAGATATTTGTCTCCCATATCCCATTTTCCACCGCCGCCTGGCCCCGGATATACTGGAGCAGATCCTGCGCCTGCTGCTCGCTTCCCACGATGGGGGCAATCTCCGTCTCGATCACTGATTTCATCATATGGATAGAAGGCGCTTCCGCCCGCATTTTCACCCCATATTTATTTCCATGCCTGATCACCGACGGCTCATCCAGAATGATCTCATCCCGTTCCGGGATCACCACCCCGTATCCCTTATACCTGACTGCCTCCAGGGCATTTTCCACCCGGGAATAGGAGTCCCGCAGCCGGGAAAAATCTTTCAGCGTTTTCATCAGCTGATACTCCCCGGTCACGGGAATGCCGGTATATTCTGAAATAATCTGGTAATAGAGAGTGGGCCTCACCTCCACGCCCACAGACACAATGCCCCTGGACAGATCTTTCCGATCCAGCTTCAGGGCAGACACCTCCTCCAGATCCGACGCCATATTTTCCGGCCCCGCGTCCTTCATATATGTAATCTTTTCCAGGATTCCCCTGGCCAGATCCATCACCTTCCCTTTCAGCCAATGGGCAGGCGGCAGGATCTCCATCCATTTGGGAATATGGAAATCCACCTGAGTGACCGGAAATTCCATCAGCACCTCTTCCATAATATGGCAGATATCTTCCTTTTTCAGCTGCTCACAGTTTACCGGCAGAACCGAAACCTGATACCGCCGGGACAGCTCCCCGGCCAGCTTTCCTGTCTCCTCAGAATAAGGGCGGCTGGAATTAAGCAGAACCACAAACGGTTTCCCCAGCCTTTTCAGCTCCTGTACTGTCCGTTCTTCCGCTTTTTCATAGGCCTCCCGCAAAATTCCTGTAAAGCTTCCGTCTGTAGTAACCACTACTCCTATGGTGGAATGGTCGCTGATTACCTTTTTTGTGCCGATTTCCGCAGCCTGTGTGAACGGAATCTCATAATCGAACCAGGGCGTTTTCACCAGCCGCTCCTCCTCATTCTCGATATGGCCGGCAGCCCCCTCCACCATATATCCCACACAGTCGATCAGCCTCAGGTTCACCTCCGCGTCAGGCCCGATGGCGATGCGCGCCGCTTCCTTGGGGATAAACTTCGGTTCTGTAGTCATAATCGTCTTCCCGCCGGCGCTTTGCGGCAGCTCATCCCTGGTTCGTTCCCGGCTGTGAACATCCTCGATATTGGGCAGCACCATCAGGTTCATAAACCGCTTGATAAAGGTCGACTTCCCGGTACGCACCGGGCCCACTACCCCGATGTAAATCTCTCCCCCCGTTCTCTGCTGAATATCTTTATAAACATTGAATGACTCCATAAAAAAACCCCTTCCACATATGCTGTTACAGTATATGCAGAAGGGGCAGCCCTCATTCGGTTTTCCTGATCTGAGAAGGGGGATTTTTTTTCAGAAATTCCATAATCGCGTCATAATGCTCCGGCACATGGGGATAACTGCACCCGGTGCAGTCCTTAATGATTTTCCCGTCCTTTGTTTTCACAAACCGGGGCGTACCCAGACATTTCTCCAGGCTGTTCATCGGACAATAGCAGAACAGGCAGTTAAAATCCTTTCCCTCCATCCCCTTATGGCATGGGAAATATTTACACGCCTTATTGCAGAAATAACGATAGCTGTTTTCCATTGCATTTCTCCTCTATAAGCTGATATTCTGAAAATCTCTGTCGCTGTGCCGTTCCAGAAACCTGCGCAGCTCCCCGTGTTCCGGCTGCTCCAGCTCCGGATCTCTGGCATGGAGAGCTGCCGCTGCGGCAGAAGCGTCCCTGAGCACATTCGCATCTGTAAAAATGTCTCCCAGCTCAAATTCCATCAGGCCGCTCTGACGCACGCCAAAGAAATCTCCCGGCCCCCGCAGCTTCAGATCCTCAGAGGCGATATAAAAGCCATCGTTGGAGTGGTTCAGGATTTCCAGCCGTTTCTGGCTGTTCCGGCTGTCAGACCGGTTGATAAAAATACAATAGGACTGCGCCTTTCCCCGCCCGACCCGGCCCCGCAGCTGATGGAGCTGAGCCAGCCCGAACCGTTCGGCATTTTCGATTACTATGACCGTGGCGTTCGGCACGTTCACTCCCACCTCCACCACAGTAGTAGATACCAGCACCTGGATTTTCCCTTCGGCAAACTCTTCCATCAGCCGGTTCTTTTCCTTTGCTTTCATCTTTCCATGAAGGCAGGCCACCGTCACCGTATCCGGCAGATAGCTGCGGACTGTCCCGACATAATCGTTTACATTTTCTCCCTCAATGGCTTCGCTTTCCTCCACCATCGGACAGATCACATAAGCCTGGCGGCTCAGGTCTGTCTGCTTCTTTACAAACTGATATACCGCAGCCAGCTTATCTGGCCCCACCACACAGTTTTTCACCGGAAGGCGGCTGGCCGGCATCTCGTCAATGACGGAGATATCCAGATCGCCGTACAGAATAATGGCCAGGGTACGGGGAATGGGGGTAGCGCTCATCACCAGGGTATGGGGCTCCTGGCGCCCTTCTTCCTGCCGCCCCTTTTGGGACAGCGTCTCCCGCTGCCGCACGCCGAACCGGTGCTGCTCATCCGTCACCACCAGAGCCAGGCTGTGATAATCCACCCCCTCCTGAATCAGGGCGTGGGTTCCCACAATAATATCCGCCTCATGATTCCGGATCCGCTCACAGGCCTGACGCTTTTCCTTCGCGGTCATGGAGCCGGTCAGCAGCTCGGTCCGTACCGGAAGGCCATTCTCCCGGATCAGCGCGGTAAACCCCTCGTAATGCTGCCGGGCCAGCACCTCAGTGGGCGCCATAATAGCTCCCTGGCACCCATGCTCCGCCGCTTTCAGCAAAGCCAGAAAGGCGATAATGGTTTTTCCTGATCCCACGTCTCCCTGGATCAGCCGGTTCATCAGCCCCTCACCCTCCATATCGGCAGTCACCTCATTCAGCGCCCGCCGCTGGGCGCCGGTCAGCTGATAAGGCAGCCGGGCCAGCACCTGCTCTATGTATTTGCTGCCGGCCAGCGAAAAGGGATTTTGTTTTTTCTCCCGTCTTTCCCGCAGCCGCTGTACCTGCAGGATAAAAAGGAAAAACTCGTCAAAAACCAGCCGCCTCCTGGCCAGGCGCAGCTGGTTTTCATCATCTGGAAAATGAATCTGCCTGACGGCAAAATTTTCCTCTGCCAGCTGGTATTCCTTCCGGATCCAGTCCGGCAGAAGCTCCTTTCTCTCCGGCATCTGCTCCAGCGCCTGTTCCACCGCCTGGGAGACCGTTTTTGACGTCAGCCCCTTTGTCAGGCTGTATACAGGGTGGAGACGGCCCTGAATGGCCCCGTAGTTCTCCGGCGTGTACAGCAGCGGCTGTTCCATGGACAGGCCGCCTCTGCCGCGGGAAACCCTTCCCCGGAACACATATACGCTTCCCGGCTTCAGGGTATTTTTCAGGTAAGGCATATTGAACCAGCTCAGCCCAACCGTCCCGGTCACGTCCCGGCCGGAGGCCCGGATAATCTGCAGATGCTTTACCCGGGTCACGGATACGTTTGCGCCGACCTGAAGCATGGCGGCCTGCACCCTTCCTTCCTCCAGCTGGCCGGCAGCCACAGGAGGATCAAAACGCTCATATGTCCGGGGATAGTACTGTACCAGATCCTCCAGCGTCCCGATATTCAGTTTTGCGAAAAGGGCGGCGGTTTTCTCGCCGATTCCCTTCAGCGCCGTCACCGAAGGACTGCTCATCCCCTGTTTCCTCCTTGCTGCGGCTGCCGCCTGATTCGGCGGAAAACGGGATTTCCCGCAAACCGCAAAAACGCCCGCAGGATTTTTTTATTCTACGGAAATGATATAGTAATAAATCGGCTGTCCGCCGTTATGCAGCTCCATATCGCAGTCAGGATATTTTTCCTGGGCCTTCTCATAAAGCGCCTGGGCATCCTCCTCGCTGATATCGCTGCCGTAATAAATGGTGATCAGCTCCGCGTCCTCATCCACCATCGCCTCCAGCAGTTCCAGAGCTGTCCGCTCGATGCTGGTGCCCACAGCGGCAATCGTATGGTCATCAATGCCCATAATATCGCCCTCATGGATTTCCTTGCCGTCCACGAAAGTATTGCGCACCGCATAAGTAACCTGGCCCGTCTTCACCAGCTCCAGCTCTTCCTCCATAGCCTGCGCGTTTTCCTCCGGGCTTCTGTCCGGCGCAAAGGCTATGACGGCGGAAATTCCCTGGGGAACCGTCTTGGTGGGAACCACGATAATCTCCTTGTCCTCTGTCAGCGTCTTTGCCTGCTGGGCCGCCAGAATGATATTTTTGTTATTGGGCAGGATAAAAATGGTATCCGCATTTACCTGGCTGATGGCGTTCAGCATATCCTCTGTGCTGGGATTCATGGTCTGTCCGCCGGAAATCAGGCAGTCTACGCCCAGATCGCGGAAAATGTCGTCCATTCCCTCTCCGATGGATACGGAAATAAAGCCATAAGGCTTTCTGGGGCCGGCAGCCTGTTTCTGCTCTTCAGCCAGCCGCTGGGCGTCCTTGATCAGCTTCTCCTGGTGTTCCTCCCGCATGTTGTCAATCTTAATCCGGGACAAAGATCCGTAGGTCAGCGCCTTCTGGATCGCCAGGCCGGGGTCATTGGTATGGACATGGATCTTCACAATATCCTCATCTGACACCAGAACGATCGAATCGCCGATGGATTCCAGATAATCCTTCAGCTTCTGCTCCTCCGCGCCATCATAATGTTTCTCTATATTAATAATAAATTCTGTACAGTAGCCGAATTTAATATCCGCCGCTTCCGTCTGCTCCGCCTGCCGGGTTCCGGCGCCGGAGGTCTGTCCCCCCTCCTCAAAGGAAATCTGGATCTCCTTGCCGGTCAGGCAGCTGTAGGCTCCCTTGAGCGCCTGCATCAGGCCCTGTCCGCCGGAATCCACTACGCCCGCCTCTTTCAGCACCGGAAGAAGCTCCGGCGTTCTCTCCAGAACCCGGTCGCCTTCTTCAATAATCTGGAGAAACATTTCCTCCAGATCCTCAGTCTGCTCCGCCAGCTGGGCCGCCTTTTCGGCCATTCCCTTCGCCACAGTCAGGATGGTGCCTTCCTTCGGCTTCATTACTGCTTTGTAAGCAGTTTCCGCCGCCCGCTGAAAAGCGGCGGCCAGTATGCCCCCGTTGATCTCTTCCACGTTTTTGATTTCTTTTGTAAAGCCCCGCAGCAGCTGGGACAGGATTACGCCGGAGTTTCCTCTGGCTCCTCTGAGGGAACCGGATGAGATAGCCTTTGCCAGGCCGGCCATCGTCGGGCTTTCGATCGCCTGTACCTCCCTGGCGGCCGACATGATGGTCATCGTCATGTTTGTCCCTGTATCTCCGTCCGGCACCGGAAATACATTCAGCTCGTTAATCCAATCTTTATTCAGCTCCAGATTCTTCGCCGCAGACAAAAACATCCGCTTCAGCAGATCTGCATCAATCTTCTTGACAGCCACTGTCCTATATCCTCCTTAAAACTAATCTATCACCCGCACGCCTTCTACATAGATATTGATTTTATCTACCGGCGCGCCTGTAAATTCTTCTACTTTATACTTGACATTCTCAATCAGGTTATCAGCCACCGCGGAAATGCTGACGCCGTAAACCACGATCACATGAAAATCTATGGTGATCCGGTTGTTGTCCACCGTTACATTCACGCCATGGGTCAGGCTGTCTTTCTTCAGAAGCTTTACCAGTCCGTCCTTCATGCTGACTGCCGCCATACCTACAATCCCGAAACATTCGACCGCTACAGAACCCGCGTACCGGGCGATCACTTCTGTATCAATAAGGATTTCACCTAATTTATTGTAGATTCGACACTTCATATTCTTTCCTCCCTGTATGATATTCTGTGAAAACCGGGATCAGCGCCGGCTTCTGCCCCGCGCCTGTCTGCCCGGGAAGCCTGCGCTGGAATCACATACTTGTTAGTATTATAACCGCTCGCCGGGAAATTTTAAAGAAGAATTTTCAGTTTTTATTAAAATTGTAACCGTTCAGCTTCTTTTTCTGCATGGCTGAACGGTTGCAGCAAATTTGAATATCTTTAATTTTTCCCTTGCAATTCCCGCCGATATCTGGTATGATATCTAATGTTCTGGGTCAAGGGTATCGGCTTGACCAAATTTATTGAAGGAGGTGCAATGATGGCTAAGTGTGCTATTTGTCAGAAGGGCGCTCATTTCGGCAACGCGGTGAGCCACTCTCATAGAAGATCAAATAAAATGTGGAAATGCAACGTAAAATCTGTAAAGGTTAAGGTAAACGGAGCAGCCAAGAAAATGTATGTATGTACATCCTGCCTGAAATCCGGTTTAGTTGAGAGAGCTTAATTGCGCCGATTTTGTTATGTTTGAATTTCCTGAAAGGACTGCCGTAAAAACGACAGTCCTTTTTATTTTATTTCACAGGGAACCTTATTTACTGGCAGCAGAACAGCTGATATCCGGCTACCAGGCACCCGATGATAAACAGGAGGGTCGTAATTGTCTTCGGAAGAAACAGCATCACTGCCATCCCTCCCCCGAAGCAGAACAGTATCAGGCCGCAGATTCGCTTCATATCTTCCCCCTTCCGGCAGTGCTGTTATATTCTATGCGCTGCCGCAAAGGGATGAGAACAAAACATCCGGAAAGAATCTCTCTTTTTACAGGATCTCTTTTTCCTTCTCTGCCTGTTTTACCGCGTCCACTGCCTCCTGGTCGCTGACCTGGGCGGAATGATCCGAACCGTCTGTATTTTTCACAAACTGGTTTACCAGATCAGGCACCATATCCAGGATCTTCGCCACAGTATCCTGATTTTTAATGTTTACCAGACGGGTGGAGCCGTTTTGGATGACCAGCACTGCGCTGGGCGTAATCTTGCCGCTCATGCCGCCGCCGGCTCCGTTTTTTCCGGCGTTTTTATTCCCTGTAGCCCCGGCGCCGCATCCGAAGGTCACATCCACCAGAGGCAGGATCGTCGCTCCATTCAGCTCGATCGGGTCGCCCACCACAGTTTTCGTAGTCACAAAGCTTTCCATTCCTTTAAACAGCGCCTCCACTGTGGATGCAAAATGATTGGTTTCTGCCATATTACGTCCTCCTTAATCCTTTTTTCACCATATTCCGGAATCCTCTGTCCAGCAGCATCCGTCCGCCCAGAGCAAGCATGGCTGCTGCCCGGATCCGCCCTCTGGCGTATAGCTCTCCTTCCAGCGCTTCCTGCTCAAACTCCGGCACCAGCTCTATATTTTTGTAATAGTATGCGTAAAATACCGAGGCGTATCCCAGAACCTTCCCGGTCCAGTAGGGATCCTCAAAGCCAAACCGCAGATAAAGCCGCAGCTTCCGGGGACGGATATGGCGAAACGCCGCGCCCGCCTGCCGGCGCAGCAGTCCCAGCGTCTTCCGGTTCGTCTCGTCCTCCAGAAAGGCCGTCAGCTTTTCCTTCTTTTCTCCCAGGCTTACAGCCCCCCGGCGCAGCCGTTCGAAAAAATCCCGGATCAGCCGCACCAGGCTGCCCAGCCGTTCCAGAAGGGAGGGGCGGCTGGGACGGCAGATTTTCTGCCTCTTTCTCAGCTCCCTTTCGCCGCGGGCTCCGTCCTCTTCTTCCTTTTCCGGCTCCGGCTCTGGTTCATTAAAACGTTTTTCTTCCGGTATTTTGTCCTCCGGCATCCGGAACTCTTGCGGCTCTTGCCCGGCTGCCTCCGAAACAGAGGATTCCTCTTCTGCTTCCAGTCTCTCTTCTTTCTTTTCTTTTTTCTCTTTTCTCTTCCCTCCGGCCTTTTTTCCCGGTTCAAATCCCAGGATCCGGACCCGGAGGGCAAAAGGGCCTTCCTCCGGATGGTATTCTGCGCTGACAGAAAGCAGATGAAGCAGCCACGTCACTCTCACGCTGACGTCCGGTTTTTTCTCCAGCACCGATGCCTTCACCCGATAGCGCACCGGGACAAACAGCACAGCTGCCAGCGCCGCCAATATCAGCAGCAACAAAACCAGCAGAAATATCCCTGCCCCTCTGAGGATCAGCAGAATGATATGAACCATATTTCAGTCCTCCTCTGCCGTCTTTTTCTGATAGTATTCCCTGACCTGGAAGCTTCCAGTCGCCCGCCAGGCCTCATCCACCATGCGGGCGGCCAGCCCGGCGGCTTTTTTCCGCCCCATCGCCATGCCCAGCACCCAGATCTCCTCATACGGGAAATGGGGATTTTGCAGCGCGTAAACCGGATACAGCTCCAGCTGGTTTCTGCCGCCTGCCGGCAGCGTAACCAGCCACAGCCCGTCCACCGGGCAGTTTCGGTTGACCAGCACCTGGTTCCGTCTGGCCTGCTTTTCTGAAATACCCTCTGTATATAATGGTTCCAGCCAGCTGAATTTCATCCCCGCTCCTTTTTACTTCCTGAAATAATCCAATATGCTCCTTCGCGCCAGATCCAGGGCTGCTGACGCGGCGTACTCCCGGATCTTCTCCCGGCTTCCGCTGAAAGTATATTCCTTTACCACCGTCTCACCCCGCAGCCAGCAGCCGATGTAAACTCTCCCCACCGGAATTTTTTTCGTACCGCCGCCGGGACCGGCGATGCCGGTCACAGAGATGCACAGGTCGCTTCGGTTTGCCGCCGCTCCCCCCACCGCCATTTCCAGGGCGGTCTGGGCGCTGACAGCCGTATATTTTTTCAGCGTTCCTTTCTTTACTCCCAGCAATGTATGTTTGGCCTGATCCGAATAGGTTACGAAACCCTCGGAAAAAAAGGCTGATACGCCCGGTACGCTTACCAGCCGGGCTGCCGCCATGCCCCCTGTGCAGGATTCCGCTGTGGTCATCGTCAGGTCATATTTTTTTAGCAGCTTCACCAGGGCCATTTCCAGGGTTACTTCCGGCTTTACAGTATAAACGCTGTCGCCGAACCGTTTTTTCAGCTCGCGCACACAGGGTTTCAGCAGCTTTTTCGCCTCTTTTTCTGTGGACGCGGCGGCTGTCACCCGGATATGAACCTCATTGTTTTTCGCGTAGGTGGCGATGGTAGGATTGGTCTGGGCGTCCACCAGATCCAGCACCATGGTTTCCGCCAGGCTTTCGCCCACCCCGCATACCTTTATCAGTGCAGAGGAAAGCACCTGGCCGCTCTTTCCCATCAGATAAGGGCGGACAGAGTCTAAAAACATGGGCTTCAGTTCTCCGGGAGGGCCAGGCAGGAGAATGGCAGTCTTTCCCTTTTTCTCCATCACCAGTCCCGGCGCGGTTCCATTGGCATTGGGCAGGATCCAGCAGTTTTCTCCCTCCGCCCCTTCCCACTCGCCGATCGGCCTGGCCCCCTCAGGTACCATAGCCTGTTTATACACATTGGCAGTCATGGGCAGGCCCAGGCGGCTGACAAAATCCTCCAGGCTTTTCTTCACCCGCCCGTCTTCTGTCAGAGAAATTCCCATAACCCGGGCGCAGATTTCCTTTGTCAGGTCATCCTCTGTCGGCCCCAGCCCGCCGCACAGCAGCACCATATCGCTGCGGCCCAGGGCCGCAAGGATCACCTCTTCCATCCGGCCTGCATTGTCGCCTACCACAGACTGGTAATAGACTGGCAGGCCCAGAGCTGCGCACTGCTCTGACAGAAACTGCGCGTTCGTATTCACAATATTGCCCAGCAGCAGCTCCGTCCCCACAAATACCATTTCCACTGTCATAATTGATTTCCTCCCCGCTTTCTTGAAAAATCAGTCCTGCAGCACAGACCGGTTTTTCATAAAATAATCGATCAGAGATACTACCGTCAGGATCAGCGCAGCCCAGGATACCGCCTGCTCCAGCGCCATGAAGACAGGATGATCCACATTCAGGATCAGCAAAATAATCATAGCCATCTGGAAGGTCGTCTTAAACTTCCCCCAGTAGCTGGCTGCAATGACTACGCCTGTATCGGAGGCCACCAGGCGGAAGCCGCTGATGATAAACTCTCTGGCGATAATAATCAGGACAAACCAGGCAGGCAGGCTGCCCAGCTCAATAAAACAGATCAGCGCCGCGCTGACCAGCAGTTTATCCGCCAGAGGATCCATAAATTTCCCGAAATTAGTCACCAGATTGTATTTTCGGGCGATCTTTCCGTCCAGCAGGTCAGTCAGGCTGGCCGCGCAGAAAATAATCAGGGCAATTATTCTGCCGCTGCTGCCGCCTGCATACCCCATCAGAAATACCACAAAAAAAGGGATCATGATTACCCGCAGCATCGTCAGCTTATTGGGCAGATTCATCGAACGCATCATATATCTCTCCTATCAAATCATATTCCGCCGCGCCGGTTACACGGACCCTTACAAAATCGCCGGTCATCAGCGTCTCGCCGGTCTGGATGAAAATATAGCCGTCCACACCGGGCGCATCCATGTAGGTACGCCCGATATAAGCGTTTTCCCCGGATACCTGGCCCTCCACCATCACGGTCAGGATCCGCCCCTTCATCTCCTCGCAGGTGTCAAAGGCGATTTCCTGCTGCAGCTCCATAATCTCATCCCGCCTGCTTTCCTTCCGTTCCTGAGGCACCTGATCCGGATAGGACGCCGCCGGCGTCCCCTCCTCCAGGGAATAGGGAAATACGCCCAGCCGCTCAAAGCCTACCAGATCCACAAATTCATACAGCTGGCGGAAGTCCTCCTCTGTCTCCCCGGGAAAGCCGGTAATCAACGTGGTTCGCAAAGCAATGTCCGGAATCCGGCCGCGCAGCTTCCCAATCACATCCAGCAGCCCCTGCCGGTCTGTCCTGCGGCCCATCCGCTTCAGGATCCGGTCGCTGGCATGCTGGATGGGCAGATCCAGATAATGGCAGATTTTCTCCTCTGAGGCAATGGTGTCGATCAGCTCATCGGTGATTTCCTCCGGGTAGCAGTACAGCAGGCGAATCCAGTAAATTCCCGGAATCTTCGCCAGTTCCCGCAGCAGCTGGGGCAGCCGCTTTTCCCCGTAAAGATCCACGCCGTACACTGTAGTCTCCTGGGCCACCAGAATCAGTTCCCGGACGCCTTCCCCGGCCAAAAACCGGGCCTCCTCCAGCAGCTGCTCCACAGGCACGCTGCGGTACTTTCCCCTTACGGAAGGGATCACACAGTAGGTACAGTGCTTATCACAGCCCTCGGCGATTTTCAGATAAGCATAATGGCCCCCTGTCGTCACCACCCGCCTGGTGCAGGCAGGCACAGGACTGCTGATATCCCGCAGGATCGCAGGCCGCTCCCTCTCCAGCGCCCGCCGCACCAGCCCACAGACCTGATCCCAGGCTGCGGTGCCCAGGATGCCGTCCAGCTCCGGGATTTCATCCAGGATCTCGTCCTGATACCGCTGGGACAGGCAGCCTGCCGCCAGCAGGAGCCTGCATTTTCCTTCGGTCTTATACCTGGCCATCTCCAGAATCGTCTGGATGCTCTCTTCCTTTGCATCGCCGATAAAGGAGCAGGTATTTACAATAATAATATCCGCCTCTGTCTCGTCATCTGTAAAGGAATATCCTTCC
>CALWQE010000223.1 GCA_944383605.1 uncultured Lachnospiraceae bacterium
ACGCTGCTGGATCAGGTCGGAGAAGCAAAAGAAAGGGCGGCTTACCTGGAACAGCTGGCTGCGATGGATCAGCTGACAGGCCTTTTAAACCACAGCGCGTTTTTTAATCAGAGCGGCCAGCTCCTCCAGGAACGGGGCGGCGGCTATTGTATGACCATTGACCTAGATGATTTTAAACAGATTAATGATTCCTATGGCCATCTGGCGGGAGATGCCGTCCTCCAGAAGATGGGAACCATCCTGCGCCATGCGGTGGAAAACCGCGGCGTGGCAGGCAGAGTGGGCGGAGATGAATTTGCCGCTTTTCTGGACGGGATCTCCTCCAGCGGGGAAGCCTGCGCCATAGCAGAGCAGATAATGGCGCAGGCGAATGCCGAAAACTGTGATGGAGCGGCTTTTCCCAGCCTTTCTATCGGCATTTCCCGAACCCGCGAGGGGGAAAAATTAAAGGAAGCCTTCCGCCGGGCTGACGATATGCTTTATCAGGTAAAGCGCAGCGGGAAGCATGGCTGCCGCTTCTGCGAATAAAGCTTTCCTTGCCCAGCAGCCCTGTCAGATATGATAAAATTCCTTATACCATTCCGCAAATTTTCGCAGGCCGGTTCTCAGGCTGGTATTGGGCCGGAACCCATAGTCCCGCTCCAGCGGCGCGGTATCCGCGTAGGTAATTGGCACATCCCCCGGCTGCATGGGCGCCAGTTCTTTATGGGCTTCAAAATCATAATCAGCGGGCAGCACCCCGGCGCGGATCAGCTCCTGCTGTAAAATGTCCACGAAATCAAGCAGGTTTTCCGGGCTGCTGTTGCCGATATTATAAACCGCATAGGGAGGAACAGGAAGGCCGTCCTCTCCGGTCTTCCGCTCCGGCGCGCCGGCCATAACCCGCTTGACCCCTTCTACAATATCATCCACATAGGTAAAATCCCTCTTGCAGTTTCCGTAATTGAAAATCTGGATTTTTTCCCCTTTCCGCAGCTTGTTGGTAAAGCCGAAATAAGCCATATCCGGCCTTCCGGCAGGCCCGTAAACAGTGAAAAAGCGAAGGCCGGTGGAGGGGATATTGTACAGCTTACTGTAGGCGTGGGCCATCAGCTCGTTGCTTTTTTTCGTGGCGGCATACAGGGAAACCGGATGATCCACAGGATCCTCTGTGCTGTAAGGCACCTTTTTATTGGAGCCGTACACCGAAGAGGAAGAAGCATAAACCAGATGCTCCACCCCTGATCCGCCATTGTCATAGGAATGGCGGCAGGCCTCCAGAATATGATAAAAGCCGATCAGGTTAGACTGGATGTAGGCGTCCGGATTGGTAATGCTGTACCGCACCCCTGCCTGGGCCGCCAGATTGACTACGATCTCCGGCTTATGCTTGGCAAAAATCCGGTTAATCAGCTCTCTGTCCGCCAGATCTCCCTGATAAAACCTGTAGGCGGAATCCGTGTGGGCAGCCGCGCATTTCTCGATTTCTTCCAGCCGCCATTTCTTAATGCTGACGTCATAATAATCATTCATATTGTCAATGCCAATGATCCGGACAGGAGACTGGGTGCGCAGCAGCTCCAGAACCAGATTGCTGCCGATGAAGCCTGCCGACCCTGTTACCAGTATGGTTTTATTCTGCAGTTCGATTTTATGCATCCGTCACAGCTCCTTCCTCTCTTAATCCCTGCGGAAAATATCCCGGGTATATACCTTTTCAGCCACATCGTCCAGACAGGAATCATACCGGTTGGCGATGATCGCCTGGGAAATGGATTTGAACTCCTTTAAATCCCCGATGACGCGGCTTCCAAAAAACGTGGTGCCTGCCGGCAGGGTAGGCTCGTAGATCACCACAGTCGCCCCCTTCGCCTTAATCCGCTTCATTACGCCCTGGATGGAAGACTGTCGGAAATTGTCGGAATTGCTCTTCATGGTCAGCCGGTATACGCCGATGACCACTTCCCTTTCCTTGGAGGTATTCCAGGAATCGTTGGCCTCATAGGCGCCGGCGATCTCCAGCACGCGGTCGGCGATAAAGCTTTTTCTGGTTCTGTTGGACTCCACAATCGCCTGGATCAGATTCTCCGGCACATCCTGGAAGTTTGCCAGCAGCTGTTTGGTATCCTTCGGCAGGCAGTAGCCGCCGTATCCAAAGGAAGGATTGTTATAATGGGTGCCAATCCGGGGATCCAGGCATACGCCATCGATAATTTCCTTTGTATTCAGCCCTTTTGTCTCCGCGTAGGTATCCAGCTCATTAAAATAAGAAACGCGCAGGGCCAGATAGGTATTGGCAAACAGCTTTACCGCCTCCGCTTCTGTGAAGCCCATAAACAGGGTATCAATATTTTCCTTTAAGGCTCCCTGCTGCAGCAGCGCGGCAAAGGTATGGGCCGCTTCTCTGGTTTCTTCGTCGCAGGAAACAATGATCCGGGAGGGATAGAGATTGTCATATAAGGCTTTGGATTCCCTCAGAAATTCCGGGCTGAAGATAATATTTTTTGTGTGATATTTCTCTCTTACCTTCACCGTATAGCCTACCGGAATAGTGGATTTGATCACCATCATGGCGTTGGGATTTACCTTCAGCACCAGCTCGATCACCGCCTCCACAGCGGAGCAGTCAAAGAAATTTTTCTTGCTGTCATAATTCGTAGGCGCTGCGATGACTACATAGTCGGCGCTGGCGTAGGCGGCTTCCCCATCCAGAGTAGCAGTCAGATCCAGCTCTTTTTCCGCCAGATATTTTTCAATGTACTCATCCTGGATAGGCGATTTTCTCTGGTTGATCAGTTCCACCTTCTCCGGGATAATGTCTACCGCTGTCACATGGTTATGCTGGGCCAGCAGCGTGGCGATAGACAGGCCCACATAGCCGGTTCCGGCTACCGCGATATGATATTTTCTGTCCAGGACCGGCCGGCTGGCTGCGGCAGGCTTCTCCTCGTCTTCAAATAGATCCGAAAAGTCAAATCCAAGAAAATCGCCCAAAATATGCAGCTGCTCAATGGCAGGCATATACTCCTCGTTTTCAATACGCCCGATCATGGAACGGTTAATCCCGGTCGCCTCAGCCAGCTGGGCCTGGGTCAGCTTTTTCTCCTTCCTTTTCCG
>CALWQE010000224.1 GCA_944383605.1 uncultured Lachnospiraceae bacterium
GCAACACCATGGCAACAAAAAATCAGATAGCCCAAACTATCTGGATAATGAAAACAATAGAAACACTCTGAGCTAAATCCCATAAGCAAATCCGTTTAGAATATCCCTGACAGGAGCGAGTGGGAATGATTTAAACAGAAATCAAAAAAAGGAGACGAACCAACAGAGAATCTCCGGCCTGAAAAAGCCGAAATCTGAGGGATCGTCTCCTTAATAGTGCAAATAATTTTTTGTTCCTTTCAGCAGCCGGACTTTGAACGGGTTTGTCTCAGCCGGTTCAGTTGTCCATCGCCGCCTTCACATGCTCCAGGTAAATATCCCGGATGCCGGCATATTCGCCCAGTCCTTTCAGATGGCATTCTACGGGGAAGCCCTCCTTTTCAAACTGGTATCTCCAGGAATCCGGCTCGTCTCCGGCCATATCATTCATGGCATGATCTCCTGCCACAACCATGAAGGGGGCCAGATGCACCTTTTTGGGGTGATAGGCCTTGACCTGCTTCATCAGGGATTCCATGTTGGGGTAGGCTTCCACGGTGCCGAGAAATACATTTTTATGGCCCATATCCTTAAAGGTATAATCCAGCGCCGCATATACGGAATTGGCATAATGGGTGGTGCCGTGGCCCATAAACACCAGCACCTCATCTTCAGGAACGTCATGGAAATCCTGAAGCAGCGCCTTAATGGAATCTACATTATCCTGCGTGGTAGTCAGCAGCGGATCTCCAAAACGGATTACCTTCACCTGATCCCGAAACGCCAGAACATCCTCTTTCATCAGGTCATTTTCGATTCCATTAATAATATGGGTGGGCTGTACAATCAGCTCATCTACCCCGTCAGCCACAAGCTGCTCCATGGCCTCTGTGACAGTGGGAATTTTTATCCCGTCCCGTTTTAAAATTTTCCGGATAATCATCTTGCTGGTCCACGCCCGATAAACGGTATAATCGGGATATGCTTTCCGGAAGCTGTCTTCGATCACATCAATGGTTTTCTTTCTGGTTTCATTTACGCTTGTCCCAAAACTTACGGCCAGTATGGCCTTCTTGTGTGTACCGTCTGACATGGCGGCCCTCCTCCTGCACATAAAAAATTCCTTCCCGCAGACACAAGAAAAAGCTCTTCCAGTCTGTCGCCGGATGAGCCTGAGCGGGAATCGAGATTCCGTTTCTACACTTCGTCATCCTTCGTAACTAGGTGTATCCCCTGCGGAACCGGCGGGTTTTCTGACTGGAAGCATTTCTGCGGCATACCGGCGCTGGCACGTCCGCGCTGCCATATGCTGCCTGTCCCGGCAAAAAGCCGGTAAAACAGTGCAGGCTGCTTCTTCACAGTGGCGTGACCGTTCGGGAATTTCGCCCGATTCCCACCGCTGCGGTTCCACCTGATAATTTATATAAGATTTTATCATTGTTTGGTCATAATGTCAAATACAGCCCAAAAATTTTCTATTCTTTTATCCAGGTTTGTGCTATGATAATATGGAAAAAGGGAAAGGCAAAATTCTGCGAAGAAATTTTGTGACAAAGGAAGATAGAGATGAGCAAGATTTGTATTGGAAGCCGGGAGAGCAGGCTGGCTGTGATTCAGTCTGAAATGGTGATGAATCACATCCGAACCTGTCATCCGGAGCTGGAAGTGGAGCTGCTGACGATGAAGACTACCGGCGACATAATTCTGGACAGAAGTCTGGATCAGGTAGGGGGAAAGGGCCTGTTTGTAAAGGAACTGGACCGGGCCCTGCTGGACAGAAGAAGCGACCTGTCAGTACACAGCCTGAAGGATATGCCCATGGAGGTGCCAAAGGAGCTGCCGGTGGTGGCATTTTCGAAGCGGGAGGATCCCAGAGACGTACTGGTGCTGCCGGAGGGCGTTTCCCAGCTGGACTGGACGAAGCCGGTGGGCTGTTCCAGCCTGCGCCGGATGATTCAGTTCCAGGCGCTGTATCCCCAGGCTCAGTTTAAGGGAGTCAGAGGGAATGTGCTGACCAGGCTGAAGAAGCTGGACTCCGGCGAATACAGCGCCCTGATCCTGGCGGCGGCCGGTCTGAAGCGGCTGGGGCTGGAGGGGCGGATTGCCCGCTATTTCGAACCGGAGGAAATGATTCCTGCGGCAGGTCAGGGAATCCTGGCGGTGCAGGGCAGGCTGGGAGAGGATTACAGTTACCTGGACGCCTTCCGGGATCGGGAAGGAACGCTGTGCGCCCTCAGCGAGAGAGCTTTTGTCCGGGAGCTGAACGGCGGATGCAGCTCACCTGTGGCGGCTCATGCCTGGGTTGAGGACGGCAGGCTTCATCTGTCCGGACTGTATTTTGATGAGACAGACCAGGGGTGGCTGAAGGGCGATGCCTGGGCAGAGGCGTCAGAAGAGGAGGCAGAACGGCTGGGAGCAGAGCTGGCCCGGCGGCTGCGGACAGAATATCAGGCAGGAGGAAAAACAGAATGAGCACAGGAAAAGTATGGCTGGTGGGTGCGGGTCCCTCGGACGCCGGCCTGTTTACATTGAAGGGAAAAGAGGTGCTGAGCCAGGCTGAGGTGGTGGTATATGACGCCCTGGTCGGCCACGGCGTGCTGTCGATGGTGCCGCCGGAGGCAAAACTGATCGATGTGGGGAAACGGGCGGGAAACCATACGATGCCGCAGGAACAGATCAACCAGGTGCTGCTGGAGGAGGCGCAGGCAGGACGCCGGGTAGTCCGGCTCAAGGGGGGAGACCCCTTTTTGTTCGGCCGGGGCGGCGAGGAGCTGGAGCTGCTGACAGAGCATGGCATTCCCTATGAGGTAGTGCCGGGCGTGACCTCTCCCATTTCAGTGCCTGCCTATAATGGCATACCGGTGACTCACAGAGATTTTACGTCCTCTCTCCATATTATTACCGGACATAAACGGAAAGGCCAGGAATATGATATTGACTTTGAGGCGCTGGTGCGGACGAAAGGAACGCTGGTATTTCTCATGGGAATCACGGCTATGGCAGATATCTGCGCAGGGCTGATCCGGGGCGGCATGGATCCGGATATGCCGGCGGCAGTGCTTCAGAAGGGCACCACAGCCAGGCAGAAGCGGGTAGTGGCTACGGTAGGGACGCTGAAGGAGGCGTCCGACCGGGCGGGCATCGAGACGCCGGCGATTATCGTGGTGGGAAAGGTCTGCCAGCTGGCAGATCAGTTTTGGTGGTATGAGAAGCTGCCGCTGTCCGGCTGCTGCGTGCTGGTCACACGTCCCAGGGAGCTGGCGTCCAGGATGACGAAAAAGCTGCGCCAGAAAGGGGCTGAGGTAATCGAGCTGCCTGCGATCCGCACCGAGGCGATTGGGGAAAATCCTGCCCTGGAGGCCAGCGTAAAGCATCTGGAGCAGTATCAGTGGATCCTGTTTACCAGCCAGGTAGGGGTTCAGGTATTTTTTGATAAGATGAAGGAATATCACGCAGATATCCGGAAGCTGTACGGAATCAAAATCGGCGTGATCGGCCAGGGAACGAAAAAGGCGCTGGAGGATCGGGGGCTGTTTGCCGACTGTATGCCGGAGATTTTCGACGGCCAGGCGCTGGGCCAGGCGGTGGCCGCTCAGTGTGCCGGAGGAGAGAAGATCCTGATTCCCAGAGCGGCTATGGGCGGCCGGGAGATCCTGGAAGCGTTACAGGACAAAGAGGTCGAGATCACAGATGTGCCCATTTATGAGACGCTGTACGAGACGTCCCATCTGATCCAGGAACGGCAGGAATTTGAAAAAGGAAATATTGATTACGCAGTATTTACCAGCGCTTCTACGGTGAGAGGCTTTGCCGAGGCAACGAAGGGAATGGACTACAGCCTGGTGAATGCGGTCTGCATCGGAAAACAGACGAAGGCGGCTGCTGACAGCTATGGCATGAAAACATGGATGGCGCAGAAAGCGACGATCGATTCCGTAGTCGAGAAGGTAGAGGAGCTGTGCCGGGAGCGGAAGGAACAGAAGTAATAAGAATTTGTTCCCAAGAGCCCTGAACAATTTTAAATATATATGGAGGTAGAAATCATGGATATGGTAATCAGGCCCAGACGGCTTAGAAAAACAGAGACATTAAGAAAGATGGTCAGAGAGACCAGGGTAAACGCAGCTTCCTTAATTTACCCCATGTTTGTGATCGACGGCGAGGAAATCGAAGAGGAAATCCCGTCTATGGAGGGGCAGTACCGCTACAGTGTGGACCGTATGCCCTATGAGCTGGAAAAACTGGCCCAGGCAGGCGTGACCAACGTGATGCTGTTTGGCATCCCGGCCCATAAGGATGAATGCGGCAGCCAGGCTTACGCGGAGGACGGCATTGTGCAGCGGGCGCTGCGGGAAGCGAAGCGGCAGTTCCCGGATCTGTATTACATAACGGACGTATGCCTGTGCGAATATACATCTCACGGACACTGCGGCCTGCTGAAAGGGGATTATGTGGACAATGATCCGACAGTAGACCTGCTGGCGAAGACTGCCCTGTCTCATGTACAGGCGGGGGCGGATATGGTGGCGCCCTCGGATATGATGGACGGACGGGTAGCGGGAATCCGCCGGCTGCTGGACGACAATGGTTATGTGGAGACGCCCATTATGTCCTATGCTGTCAAATATGCATCGGCATTTTACGGGCCTTTCCGTGAGGCGGCCGGTTCTGCGCCTGCTTTTGGCGACCGGAAATCCTATCAGATGGATTACCATAACCGGAAGGAAGGGGTAAAAGAAGCGCTGCTGGATATCGATGAAGGGGCGGATATTATTATGGTAAAGCCGGCGATGGCTTACGGCGACGTCATCCGCGAGGTGGCAGACACCGTAGACGTGCCGGTGGCGGCATACAGCGTCAGCGGAGAGTATGCCATGGTAAAGGCCGGAGCGAAAATGGGCTGGATCGAAGAGGACAGAATCATCTGCGAGATGGCCGTCAGCACCTTCCGGGCCGGAGCCAGCATCTATCTTACTTATTTCGCGAAAGAACTGGCTCAGTATATCAAAGAAGGAAGAATCGGCTGATTTTACAGAGGGGCGGCTTCACGGAAAATTTATTTGACAGGTTCAGGAAATTATGTTATAGTCACACTCACCACACAAATGGTATGAAAACAGGGGAGCATAATCGTTTTGACAATGATTGTTTCAGACAGGAGGAAATGATTATGAACAAGAAATATATCATGCTGAGAGATATCGATGGTGTGAAAGCATTTGTGATTCTGGCGAATCAGTGCGACTTCGATATCGATGTGTACTATAACCGGACGATTATCGACGCCAAGTCGATTATGGGCGTGCTCAGCCTGGATCTGAGCCGGGAGCTGACCGTGGAATACAGCGGAAGCACGCCGCAGCTGGAAGCTTTTCTGGACAGCCATGCCAGAGCTACGGTGGTGGCATAATGTTCTGACAGAGAAAAAGGGGCCGCAGTATGGAAGGTGAAATCTATACTGCGGCTTATTTCATTTCATAGGAAACTGCGTTCCCTATGAAACAAAAATGCTCCGCAGGATTCTTTTTTATATCTTAGCTGCAGGGTGGTATGATATCGGGGAAAGGAAGAAACGATGGGACAGGAGGGAGAAAAGCAGGTAATTCGCATGTCGGTGCGAAATCTGGTGGAATTTATCTATCGGTCGGGGGATATCGACAGCCGCCGCGGGAAGCGGGAGCAGGAAGCGATGGCTGCAGGGGCCCGGATGCACCGGAAGCTGCAGAAAAGTATGGGCGGCGGCTACCGGGCGGAGGTATCCCTGAAGGAAGAAATCAGCCTGGGCCCGGCAGTGCTTCGGCTGGAGGGCCGGGCGGACGGCATTTTTCAGGAAGCGGGCCTCTGGTGGGTGGATGAGATCAAGGGGATGTACCGGGATGTATCCCGGATGGAGGAGCCTGTTTATGTACATCAGGCTCAGGCGATGTGTTATGCCTGGATGTATGGAAAGCAGCAGGGACTGAACCGGATGGGGGTCAGAATGACCTATATTAACCTGGAGACAGAGGAGCTGAACTATTTTTCCATGGAATTTACCACGGAGCAGCTGGAGGAATGGTTTGAGAGCCTAAAGGCAGTTTATGAAAAATGGGCGGCATTTCAGGCGGAGCATCAGGAGGCGCGGAACCGGTCGATTCATCGTCTGGAATTTCCCTTCCCTTACCGGGAGGGGCAGCGGGGGCTGGCTGTTTCGGTTTACCGCTGTATCCGCAGCCGGAAAAATCTGCTGATTCACGCGGCTACCGGCATCGGAAAGACCCTGGCCGTTCTCTTTCCGGCTGTGAAGGCGGCGGGGGAAGGGCTGGCGGAAAAGATTTTTTATCTGACGGCTAAGACCATTACCCGGACAGCAGCCG
>CALWQE010000225.1 GCA_944383605.1 uncultured Lachnospiraceae bacterium
CATGAGATAAGGAAGAGATAAATGCGGGAATATCGTTTGGCAGTCTGTGAGGATGATCAGAATGTACGCGACGCCATCTGCCAGGTATGTGATAAGGTGCTGACAGAGGAGAAAATCACACATAAAATTACGTCATTTTCCAGCGCATGGAAGCTGGACGAATTTTTAAAGGCGTGGGGAGAAATTTTCCATCTGCTGATTTTGGATATAGAGATGGAGCAAAAGACAGGGCTTGAGCTGGCGAGGGAACTGCGGGAGCGGAACGACAGAGTCAGTATTATTTTTATTACCGGCCACGAAAAATATATCCGAGATGGGTATGACGTGCAGCCGGTTCATTTTCTGCTGAAACCGCTGGACTGGGAAAAGCTGAAGAAAGCCGTCATGACAGACTGGAAGCTGAATTACAGCCAAAAAGCGATCCTTCTTCAAAAAGGAGCCCGGAAGCTTCGTCTGCCGCTGGACTCGATCCTGTATGCGGAACCGGACGGAAACCATGGCGTTCAGATTTTCCTGCAGGATGGGACGATCGATTTCCCCATCGGCCTGACAGAGCTGGAGAAGCAGCTGCCGGCCGGTCAGTTCGGCCGCTGTCATCACAGCTATCTGGTAAATCTGGGACATGTGCGGGAGCTGTTCCGGCAGACGGTTTGCCTGGATAACGGCAAATATCTGCCAGTCAGCCGGAAATATTATAAAGATTGCCAGGAAGCATTTGTTGCTTATATGAACTGTTAGCGCATGTGTCAGGGCATGTCATCTGACGCCAGGGTATTTAAAACGGATGCAGCTAGTCTGGGATTCGCAGGGCGGTTTCCGCTCTGAAGGTATGCTGATCTACAGTATCAAACCGGATCGTGCTATGATATTTCCGGGCGATTTCTATCATCTGCTGGCAGCCAAAGCCGTGTAAGGCGGCATCTTTCTTGGTGGTCAGCAGATTTCCTTTTTTATCCCTCTGAATTTCACCGTTAAAGGTATTTTCACATTTTATTGCCAGATAGAGGTTTACCATTCTGATTTGTATGGAAATGGTTCTCTGGTCAGGCGGCGTCACCTTTTGCGCGGTTTCCAGCGCATTGTCCAGCATATTCAGCAGCAGAGAGCACAGATCGATTTCCGGGATGTTCAGGTCTTTTGGGACGCTGACCTGGGCCTGGAAACGGATGTCCTGTTTTTTTGCCCTTGCGGCGGCGTCCTGCAGAATCAGATTAATAATGCGGTTGGCACAGAAAATGGTTTCGGTCTGAAATTCCTGTTTGCCCAGCAGCTCTGCCAGCAATCTGCCGATTCCGTCATAGTCCTGTTTTTGATACAGACAATCCAGAGCTGTCAGCTGATGCCTGATTTCATGCCACAGAGCTGCTCTCTGCTCCACACTGTTTTCAAGAAGCCGGCAGCTTTCGGTAATCATCTTATTTTTCAGCTGCAGTCCCTGCATCTGAACCTCCTGAGACGCATAGGTACGGGCTACGCTGTAAGCAGAGATCAGGGCGGTTACAAAAGCCAGCCAGAAGGAAAGCCAGTACACAAGGCTGTTAATGTAGCCGTTCATAAGCTCCGAAATCAGCGAGGTATTGATGTAGCGCGCCAGGTAGCCGCCGCAGGCCAGCGACGCCAGGTAGCAGATCAGAAGCACCGCTGCGCTCCATGCCGCGCAGATTCCGATATATTTCCAGAAGCGCCGCTGACGGTTCATAAGAAAATAGAGGACAAAAGCGCCGACGGTCACGATGCCCAGCTCCGGTCTGCCCAGCAGGTTTGCCATCTGCTCGGGAAGAAAATAATATCCTTCGTCCTGGCAGACGCGGAAAACAATCAGTCCTGCCACCGCCGCTATCAGAGGAATCAGGCTCCAGTCAATTCGTTTCATGGAGATGCCAAGAAGAAAAACGCCTAAAATCAAAAGCAGAGCAAAAGCGGCGGCGCCTACAGGCAGAGCTGTCCGGTTAGCGAAAGCGGTATGCTCCATGATATCCAGATTAGCAGGAAGAAAGCGCACCAGAGGCGGAAACATAGCGAAAGCGCCGCTGCTGATCCGGTATGTGACAGTCAGCGTGCCTGAAGTGCCAGCTGCCAGCGGGATCATGGCAGAGGACATATTTCCCTCAGAAACAGTCTGTGCCCTGGATCGCCAAATTTCACTGCCATTCAAAAATACAGCGATGTCAGCGCCTGCAGTTTCAAAAGTGAGAGTGCCGGAGGGCAGCCCATCGGGAAGCTGCCCCGTAAAACGATAGCTGCCGGCCTCTGCGCCCGTATTGCTGTAGCTGTTACTGACAAACGGCTGTTCAGCGCCATCGGCTAAAATCTTAACAGAGGAATCCCAGCTGATATATTGTATGGTTTCATCTGTCTGGACGAACAGATGAAGAAACCAGATAACAGCGACCAGCGCAGTCAGAAAAACCGCTGCACAGACCCATCGAATAAATCTTTTCATCATCAATCCCCGCCTTATACAACAAATAATAATTTTATCATACAGGACGCGAAACTTTTTAGCAAGGGAAAAACATGGGCTTTGCCTAACTGACGGTTATATTGCCTAACTGACAATGTGATCTGAAAAAAATTTGATATAATAATTAAGTTCCGATTATTTCGAAGCGAATTTTATACAGAAAGGATTTCTAACATGAAGTTGCTGAAAAAATTAGCATGTATTCTAATGTGCAGCTTCCTCTGCGCCTGCGGAACATTTTCTGCCATGTGCGGGGGAGAAGCGCTGACAGCGCAAGCCGCTCAGCCTTCGTCGCAGCTGCCCATTAACACCAGCGTCGTATACTTCGGCGGTTATCAGTGGTGGGTAGTGGGAAATGACACAGAAGGAATTTATCCCCAGGGAAACAGCCTTACTTTGCTGGCGGTGGGTAACGACATAACGAATCAGACAGACTATCGAGCAAGATGCAGTGCAACTGATTCCAACGCTAAGGTGTATGGCTACGATTATTTTACAAAAAATCCCTTCGGGATAACTGAATGGAAATCGCCCAATGAGTATGCCGGCAGCGCTCTGCAGCAGAGTATGGAAGTCATGGCCGCAACCCTTCCCGAAGAAGAGCAGGCGCTGATCCAGCCCCGTACATTTAATGATGGAACAGATTTTAAAGATTGGGATGGCAATCCGGGCACCCTGCCTTCCGGCATAGTTGGCTGGGGAATAGCAAACCAGAAATTCTGGGCAATTTCGTATGCTGAGTTTGAACAGCTTCCAGATGAATTACGGAAATATACGAACTCGTACGCGCTCCGTACACCGCTCGAAAAAGATGAAAACGACAAAAATGAATATGAGCCGGAATCGGGAATGGAGATCGCTTTGGTGGACGGCCGAAGCGGGGATTTGCTTTCGGTCGATGTAGGCATTTCTCTAACTATGCGCCCGGCCTTTTCACTGGATATCTCCTCCGTCAAGTTTGTAACCGGCGATAAAAATCAGACGGCAAAAAGCCGGACGGCAGCAGGAAGCGGCCTTTCGGAGGCTTCGATCGTTCCTTCCAGGACTACGCCGGCGAAATTAACGGTGCTGGATTCCGATCTGGCATTAACCGTAACGGCTGATACAGAGCAGGCGGTGCAGACCGGTGAGACACTGACATTTGGTTTTGAAAATGCAAAAGGCGGATATTTATCCTGTATTTTGATAGATGCTGACGGCGCTGTGAAATATTATGGGAAACTGGCGGAAATTACGTCAGAAACATCCAGCGGCTCCCTGTCCATCCCGCTGTCCGGCGTTGCTGACGGAACATATACGCTGAATCTTTTTTCAGAACAGTGCAATAGCAAGGAGTATACAGATTTCTGCAGCGCGCCTGTTACCATGACTTTATCTGTTGCATCCGAAACGGGAACTGTCAGTGATTTCAGCGGTACCGTTCTTCATACGCATAGCTGGTCTGCTGAATGGAGCGGCGACGGAACCTGTCACTGGCATGAGTGTACTGCTGACGGATGCGACATTACAGATAACAGCCAGAAGGATGGATATGGCGCCCATGAAGGCGGGACAGCCGTATGCAGCAGCCCTGCGACCTGTCAGGTTTGCGGTCTTACCTACGGCAGCGCCGACCCGAATATACACAGTAATCTGGAACATGTGGAGAGAAAAGAGGCCACCCATTTAAGCGCGGTGAGATAAGAAAACAAGCAAAAACCCTTATATCATCGCGTTTTAAGGACAGCGGGCAAACAGGTTACAAGTGAATAACCAAGCAAAAGGGACGTTATCGAGAGGTAGCGTCCCTTTCTGCACACTACGCCACAGCTTGAAATAAGTTGTGGCGTTTTTTTATGCCCGCAGGAAAGGAGGCGCAGCCGGAATGTATTTCACAGAGGGTAAGCAGCGGGCGTTTGAACTGCTCATGCAGCAGAAGCCGGGATTTGACCGCTATCAATCCGGTTGTGCCGGAGATGATGAAGATTGCGGCACTTGCCGTTTCTACCGCCCCGGGTGGAAATATGAGT
>CALWQE010000226.1 GCA_944383605.1 uncultured Lachnospiraceae bacterium
CCAAGGATGAGATCCGCCAGGTGCTGGAGCGGGTTCAGGAATTTCATGGCCGGGCCTATGACTGGAATCCCCAGGTTCCGGTGGAGGATATTTTAAAAGCCACCCAGTCCGGCGGCTACTTACTGCGGACCAAGATCCGGGCGGCCATCGAGTTCTTAGACCAGCTTTACCAGTACGGCGAGGCCGGGGATACGAAGATCGGCGGACTGAAAGGCGAGAGCTTTGAGGAGGATGTGCCGGATCTTGCGGAGGCGCTGGGGGAAAATTGAAGAGATGTAAGAGGGGGCGGCGCGGGAAGCGCCGCCTTTCTCAAGTGGGAAATTTGCTAAAAACGGCTGCGCTGTTCCAGGGCGGCTCCGATCAGGCGATCGGTGTAGTCTGCCATAAACAGCGGTATATTCAGCACGTCGCCGTCCAGTTTTAGATTTTTGAGGGAGAAACGGAGGCGCAGCTTGATTTTCTCTCCAAACAATTCCCTAAATTTTTTCAGGCTGGAGCTTCCTGTATTGTCTTCCGCTTTTGTCTCTATGGGAAAAATATCATTATCCCGCTGAATCAGGAAATCAACCTCATAGGGCGGATTAGACTGGCTCCAATAGCGCGGAACTGCTTCGAATTGGGGAATCAGAGACTGAAGCACATAGTTTTCGGTCAACGCCCCTTTAAATTCTGTAAACAGACGGTTTCCCTCGCCAAAGGCAGTAGGGGAAAGGAGGGAGAAGCGGCGCAATAGTCCCACATCCGCAAGGTAAATTTTAAAAGCTGATAAATCATCGTAGGCCGCTATTGGAAGTCCGGGAGCCGAGCTGCGGTAAATTTTGTGTACCAAACCGGCATCCACCAACCATTGCAAGGCGTCCTCATATTCTCGGGCCCGTGCCCCTTCTTTTACCGCCTTATATAAAAATTTTTTATTTTCCCTCGCCAGCTGAGAGGGGATTGACTTCCATATCATGGATATTTTGGGAAATTCGCCGACATTTGGATGCTTAGCAAAATCCCTCTGGTAAGCGTCCAAAATATTGGACAATACTTCCTGCATTGCTCCCACATCCCTTGCCTGGGTCCACATCAGGACAGATTCCGGCATTCCTCCGGTCACATAGTACATTTTCAGTTTTTCATATAATGGATTAAAAAACGCATCCGGCAGTGGCTCTGGCTTCTGGACAGTATCCAGATAAGCGGCCAGGTTCCCATCCCCATTGGCAAGGAGAAATTCTGTAAATGTCATGGGATCAATCCGCATAAAATTGACCTTTCCCACAGGAAAAGATGAAGGCTTTGCCAAAGCGATTCCCAGTAAAGAACCGGCGCAGGCGATGTGATACTGAGGCCCGTTCTCACAGAAATACTTCATGGAGTTGATCACATTCGGACAATCCTGAATCTCGTCAAAAATAATAAGAGTTTTCTCGGGCAGGATTTTTTGGCCGCTCACCATCATAAGGTTTTGGAGAATGCGGTTCACATCCTTTGTTGTTTCAAAAAACTGCCGGTACTCCTCGTTTTCATCGAAATTGAAATATGCGGTATTTTCATAATATCGCCTTCCAAATTCCTTTAAAGCCCAGGTCTTTCCTACCTGGCGGACGCCTTTGAGAATTAAAGGTTTACGATATGGAGAATTTTTCCAATCCAATAGCTTATTTAAAATAAAACGTTCCACAAAACCATCCCCTATCACATAATTATATAGAATTTTGTGATCAGCATCACATTTTTATTATATTTCTGTGTAAATCAAAAAACAAGGGGATTTCAAAATTTTTGTAACAGTTCAGGACGGCGGGAAAACAGGGGCAAACGCAGGCGTTAAGCTTGCTTATAAGCATGCGCTTGCCCCTGTTTTCACATCGGATGGACATCCGATGCTTCTTGTCCGGCCAAGGCCGGACAAGAAGATGTGCCGTCCTGAACTGTCATAAATTTTTCTGAGATCTCCTTGTTTCAAAGATGTGTTTAGAGCTTCCGGTATCTTCGATCACGCTTGCTTCCGAGGGATTCCAGTTTCCCAATTTTCACTAGTGATGCGATGATCTCTTTTGTACGTGAACGTTTTAAGTTAAGGATATCCGCAATTTCATCAATTTGATAGGAACCATCGGAGGTCATGGTATTTAGGAGCCACTGCATATGCTCCGAAGTCTTGTTGCTTATTTTGGCGGTGTCTGGCGCTTGCGCTATTTCTATATGGCCGGTTTTTATGGCCGGTTTTTTATGGCCGGTTTTTATGGCCGGTTTTTTATCGCCGCTTTTTACCGCCGCTTTCTGCACCAGCGGCAGCCGCAGTATGGTCCGGTCTGGCCCATATTCTTCTTGTACTTCCGGTTCCTGCCATCCCTGCTGTTCCCATACGCTAAAGATATCCGGGACGCCGCTTCCGGCCCGCTCTCCGATGCCCACCAGGTTTAACATTTTCATCAGGGCTTTATTTCTGGGATCAGAGATGCCGCCTTTAAGCATCTGTTGCTTTCCGGTGCGGATGCTTCCCGGATTTTCCATAATAATGGCATCTGCATCTTTTCGAATCACAATCCCCCGTGGGAGATAAAAGTCAGCATTGACGAGACAATTTGCCAGCGCCTCCCGAATGGCCTTGTGAACCGGCGTATCATCGATACGGAACACTCCTTCCAGCTGGAAGGGGATCTTTAAGTCCTTTGCCAGCTTGCTGTTGACCCGAAAGAAGAAATCAAAGAGATTGCCGGTCCAGTCGCCGGAGCTGGACTGCAGGCGGTCGGTCCAGCGGATTGTTGGGTCCAGCATTTCCCGGTAATCCAGAAAATATTCCGGAAATTCATAGAGGATTTTGTATTCCTCCCCAAACATTAAAAGCCCCGCTGCCGTGGGATGGAGTTTCCCGTCAGAAGGAGAAAGCTTGGCCGCCCCGATGCGTTCCAAATAGGACTCGTCATCCAGCTTCTCCCACACATGATCGCCTCGGACCGCTTTATGGCGGTTGCGGTAAGCATGGACGGTTTCCAAATCCAGATCGCCCATAGAGCGATTTTCCAGGAGCTTCATATCCATGGTTTCCTCCGGCTCATCCCGCACCATAGCCAAAACCTCCTGACGGCTGCAGTGGTAGTCCCCTTCCCAGTTCCTGCGGTAAGTTCCGTTAAAAAGGTCGCGATTCAGATAGACGGGCTTCTGATCCCGCCTGGCTCTGGGAACATAGACGGCCAGAATCACATTTCCCTTTTCGTCCTGATAGGTTTTCAAATCCCGTTCTGTCAGAAGATTAACGGAAACTTTGCTGGGATTATTAATTGTATTCCAAAAATCCTTCCGAAGCTTTGCTTCATTTGCCAGCCCAGCAGCCTGCCAGCTGCCGTCTTCATTTTCCTGGATTCCAAGGATAATGACTCCGCCATTGGAATTGGCGAATGCGGAATAGGTTTCCCATAAGGAACCGGGAAGGCCGCCGCTGGCTTTTTTTACTTCTCTCCGGTTATCTTCACGGTAGGAATCAAATTGCGTCAGATCAAATAACATCATATCCCTCCCCAATCACCATATTCTCCTGTTCCAGCCGAATCCTTTCCCGTATCATCAACTGGATTACATCATGAAAAATCTCATATTCCGGGTTCTGCCCCATATCTTCCAGAAGCTTCAGATACGCCTCCGACTGTATTTCCATCGCCTGTCCCCGGAAGGCTTTGAGGGTGTCACGGTCCATGCGGTAAGGTTGCAGTTCCGGGATGATTTCCCGCTGGAGACGGCTAAACATGCGAAAGCCGCCCGCGTCAATATCGCCCCAGTGGAAGTAAGCGATTCCGGGATTATCCCGGCTCCCCTCGTACACCTTCCGAAACCACAGCCCCTTCACCGGGCTGTAACAGCCGCCGTGATAGAGAACCAGCTGGTCCTCACTGCGGTTTTCGGTGATATACCAAATGTAGTTGGCCTTGTTTTCGACGAACAGCCCCCGCCGCAGGCCCGCAGCCCGGACAGAACGGATGCGCTTCACGGTCTCCGAGTTGACATAAGCCCCATAACGCTGGGAGGCGTAATCGATGGCGCTGCCATCCTCCACAGTTACGGAGATGGGGCCGGTAAATTCCAGGATCTCCGGCCAGCGGACAATGCCCTTTTCCCCTAAAAGCTCCTCATCGGAGGGAACT
>CALWQE010000227.1 GCA_944383605.1 uncultured Lachnospiraceae bacterium
ACATCATGGAAATCCAGGCCGCCCGGCTCTGTGGTTCCATACTGCTTATTTCATGGCCGTACAAGGATACGGTTCCCGATTCCAGCATCCCGCCATTTTCTGGATAAAGTCCCGCCGCCACAGCCGCCAGCGTACTTTTCCCGCAGCCGCTGCCGCCCATCACCAGCACTGTCTTTCCCGCCTCCAGCTCCAGGCTCACATGATCCAGCACCGGCTGCCTGGCCTGGGGGAAATAGCGGAAGGTTATGTCACGAAGGGCAACCGCCGCTTCCATCACAATTCATCCTCGTCCAGGTCCATTCCCCGGTTCTGTCCCAGCGCATAGCCCTTCAGGACTCCCGCCCGGGCCAGTCCGTCTGCCAGCAGCTTTGCGCATATCCCGCCAAATACTACTGCGCTGACCAGGCGGATCAGCACCATAACCGCGATGATCCGGCCCTCCAGCAGATAATACTGGGAGTTCCAGGTATTCCACAGAAAGCTGAGAACTGTGCAGAACACTGAGGAACAGAGCACGCTTACAATATCATAACGTTTATAACGGAACAGAGCAAATCCCAGCTCCGCGCCCAGGCCCTGCACCATGCCAGTGATAAATACGGTAGGCCCGAACATATTTCCCATCAGCACCTCCAGCAGGGCGGCCAGCATCTCTGCCACCAGCCCTGTCCCCGGCTTCTGAATCACATATACCGTAAAAATGCCCGCCATAAACCAGATGCCGAATATCGGCTCATATCCGGCCGCCCCCAGGCCAAAGGGGGTCATCACGCCGGTAAGAAGGGTACCCACATAAACCATGCCCAGATAGAGCAGAGAAAACAGCACCCCATTGATGCCTACCATTAAAATGTCTTTCAGCTTCCACTCAAATCCCTGTTTCATCATATGCCTTCTTTCTGTCAATTCCGCGGTGTCGGGCTGTTTACAGACAGCGTTACTTCTAATATGTAATGGCTGATATGCTCGCCGCAGTATCTGGTTACTTCGTCAAAGTAACGGAACAGATCCTGTACGTCTCCATACAGATAGGTGGCATAATGAGTGGAGCGGTCATAAATGCCCAGGTCTACCGCCCGGTTTACCACATGGGCGATTTCCTTCATATAGCTGTCTGTTCCCATCGGATAGAGCGCAATTTTGCAGGCTGCGGGAAAATGGACGTCCCGGATCTTTTCCTCATTCATCCTCACATCGTCCTCCGCCATAAAGCAGTCTGCGTCACAGTCTCCCGGGCAACCCTTGGTAAAGGTGGCTTCCATGGTCATATGGACACCCTCCCGCCAGGAATAGATAAAGCACGCTTTCACCGCGTCCACAACATGCACCTGCTTCCCGCGGTATACCGTAGACAGATGATCTGTGTTTTTCCACACCTTGGAAGTATCTGTCTTCGACACAGCATCCATAATAATCTCCACATACCGGTCTGTCATCGGCGCCAGCGTAAAGCGGCAGCCGGAAACAGGCAGCGTGGAACCGGGACAGCCGCAGCACCGGTCGCCATAGGTTACATAGGGTTTTTTCGCGTTTTCATTTTCTGACATAAAAAAAGCCTCCTTCTATTCCCTGGGGAACACGAAAGAAGCCCGACAAAATACCTGTCCCAACGGACAGTGTCCAACTTATTCTTCCTTACCTACGTCAGCATTATCTGAATCAGGTGAACGGGTCTGGCGCCTGCGCCACTCTCAGCCGTTAAAAGCTCCCCGGGAACGAAAGTGATTATAGCAAAAAGACGCCCCGCTGTCAAGGAACCGGAAAATAAAAGGCAGAAAAACAGGTCAGCCATAGGCCACAGACCGCCTGCTGCGGAAAATTAAAAAGGCCGCTTTCGTACGCGGCCTTTTTAAGGAGAAGGTATTTCATTTGGGTGTAGCAAAACTACTAAAATGTATTGGGGGGGATTTACGATATTTATTATACCGTGGAGCCTGTAAAAAGTGTGCACAATCTTTATAGAATTTTAATACGGTCTTTCAGCATTTTCACGTCTGGAAGAAATATCCTCCCGGCATTCTCCCGTCATTTTCGTCATTTTCCTTCGCGGTCTCCGGCGTTTTCCTGACGCTGCCGTTTCCGGCTGTGAAAATAAACAAACTGGTCGATCGCCTCCAGAATATCCCCGAACGTCTCCCTGGGCGCTTCATCTATGTACCGGCGCAGAATCTCCGTCTCCTTCTCTCCTTTATATCTGCCGTAAAAAATATCAAACAGGTTATGGCCCCGCCCATAGATCAGAATATCCTCCAGATGGTTTTGGATGTCCTCCCGGGAGCGGATCTTCAGTCCAGTCTGCCTGCGCAGGTTCTGGAAGCTGGACAGCTTGTGCAGATACTGGCGGTATTTGGCGTACAGTGTATCATAAAACGCCTCCTCGCTCCGGACTGCACCGATTTTCACCATCACCGCAGGATTCAGAAAATAGTTCTCAAAAGAGTAATATTTCAGGATCAGCACATTCCGCCGCGTTACCCTGGGGATCACCCCCGGCTCTTCCCTGTCCCGCTGCCGGTAATGGCTGCACAGCTGGTCTGCCAGCATCTCCCGGTCCTTTCCGTCGCTGTCCCGGATCATCAAAAACTGATCCCGGATATACAGCCGGTTCATATATTTCAGGTTCGCGTAAGCTTTGATATTGGTACAGCTGTTGGTGGAAATGATCGCGATCCGCATCAGCCTGCCTTCTTCATCATAAATCTCGGAATAATACTTTTCCAGCAGCAAGGGCAGCCGGTTCCGATCCTGTTTGCCCTCCACGAAAAAGACAAAGCTGACGTCCATCAAATCGCCGGCGGAATAGCCCAGGTCGTCCAGCACTCTGTCAATATTGGCCGCCTGCCTTACCACCGTATGGTAATCCTGATCCATTACCACCTGCCGGATCTGACGGGAATTGAAATTAAAAATCATATTGGGAGAATGGGTGGAAAAAATCACCTGATTTTTCAGGGAAAGCCGGTATAAGATTTCGCTGGCGACCTTCTGCATCTGAGGATGGAGATAAATCTCCGGATCCTCCATCATTACGATGCAGGGCAAATTGGCGCCTCCCTCGATATAGGTTTCCAGCAGGGAAAGAATATAGATGCTTTTCATGCCGGCGCTCATCTGGGAAACAGGCTGAAGCCGGCGGATGCTTTCCATCTCCAGAGCGATATCCACAGCCGCCAGCTGCTCCCCGTCTATCCTGGACTGATAAACCAGTTCCCCGCCCAGCCCGCTGTTTTTCCGGAAATTCCGGTTCAGCCGCTCCAGGAAATCATCTACATCCAGGTGAAGCATCTTATACTCCAGCAGCTTTACCGTCTCATATACCGACAGCTCCTCCGGCTTTTTCCGGCAAATCACGCCGATGCACTGGAAGCAGCTGCTGCAGCTTTTGGCGCTGTCAAACATGCACCGGTTCTCCCGCATAGCCCCCAGCGCCTCCCGGCTTCTGGACAGAATAATATCGTTCTGGATCTCCTCCGCATTCCGGGAAGCATCGATATAATATACCTTCGGCAGCAGCTGGGCAATGTATTTGTTGTTTTTGCGGAATCCATCCCCATACCGAATCTCCCCGCTGTAATTGGCCTCAAAGGTAAAACGGAGCGTCCCCTCCTGATAAGAGGGCAGCCGGGAACAAAACTCCTTCAGCCAGATATCCATCCGCTTATATTTGCTGACCACGCCCAGGCTGTTCAGCAGCTGGAGATCGCCCTGGGTTATCTCCAGCGTCATATCCACCTCAATATTGCTTCTGGACAGATTAAAATCCTCCGGGCAGATCTGATAGATGCCGAATACCGCCAGCAGCCCGTCCAGGATAGCCGTCTTTCCGGTGCTGTTCTTCCCTACGATAATCATGGCGCTGTCAGCCTGATCCACATGAATCTCCTGAATCGATTTGAAATTTCTGATGGAAAATGAAGTGATCCGCATTCCCCGCCTCCCCCTCCCTCTGTTTTCAGTCCGCGCTCAGATATTCGGTCAGCTCCTCGAAGCACTGGGCCGCGCAGGCATAGCCCTCCTCATACAGCGCCCGCAGCTTTTGGGTATCCTTTTCCACCCGCCCGATATGGACAGGCTCCTTGGGCCGGATGACAAATACATTTCCCGCATCCTCTTCCCGGCGGATAAAGTCCAGGGT
>CALWQE010000228.1 GCA_944383605.1 uncultured Lachnospiraceae bacterium
GGTCATAATCCATCAGGGCGTCCACAGACCGGAAGAGCGCAGAGGAGGGAAAGAATGTAGATCTCGGTGATCGGCGGAGCATTAACAAAAAAAGTGATACGGTGGCTAACAGCTGGGCGGCCGCTGCGTTCATCATGGACACAAAGCTGTCCACACTGCCGCCTCCTACTAGCCAGGCGGCAGCTGTAGCGGCGTCATTTCCGGAAGGAAGGAGGGCGCCGTAAAGCAGCTGCTCCAGGGTATAGGTCTCCCCTGGCCTAATGCCCGCCAGGGAGGTTCCCTCCAGTCCCTCCAGCATCTCCTCTGTGATCTGTATGGTATCCTCCAGATTTCCTCTCTCCAGCGCCACCAAAACCGTCATCAGTTTTGTAATGCTGGCCGGGTACAGCTGGGTATAGGCGTTGTTGCTGAACACCACCTCCCGGTCTGTGCGGTTAAAAATAATGGCTGCGCCGGCATCGATCAGGTCGTCCACATAGGCGTCCTCGCTCTCCACCACACACAGGTTCTCAGCAAAAAACGCAGCCTGCATTCCCTCTCCCGATGTGCTGGACAGTGCCTGCTCCATCCCGTAGGAAACCTCGTAGGGCTTTAACATTTCCTTTTCGCCGCGGCTGCCGCATCCGCCCAGAATCATGGCGGCGGCCATCACAGCCGCTCCCAGCCTGTACATTTTCATCATACTATCGTCTCCTGATTATTACTTAAATGATTCCCGCCGGATAGGCGGCGTCCATTCAGGGATGCCCCATGCGCCCGCCAGGCTTTCATCTTTGGTGATGCGTTGGCTGCCGGGCGCATACAGGTTTACTTAAATGTCTCCCGCCATTCCAGATCGCCCCGCTCCAGCGCCTTAATCAGCAGCTCCGCCGTGGCCAGATTGGTAGCCAGCGGGATATTGTGCTTGTCGCAGACAACCATGATACTGGTTAAATCCGGCTCATGGGATTTGGGCGACAGAGGATCCCGCAGAAAGATCACCAGATCGATCAGGTTCTGCTCAATGTGCGCCGCCAGCTGCTGCTGCCCTCCCAGATGGCCTGCCAGAAATTTATGGACATTTAAATTTGTCACTTCCTCGATCAGCCGTCCGGTCGTGCCGGTAGCGTACAGTTCATGTTTGCTTAATATGCCGCGGTAGGCGATGCAGAAATTCTGCATCAGCTTTTTTTTCGCTTCATGGGCTATCAGTCCAATATTCATAGTCTCCCTCGATTCTTCATTTTACAGCTTTACGCTCTGCCTACACAGTTACACGCCCCAGATCTGCTCCCGCAGACCTAAAGCAATTCTGCTTTTCTTTGCATTCCTACATTCAAAACCAGTCCCATCCCCATAAAAACACTGATCAGGGAGCTCAGCCCCGCGCTGATAAACGGCAGGGGAAGCCCTGTGTTCGGAAGCAGGAAAGAAGCTACACCAATGTTAATAAACCCCTGGAAAGCCAACAGCGATGCCATGCCGATGCAGATCAGCCGCCCTGACAGATCCTTCGCCCTGGCTGCCAGCCAGATACACTCCAGAACCACCAGAGTCAGCAGCCCGATGACAACGCAGCTTCCGATAAACCCCATCTCCTCTCCGATTACCGCAAAAATGAAATCTGTATCCTCCTCCATTAAAAAATTCCCATTCTTGACAGATTCCAGCGTCGTATTAAATAATCCCTTTCCATAGAGCTGTCCCGAACCAATCGCCATCCTGGAATTGATCTGCTGCAGCTGGATATCGGCTGTATTTTCTGCCAGGCCGAAAAAGCCCAGGATACGATTGGCCTGATACTGCCGCAGAAACAGCGTATAGCCGTGGGACAGCAGGTATAAAAATATGCCAAGACACGGCAGCGTAACTGCCAGCGTCCCAAACACCCATTTATAACTGATCTTCGCGGTATAGATCATCACCAGAAAGATAATCGCAAAAACGATGGCGGTAGAAAGATTGGGCTGCGCCATAATCAGCAGCAGCGGAACGGCCAGCAGCATGGCGCTTCCGAATACCACCGCAGGAGAATTGATCCTCTCCTCGTTTTGCTGAAAAAAGCCTGCAAAAAACACAATCATTCCGATCTTGACAAACTCAGACGGCTGGATGCTGCCGATCAGCGGTATCGGCAGCCATCGCTTGACGTTGGTCTCCTCCGAATCCGCAAACAGAAGCACGCAGATCAGCAGCGCCGCACACCCGATAAAAATCAGAACACGCCACCTTAAAATCCAGTGATAATCCACCAGGGAGAGCGCCAGCATACACGCTATGCCCACAGCAACGCCCATGATCTGCTTATAATAAGTAGAAGAGCCCTCATTCATCGTCGCGCTGGCGATGGCCAGGATGCCGATTACAGACAGGATCAGTACATAGAGAACTATTTTGATGTCATAATGTCTCAGCTTGTAATTCTTAAACGCAAACATTCTCTCTCCAAAATTACTCTGACAGTCCGCCGCCGAACAGGCGGCATTCAGGTTTATTTTCGGATATCCTTGATCGGAATGTTGGCGAACAGCGCCGGCACTTTCCCCTCGCTTCCCTCACATTCCGTCTGTGTGATCTGGATATCCAGCCCTTCGGCGTCAATCTCCATATATTTGGAAATTACCTGGATGATGTCGTTCTTAATCGCTTCCATAATCTCGGGAGAGCAGCTGGCCCTGTCCGAAACCAGCAGCAGCTTCAGCCTGTCCTTGGCGATCGAGCCGGAATTTTTCTTTCTAAACAAATCAAAAACGCTCATAACGGCCTCCCCTGATTATTTCATGCCAAAACGCTTTAACAGACGGGCAAAGAAGCCGGAACCGCTGTCCAGATCCAGGAAGGGAACCTCTTCTCCCATCACGCGGCGCACAATATTCATATAAGCCTGTCCTGCCAGTGTATCATTGCCGACCAGCGGCTCGCCCTGGTTTGCCGCGATAACAATATTTTCATCATCGGGCACAGCGCCGATCAGCGAGACAGCCAGGATCTCGATCACATCATCGTTGGTCATCATATCGCCCCGTTTCACCAGATCCATACGGATCCGGTTGATCACCAGGTCAATTTTGCGGATTTCATTGGCCTCCAGCAGGCCGATGATCCGGTCAGCGTCACGGATCGCCGCCACCTCGGGGGTGGTTACGATCAGCGCTCGGTCAGCGCCCGCAATCGCGTTTTTAAAGCCCTGCTCGATCCCGGCGGGGCAGTCCAGCAGGATGTAGTCAAACTCCTCCCGCAGCTCATCGGTAAGTTTTTTCATCTGCTCAGGTGAAACTGCAGTTTTATCTCTGGTCTGGGCGGACGGAAGCAGAAACAGATTATCATAGCGCTTGTCCATAATCAGCGCCTGCTTCATGCGGCAGTATCCCTCCACCACATCCACCAGGTTATAGACGATCCGGTTTTCCAGTCCCATCACTACGTCCAGATTCCGCAGGCCGATATCTGTGTCGATCAGCACTACTTTTTTATGCATCATCGCAAGACCGGTGCCGACATTCGCAGTGGTGGTTGTCTTTCCCACGCCGCCTTTGCCTGATGTAACTACTATCACTTCACTCATGACTGTTTCCTCCCAAAATAATATGCAATCTCACACATCTTCATTGTACATGAAAACCATAAATAATGCTAGTTTTTTTAAATTATTTTTATATCGTTTATAACTTCTTTACAGATTGTTTCTACATAGATATTTCCGTTCTCCACAAAAGCGATTTTCGGCGTGGAGGATCTGGAAGGGCTTTTTGTATCGTCGCTGCGGGCAATGACGTCGCCGATCCGAATCTGCATGGCGTCCATTTCCAGGGCGGCCACAAAGGCATGCTCATTGCCGGACATCCCGGCGTAGGCCGCTCCCTTGAGCGCACCCAGCACGATGATATTCCCCTTGGCGATTACCTTTCCGCCGGGATTGACATCCCCCAGAATAATAATGCTGCCCTCTGCCTCCAGCACCTGGCCGCCCCGCAGCGTTCCCTTGTAAAACTGGCCCGGATTATAATCCGGCGACTCCATCCGGCTTACCTTCTGCCGGAACAGCTCCTCCTTCTCCCGATCCGTATCCACCACGCAGAGGATATGGATGGAAGAGCTGTCCGAGATCGCTCCCACCAGCTCCATCTGCTCCGCATCGGTCAGCTGTCTGCCCTCAAAGGAAACCGCCATTTTCGCATTTTTAAAAAACCCGGCGGATTCCCGGAATTTGGCCGCCACGTCCTCCTTCAGCTGCTGAAATGGAAGGCTGGGATCCAGCAGGACGGTAATCCCATATGCATTTCCCTTTATCATCACAGACTGCTTCATACTCTATCACCTCATTCTTCATTTTCATCCACCATATTTCCGCCGGAAGCGCTGGCTCCTGTAATATCCTCCAGAGTAGTCACGCCGTAGTGATATTTCAGCACTGCCTGGGCTACCTGTACGGAATTGGCTGCGGTATAGCCGTAGGGGATGCTGACGCTGACCGCGATCTCCGGCGTCTCATAAGGCGCGAAGCAGATAAAATTCGCGTGAGGCGCCCGAACCAGGCTCTCCTCGGCCGTACCGGTTTTGCCGGCTACCGTCACCGGCAGGTCGGCGAACAAAGCGTTATAAGAGCCGTTGGTAATTACATTGCGCATTCCCTGCCAGACCACATCCCAGGAGGTCTGGGCGTAATCCAGCTGATTCACCACTTCCTTCTCATAGGTTTCCAGCCGCTCGCCGGAGGGGCTGTCCACATGGGAAATCAGGTTCAGATCCAGCACTTCCCCCCTGGTAGCCAGCGTTACCGCATAGCGGTTCATCTGGGTATTGGTATAGGAGTGGGAGCCCTGCCCGATGGCAGAGGGGATAGGGTTCGCGTCTGTCACATGGGGATCGTTTTCATATACTTCCACGCCGGATTTTTCTCCCAGCCCGAAGGCCTCGGAATACTTCCGGATATTGTTCAGGCCCAGCGTCTCGCTGTA
>CALWQE010000229.1 GCA_944383605.1 uncultured Lachnospiraceae bacterium
TGAGTCTGAAAAAGAAACGTTACGCAATCGGGACAAACCCGGAAAGACATTTAAAGAAGATTATGGAAATGTAATTTGGGCATATTTTAAGGGTTTGATTGGGAAACTCATTCATGCGTTTGTCGTGGGGACTGTCACCCCTGCTCTTGTTTTTTCCCCCATGTTTTGCTAGGATGTAGGGAGGAGGATCAAGAGAGAAAAATGGAGGATTGGAGAATATACGGGAAAAAGGCTGATTTTGCGGCGATCAGCCAGGCCTTTCATATCAGTCCGGTGACTGCCAGAGTGATCCGCAACCGGGATGTATGCGGACAGGAGGAGATCCGGAATTATTTGTATGGAGATGAAAGCAGTCTGTACAGCCCTTTTCTGATGAAGGATCTGGAAAGAGCCTGTGATATTTTGCTGACGAAGATAGAGGAGGGAAAGAAAATCCGGGTGGCCGGCGATTATGACTGTGACGGGGTGACTTCCACCTATATTCTGCTGACTGCGCTTAATCGGCTGGGAGCGGACGCGGATTATGTGATTCCGGACAGGATTCATGACGGATATGGCATCAATGAATCTATTATCCGGAAAGCGGCGGCGGAAGGGGTGGATACCATCCTGACCTGTGACAACGGCATATCGGCGGCGGAGCAGATCGCCCTGGCCCGGAATCTGGGCATGACGGTGATTGTGACAGACCATCATGACATACCGGAGCGGGGGATACCGGACTGTGCCGCTGTGGTAAATCCCAAGCAGTCCGACTGCCCTTATCCCTTTAAGGGGCTGTGCGGCGCCGCTGTGGCCTTTAAGCTGGTTCAGGCCATGTATGAGAAGAGGGGCCTGCCCAGGACGGAGGCTTCGGCTTTGCTGGAATATGTGGCGTTGGCCACGGTGGCGGATGTGATGGAGCTGAAGGGGGAAAACCGGATTCTGGTCAGGGAAGGACTGAAACGTCTGCGTCAGACGGACAATCCTGGCCTGAACGCGCTGATGGAGGCAGCCGGGATACATAAGGAGGCGCTGTCCTCCTACCATCTGGGTTTTGTGATCGGGCCGTGTCTGAACGCCAGCGGGCGTCTGGAGACGGCGGAGCTGTCTTTGCGGCTGCTCCAGTGCCGGGACGAGGAACAGGCGGCGCAGCTGGCCTGCCGTCTGCGGCAGCTGAATGAAGAGCGAAAGGATATGACAGTGGAGGGCACCCGTCAGGCCATGACCATCATCGAAGCAGAGGGAATGGCGGATGACCCGGTGCTGGTGGTGTACCTGCCGGGCTGCCATGAGAGCATTGCCGGGATTATCGCGGGCCGCCTGAAGGAGCAGTACCACAGGCCGGCGATTGTGCTGACAGACAGCCAGGAGGGGGTGAAGGGCTCAGGCAGATCCATTGAGGCTTACCATATGTTTCACGGCCTGCAGCAGTCGGCCCGCTGGCTGGACCGGTTCGGCGGCCATCCCATGGCGGCGGGGCTTTCCCTGCAAAAGGAAAATATTGCCCCGTTCCGCAAAAGTATGATCGCCAACGCCGGATTGCAGGAGTCTGATTTTGTGAAAAAAATCTGGCTGGATATGGAGCTGCCGTTTTCCTGGATTTCAGAAAGGCTGATTGAGGAGCTGAGGCTGCTGGAGCCTTTTGGAAACGGGAATGCCAGGTCGCTGTTCGGCGCCCGGAATGTATCTGTCAGAAGGGGAAGGGTGCTGGGAAAGCATGGAAATGCCCTGCGCATGTCTGTGACAGACGGACAGGGGACGCCGATGGAAGGGATCTGGTTTGGCAATACGGAGGAATGGCTGGAGGCTATGGCGGAAAAATACGGGCGCGGCCAGGTGGACAATATGCTGCGGGGATATGCCAACGACATCCGCCTGACCATCGCCTACTATCCTTCGGTCAATGAATACGGGGGCAGAAGGAGCCTGCAGATTACCATACAGAACATCCGGTAAGAAAAGCCTTGTGCTGTTTGGAAAGAGGGAAAAAGACATTGCATGCCGGACAGCAGGGGGCTATAATAGGGTAACAGCCAAAGAAGAGAAGAAAGGAGAAAGCCGCGGCCGCTTTTCAGAAAAGACAGATGCCTGCGGCTGGTTAAACGTATGAAAAAACTGGAAGAGTATGTAAGAAGCATCCCGGATTTTCCGGAACCGGGCATTATTTTCCGTGATATTACATCAGTGCTTCAGGATCCGGATGGACTTCGCCTGTCAGTGGACAGCATTCAGTCCATGCTGGAGGGATTGGATTTTGACGTAGTGGTAGGGCCGGAGTCAAGAGGCTTTATTTTTGGGATGCCCATCGCCTATAATCTGCACAAATCCTTTGTGCCTGTACGGAAAAAAGGCAAGCTGCCCTGCGAGACCATCTCGATGGAGTATGACCTGGAATATGGCAGCGCAGTGATCGAGATGCACAAGGACGCCATTAAGCCGGGACAGAAGGTAGTGATTATTGACGATCTGATTGCTACCGGCGGTACGATGGAAGCCATTATTAAGCTGGTGGAAGAGCTGGGGGGAGAAGTAGTGAAAATCTGTTTCCTGATGGAGCTGGCGGGGCTGAAAGGCAGGGAAAGGCTGTCAGGCTATCATGTTGATTCCGCCCTTGTTTATGAAGGCAAATAATTGCGAAAAAGGAGCCGTCTATGCCAGTGCAGATTACCAGCTTATCCAATCCGCAGATTAAAAATATTACCGCTTTGCTGAAAAAGTCCAAGGCCCGGGCAGCCCAGGGATTGTTTGTCACAGAGGGCATGAAAATGTTCCGGGAGATGCCGCCCGGCTGGCTGTATCAGGCTTATGTGTCAGAGTCCTTTGAGAAAGGACGTTTCTGGCAGGAGGTGCGGCAGGCGTGCAGCCCGGTGGTGGTGTCGGATCATGTATTCGCGGCCATGTCGGATACCTGCGCTCCTCAGGGCATACTGGCGCTGGTCCGGCAGCCATCCCTGAGCCTGGAGCAGCTGACCGGCAGTTCCTCCTGCCCGTTTTTTCTCCTGCTGGAGAATCTGCAGGATCCGGGCAATCTGGGCACGATCCTGCGGACGGCTGAGGCTGCCGGCTGTTCCGGCGTGATTATGAGCCGGGATACGGTGGATATTTATAATCCCAAGGTCATCCGTTCTACTATGGGCGCCATTTACCGGGTTCCCTTTTTCTATACGGAGGATTTTGGAGAGACGGTCAGGATGCTGAAAACAAAAGGATTCTCCATTTTTGCGGCCCACCTGAAGGGCTCGGTTCCCTTTGACCAGCCAGATTATACCGGCCCCTGTGCCTGTATGATCGGCAATGAGGGAAACGGGCTGACAGAAGCCGCCGCTTCTCTGGCAGACTGCCGGATTCGGATCCCGATGGAAGGGCAGGCCGAATCATTAAACGCGGCAGTCAGCGCGGCGCTGATTCTGTATGAGGCTTACAGGCAGAAACGACAGGGGGTTGACAGGAAATATTAAATCTGTTAAAATACATTTGTAACAAATTTGTAACAAATGAAGCAATTTTGTTACAAAGTTTTAAGAAGAAAGAAAAGAATGTGATTGTTTAGTAAGGAACAGTCGCAAAACAACAGGAGGATTCGCATGTTTACACAGGCAAAGCGTGCATGTGCCTGCCGCGTGCTGGCACTGTCACTGACGATGTGTTTGCTGCAGCCGTCCGCCGCGCTGGCCGCTCAGTCTTCACAGGACGCGGCAGTCAGCCAGACTTCTGAAGCGCAGGTAACGGAGACGGAGGCGGTTTCTCAGACAGAGACTGAGCCCGCTTCTGAAACGGAAGCCGGTCAGGCGCAGACAGAAGACCAGAACGTTGTGATTGAGCCGGCGGAGAATTATTTTTCAGCCGGTATGGCCGCCGTGATCCAGGAGAACAATGAGATCAGGGCGGCGGCGGAAGCAGAAGCCGCCAGCCAGCCCCAGGTCATTCTGGTGGCGGCCAATGTGGAAGGCGCCCTGAATATCAGGGAAGAGGCTTCTGAGGAGTCTGCCATCGTAGGCAAGCTTTACAGAGGCTGTACCGGAGAACAGCTGGAGGAAGCGGAGGGCTGGGTAAAAATCCAGTCCGGACCGGTGACCGGCTGGGTCAGCACCGAATATGTGAAAACAGGGGCGGAGGCAGACCAGCTGATCAGCGAGATTAATCCTGCAGTGGTAACGGTGAACACAGAATCGCTTAACGTTCGGGAAAAGGCAGGGACGGACTCTAATGTGCTGGCGGTTGTATCCCAGGGACAGACTTTTATGGCCCGGGAAGTAGGGAGTGAATGGATTCAGATTATGTTCACACCTGATATTACCGGATATGTAGCTTCTGAGTTCGTGATTACGGAAAACAAAGCCGGGACAGCCCAGGATATGGAGTCGCTGAAGGCCCGGCAGGAGGAAGTAGCGCAGAAAGAAGCGGAGCGGAAAGCTCGGGAAAAGAAAGAGGAAATCGCAGTAACGACCGGCACTCCGATGCTGGCGGCAGCAGATGATGTGACTCTGCTGGCAGCCTTATGCCAGTATGAGGCGGGAGGCTCCTATGACGGAGCTCTGGCTGTGGCCAATGTGGTGCTGAACCGGGTGCGCAGCGGAAATTATCCCAACAGTATAGCAGAAGTCATTTATGCGCCGGGGCAGTTCGGCGGCGTCAGATCAGGGGCGCTGAATAAGTATCTGTCCGGCGGCGTCAGCGGCGCCGCAATGCAGGCAGCCAGAGACGCGCTGGCGGGAGTGAACAATGTAGGAGACTATACGTCATTCTGTTCCGCCCGGATTGCCGATATCAATTCCTACAGCAGTTATGTGGTGATCGGCGGAAACTGTTTCTACAAGAGATAGGCAAAGAAAAAGAACATAGGAAAGACAGGCGGCGCCGTCAGGCGGCCGCCTGTCTTTCGTTACAGGAATGTTAAATTTGTTAAGATTCCGATTTCTTTATTGAAAGAGCAGGATAAATACGATATAATATCGGCAAAAAGGAGGGGCTGTATGACACCGGTTTCATGGTTAATACTGATTATCATATTGCTGATTATTGAGATCATAACCCTGGGGCTGACGACGATCTGGTTTGCCGGCGGCGCGCTGGCCGCTTTTATCCTGTGTATTCTGGGGGCGGGCTGGAAGGTACAGTCCGCGGCATTTGTGGCGGTTTCCTTCCTGCTGCTGATTTTTACCCGTCCGTGGGCGGTGAAATACCTGAACAGTAAAACAGTAAAAACCAATGTGGACAGCCTGGCGGGCCGGACCGCCACGGTGACGGAAACGATTGACAATGAGAAAGGCACCGGGTGCGTAACCATCGGCGGCCAGCCGTGGACTGCACGCAGCGCAGAGGATAATGTGATTATTCCTGCGGACACCCTGGTTGTTGTGGAAAAAATATCCGGTGTAAAGGCGATTGTCCGGTTCAAAAAGGAGGAGAAATAAATGGGCGGATGGATTTTAACAATTATATTGCTGGTTTTTCTGCTGCTGATCCTGTCATCCTGCGTGAAGATCGTTCCCCAGGCGCAGGCGGTAGTGGTAGAACGGCTGGGAGGCTATTTGGCCACATGGCCGGTGGGCGTCCATTTTAAGGTTCCTTTTATCGACAGGGTTGCGAAAAGAGTGAATCTGAAGGAGCAGGTGATTGACTTTAAGCCGCAACCTGTGATCACAGAGGACAATGTTACCATGCAGATTGATACGGTAGTATTTTTCCAGATTACAGATCCGAAGCTGTACGCTTATGGCGTGGAGAATCCGCTGATGGCCATTGAAAACCTGACGGCTACCACGCTGCGGAATATTATCGGCGACCTGGAGCTGGATGAGACGCTGACTTCCAGAGAGCTGATCAATACAAAGATGCGCACCCTGCTGGATGAGGCCACAGATCCCTGGGGCATCAAGGTGAACCGGGTGGAGCTGAAGAACATTATCCCCCCTGCCGAAATCCAGGATTCCATGGAAAAACAGATGAAAGCGGAGCGTGAGCGCCGCGAAGCGATCCTGCGGGCCGAAGGAGAAAAGAAGTCTACAGTGCTGGTGGCCGAGGGCAAGAAGGAATCTGCCATCCTGGACGCGGAGGCAGAAAAACAGGCGGCGATCCTGCGGGCTGAGGCGCAGAAGGAGAAGATGATCCGGGAAGCGGAAGGCCAGGCGGAGGCGATTCTGAAGATTCAGCAGGCTACCGCAGAGGGAATCCGGCTGATTAAAGAGGCTGGCGCGGACGATGCGGTGATTCAGCTGAAAAGCCTGGAAGCCTTCGCCAAGGCGGCGGACGGAAAGGCGACAAAGATCATTATCCCCTCTGAAATCCAGGGGCTGGCGGGTATGGTCCGTTCGGTGATTGAGACGGCTAAGGACGACTAAACCTCCATGCGCCCGGCAGGAAGCGGGGAACAGTTTTGATTAGGTAAAAATGGGTTTGAAAAACCAGAAAAGGTTCTTCACGGCAGCGATGCGGCGGAGAATCTTTTCCTGCTTTTTGTGTGACACCAGGAAAATGAAACCGGCGGGAAATAAAATATCCGCCTGCCGGGGAAAATAGATCAGGTAAGATCGGAGGATAAGAAAATGGCGGTAAATTTAAAAGGACGCAGCTTTATTACACTGAAGGATTACACACCGGAAGAGATACGCTATCTGCTGGAGCTGGCGGCGGATCTGAAGGCGAAAAAGAAGAAGGGCATTACCGGAAACAGCCTGAAGGGGAAAAATATTGCCCTGATTTTTGAAAAGCCCTCCACCCGTACCAGATGCTCCTTTACCGTAGGCTGTGTGGATGAAGGGGGACATCCGGAATATCTGGGAGAGCATGATATCCAGCTGGGACATAAAGAAAGCGTGAAGGATACGGCCCGGGTGCTGGGACGGATGTTTGACGGAATTGAGTTCCGCGGGTTTAAGCACGCTACGGTGGAGGAGCTGGCCAAATATTCCGGCGT
>CALWQE010000230.1 GCA_944383605.1 uncultured Lachnospiraceae bacterium
TTGCCTTGCAATCTCGCTGTCTACGCTTAGCAGGCAACATCTCTGTTGCCCGCCCAAGACTCGCTTCGTGCGGTATAGCTTGTACCTTACACAGTGGGACTTTCACCCACCGAATTTCAAGCCCTTAACTGGGCGCACCCTATAAAGTGAAAAAAGCACCTGTCCGGCGATTTCTATGAACCGTCAAACAGACGCTATGTAAAAAGATATATTAAATTTGTACAAAGCAGGGTAAACCAGAACAAACCATTCAGAGTGAAATCCCGCTCCCTCTGATATCCGATTGCAGCCTCCGAAAATATACCTTTTCGCGCAAAGCGCGCCCGACCCGAAGGGGCATGTATTACGGTATGCCCTTCAGGGTAGAAAATCCAGGACAGATCCAGCCGGAAAATTAACCACTTTTTAAACCCATAAAATAAAATTAACCACTATTTTAGCCCCTATAAACCCATTTAAAACGGGGCAAATCACGTCAAAACGAGACAGACCTTTCAGATTTTTGGACATAACAAAAGCCCGGAAAATGGCGTAATTCCGGGCTTTTTCGCTGGTCATCCGCCATGCACCGGGCCAAAGTAAAACTTTGGCCCGGTCACGGGCTTCGCCCTATAGCGATATATACAAAAAGCCCCTCCATGCAAGCATGGGGAGGCTTTTCGTATATATCGCTGCATGGCTCACTGCCAACGCGAAGATTATCTCTTTGAGAACTGAGGCGCACGACGTGCCGCTTTCAGGCCGTATTTCTTTCTTTCCTTCATACGAGGATCTCTGGTCAGATAACCTGCTTTCTTTAAGATCGGACGGTACTCAGCGTCTGCCTGCAGCAAGGCTCTGGATACGCCGTGTCTGATGGCGCCTGCCTGGCCTGTAAATCCGCCGCCGTGTACGTTTACCAGCACATCGAATTTATCCAGTGTCTCAGTCGCTACCAGGGGCTGACGGACAACAACCTTTAATGTTTCCAGTCCGAAATACTCATCGATATTTCTTTTATTAATCGTGATATTACCTGTACCGGGTACTAAATATACTCTGGCAATACTCTTTTTTCTTCTTCCTGTTCCGTAAAATTTTGTGTTAGCCACTGTGATTTCCTCCTTTCAGGCCCTTCTCAAAACTTCAGCGCTTCCGGCTTCTGCGCAGCGTGTCCATGTTCAGGACCCGCGTAAACATGAAGCTTCTTAATCATTGCTCTTCCTAAAGGTCCCTTGGGAAGCATACCCTTTACAGCCAGCTCCAGAACTCTCTCCGGCTTCTTTGCCATCATTTCCTTTAATGTAGTGCCTTTCATGCCGCCTACATAATCAGAATGATGATAATAAATCTTCTGATCCAGCTTCTTGCCGGTAATCTTTACCTTGTCAGCATTTACAATAATTACATAATCGCCTGTATCAATGTGAGGCGTAAAAATCGGTTTGTTCTTTCCTCTCAAGACTTTAGCTACTTCAGAAGCTAAACGGCCTAATGTATATCCGGTAGCATCCACTACATACCATTTTCTCTCAATCGTCGATGGACTAGCCATAAAACTCTTCATTGGTTGCATCCTCCTTGTACCAATCTAACAATCCTTAACAGCCGTCCGGCAGCCGCCGCGGCTATGATTTTCCGAAATGGTTGAAAATACTCTACCGGGGCTATGGCTCAGCATTTTGCAACCTTTACAGCCTTTTCATTATATTACACGAATCGGGGTGTGTCAATGGTTTTCCCGGACTTTTTCCGTATAAAACCATTTTATTTCCCCGGCGGAAGGTGCGTCCGGAAACGACGTACGCAAAGACTCCTCCATACCGTCAGGCATCACTTTTTCCTGATCCGGCTGAAAAATATCATATTCCCCCGCTGTCCCGGGCTGAAGCCGCCCCTGCCGGTCGCTGATCCACACCCGGCGGGCGCCGTCCCGCATGGACTTCTTAATCAATCGGAGCAGGTTTCGTTCCCAGTCCCGCTCTTCGCAGTCATCCATATACAGATAAGCTTCTCCGGCAGAAAGGATCTCCTTCTGCCAGATCCCATAGCGCCATTCTGCTTCCCGGACAGGCAGCCAGTCCGCCAGCGCCTTCTCATACTCGATTCCCGCCAGAGTCAGTCCTCTGGCAGGAGCGGTCTGACCGGCAGCCTGGCGATCCCGGGCAGAAAGGATTTCCCTTACATGGTCAGCGGGAAATGCGCCCGCTCCCGCCTGGATCAGCGTTCCGGCAATAATGCGAACCATATTGTAGAGGAAGCCGCTGCCGCTGACCGTAATCAATATCTCATTTTCCTGCCGCTCCACATCCAAACGGTAAATGGTACGAATCGTTTCCTCCGCCTGGCCTCCCGCAGAAGCAAAGCTTTTGAAATCATGCTCCCCAATCAGCCAGGCGGCAGCCTCCCGCATCCGTTCCACATCCAGCGGGAAATAGATGAAAGCGGCATACAGCCGCTTCATGGGATTTTCAAACGGATGGTTCCATATCCGATATACATACGTCTTAATACTGTTGGCCTTGCGGGGATGGAAGCCGGGAAGCGCCTCTTCCGACTTCGTCACCCGAATATCTTCCGGCAGCCGGGCATTCAGGGCATACGCCAGCTTTTCCGCCGGAATCCTGGTATCTGTGTCAAACACCGCTACATTTCCCATTGCATGAACCCCGGAATCCGTCCTGCTGGCCCCGACCACCTGAATCGTCTCCCCGGTCAGGGAAGAAATCGCCTCATTCAGCCTCTGCTCCACTGTCACCCCGTTTTTCTGCAGCTGCCAGCCGCAGTAACCGGTTCCATCGTAGGCTACTGTCAGTTTAATCCGTCTGGCCATCTTACCACACCACCCTGGTAACGGCGATAGCGCAAAGGTAACAAACCATCATTCCATATGTGACCATATCCCGGCGCTGATACTGAAGCGGCTTCATCTTTGTTCTTCCCTCGCCGCCATGATAGCACCTGGCTTCCATAGCCATAGCCAGATCGGTGGCCCTGCGGAAAGCGGAGATAAACAGGGGAACCAGCAGCGGGATCAGATTTTTCGCGCGCTGAATCAGGCTGCCCTCCTCAAAATCCGCCCCTCTGGCCATCTGGGCCTTCATAATCTTATCCGTCTCTTCCACCAGAATCGGGATAAAACGGAGGGCAATAGACATCATCATGGAAATCTCATGGATAGGGAAATTCACCTTGCGCAGGAAGCCTAAGCTTTTCTCCAGCCCGTCCGTCAGCTGATTGGGCGTAGTCGTATAGGTCATCATGGAAGAGCCGATAATCAGCAATATCAGCCGGATCGCCATGAAAAACGCCAGTTCCACGCCTTCTCTGGTAATCCGGAAAATCCAGAACTGAACCAGCACTTCGCCGGAAGTCAGAAACAGGTTAAATACCACGCTGAACAGCAGCAGGAAAATAATCGGCTTCAATCCTCTGATAATAAAGGAAAAGGGGACATTGGACAGCCGGATATAGAGCGCCAGAAATACAGCGGCCACCGCGTATCCGATAAGTCCGTCCACAAAAAACAGCGATATGACATAAATCAGTGTAACAGCGAGTTTTACCCGCGGGTCCAGTTTATGGATCGGAGATTCCACCGGATAATACTGGCCCA
>CALWQE010000231.1 GCA_944383605.1 uncultured Lachnospiraceae bacterium
AGCGGAAAGGCTAAAATTAAAGCATTCCTGTATCTGGCTGGCATTCCTGATAATTCCGGTGCTGCCTGCCATCATGGGGACAGGGAATTATATGATGAACCGGGGGATTCTGAAGGAGCAGTGGTACAGTCTGTGGACGCAGCATACATTATTTTACTCCAATTTCTTTTACGGCCCCCTGATCGCCATTTACTGCTCCTATCTGTGGCGTCTGGAGCATCTGAATTACAACTGGAATCACTGCATGACCGCGCCGGTGCCGGTGTCCTGCCTGTATCTGGCGAAACTGATCCAGGTGGTGAAAATGACCCTTATGACCCAGGTGTGGGTAGGCGTCCTTTTCTTCATCTGCGGCAAATATGCCGGATTTCCCGGACTGCCTCCGGCACAGATCCTGACCTGGCTGCTGCGGGGAACTCTGGGCGGCATGGCCGCCGCCGCGCTGCAGCTGACCATTTCCATGAAAATCCGCAGCTTTTCCCTGCCGGTAGGCATCGCCCTGGCCGGCAGCATTATGGGGCTGCTGGCTTCCAATCATAACATGGGGCTGTACTGGCCCTATTCCCTGATGATGCTGGGGATGAACGCCAATAAATACGACGACATGCTTAGCTCCCAGCTGGGGATGTTCCTGGTATCCTGCGGCTTGTTCCTCTTTTTATTCTGCGGGGCAGGGATCACCATGCTGCGGCGGCAGGATGTGAAGGCGGCTTAGCCGGCTTTGCATTCCTTCCTGTGGATCAGCTGGTCAGCCTCCAGTTCATTAAAATGCAAAAATTGGATATCCAGAGGCTGCTTATGCCGCTGTGGAAATCTGCCAGATGCTCAGGGCATAAAGCTTTTTCCTCCTGCGCATAATAAGCGCTGACGACAGAACAGCGAAATAAAGGAGGAGCATGGCCGATGGACGGAAGAGACCGGGCTCAGTGGAAGGGCTTTGTGCCGGGACACTGGCAGAATGAGATTGATGTCAGGGATTTTATTCAGAAGAATTATCACCCCTATGACGGGGATGAATCCTTTCTGGAGGGGCCTACCAGAAATACCCTGGCCCTGTGGGAGCAGGTGATGGCCCTGTATCAGGAGGAGCGGAAGGCCGGCGGGGTGCTGGATATGGATACCAGCGTGGTTTCCACCATCACTTCCCACGGGCCGGGCTATCTGGACCGGGAAAAGGAGAAGATCGTAGGCTTTCAGACAGACCGGCCCTTTAAGCGAAGTTTGCAGCCCTACGGGGGAATCAGGACGGCGGCGAGGGCCTGCGCAGATAACGGTTATCGTATAGACCCACAGATTCAGGAGTTTTTTACAGTACACAGAAAGACTCACAACGCCGGAGTCTTTGACGCTTATACAGAGGAAATGCGGGCCTGCCGGAGAAGCCACATTATCACCGGCCTGCCGGACGCCTACGGACGGGGGCGGATTATCGGGGATTACCGGCGGGTAGCCCTGTATGGGGTGGATTTCCTGATTCAGAAAAAGGAAGAAGAGAAGCGGACTTCCAGGAATGTAATGACAGAAGAGGTAATCCGGGAGCGGGAGGAGCTGTCGGAGCAGATCCGGGCCCTTCAGGAGCTGAAAGAGCTGGGGGAAATCTACGGTTTCGATATTTCCGGCCCTGCCAGAGACACGAAGGAGGCGGTTCAGTGGCTGTACTTCGGCTATCTGGCGGCGATCAAGGAACAGAATGGCGCTGCCATGTCCCTGGGCAGGACTTCTACGTTTCTGGATATTTACGCAGAGCGGGATCTGGCGAATCATGTATATTCAGAGGCTCAGATTCAGGAGCTGGTTGACCATTTTATCATGAAGCTGCGTCTGGTGAAATTTGCCCGGACACCGGAGTATAATGCCCTTTTCTCCGGCGATCCCACCTGGGTGACGGAGTCTGTCGGCGGCGTGGGGCTGGACGGGCGGCATATGGTGACGAAAATGTCCTACCGTTATCTCCATACCCTGTCTAATCTGGGGCCTGCGCCGGAGCCGAATCTGACAGTCCTCTGGTCATCCCGGCTGCCCAGGCCCTTTAAACGGTTCTGTGCCAGAACCTCGATCGAATCCTCGTCTATCCAGTATGAAAATGATGATCTGATGCGGGTAACCCACGGGGATGACTATGCCATTGCCTGCTGCGTTTCCTCCATGCGTGTGGGGAAGGAGATGCAGTTTTTCGGCGCCCGGGCCAATCTGGCCAAATGCCTGCTCTATGCTATCAATGGCGGCGTGGATGAGATCAGCGGACAGCAGGTAGGGCCGAAATACCGTCCCATTACTGCGGAATATCTGGATTATGACCAGGTGATGGAACGGTACCGGGATATGATGAAATGGCTGGCAGGGGTTTATGTCAATACGCTGAATATTATTCACTATATGCATGACAAATACAGCTATGAACGGCTGCAGATGGCTCTCCATGACCGGGATGTAACCCGGTGGTTCGCCACAGGGATCGCCGGCCTGTCGGTGGTGGCAGATTCTCTGTCGGCCATTAAATACGGGCGGGTAAAGGCCATCCGGAATGAAAAGGGGATTGCGGTGGATTTCCAGACCGAGGGAGAGTATCCCCGGTTCGGCAATGATGACGACCGGGTGGACAGCATTGCCGCCGGTCTGGTTCATGATTTTATGGGGTATATCCGGGAAAATCCCACTTACCGCCAGAGCATCCCTACCACGTCCATCCTGACCATCACCTCCAATGTGGTCTACGGCAAACACACCGGCGCCACCCCGGACGGAAGGAAGGCGGGAGAGGCCTTTGCTCCGGGCGCCAATCCCATGCATGGCAGAGACAGCCGCGGGGCGGTGGCTTCCCTGAGCTCGGTGGCGAAGCTCTCCTTCTCCGATGCCAGGGATGGGATATCCAACACTTTTTCCATTATACCGGGGGCATTGGGAAAGGATGACCTGATCGTCCTGGGAGACGGCCTGGAGCTGTCCATGGAGCGGGACTGCGCTGCATGCGGGACAGAAAACTTTGAGGATTATTAAAGAACAGGAGGTTATGATGGAGCGAGAAACTCAGATAGATAATTTAACGGAAATGCTGGACGGATATATGGAAAAAGGGGGACATCACCTGAATGTCAATGTTTTTTCCCGGGATACTTTGCTGGATGCCCAGGCCCATCCGGAAAAATATCCCCAGCTGACCGTCCGGGTATCCGGCTACGCGGTCAATTTTCACAAACTGACAAAGGAGCAGCAGGATGAGGTTATCCGGAGAACCTTCCACGGCGCCCTGTGAGGAGAGCAGGAAGGGCTATATTCATTCCATAGAAAGCTTTGGGACGGTGGACGGGCCGGGCATCCGGCTGGTAGTATTCTTCCAGGGCTGCCCCATGCGCTGCCTGTACTGCCACAATCCTGACAGCTGGAAGATGAAAGAGGGAATGCGGATGGGGACAGAGGAAATCCTGGAGATGTACCATCGGAACCGGGCCTTTTACCGGAATGGCGGGATCACAGCCACTGGCGGAGAGCCGCTGGCGCAGCTGCCCTTTCTGACCTCTCTGTTTCAGGAGGCAAAAAAGCAGGGAATCCATACCTGCCTGGATACCTCCGGCATCACCTTCCGGCAGGAAAAGGAAGCAGATTATCTGCCTCTGGCTGCGGCTACAGATCTGGTGCTGCTGGATGTGAAACACGGAGACGAGAAAGCCCATCAGAGCC
>CALWQE010000232.1 GCA_944383605.1 uncultured Lachnospiraceae bacterium
GGAAGCCTCCGGAAGCCGGGTATCCCGCGCTGCCGGAGCAGTTCCTGCCGTCTGCCCGGCCTGCCTGCTTCCTGCTGCCTGCCCGCCTTCTGCCTGCCGGCCGCTCCGGGCTGCCTGGCTGCCCTTCCATCCGGGCGCCGGGGGAATCTGGCAGTGAATTAACTGCCCCCAGGGTTTCTCATACAGAAAAGACAGCCCCTTCAGTTCCTCATCCAGCCCCGGTATATCTCCCTCCGGATTCATGTACAGTACATGGCAGCCAGTCAGATAAAGAAAATATAAGAACAGATACTCCTGCCGCCGAACCGGCCCGGTGCAGACGAGATGAGGAAACCCTTCCATGCCCTGATCAGGCCGGTACAAAGCAGGCAGATACCGCTGCGCCCGGCAGACCAGCATCACCCGGAAATTATTGACCATCGATGGAGTCCCCTGGGGCGTACAGCGCCGGTACGCTTCTTCCGCCGTATCCAGCGCTCTCAGCAAAGTCTGCTCCAGGGACGGATCCTGGAAATGGAAGGCCAGCCCCTCTTCCTGGGCCTGCCGGATCTGTTCAGGCGTAAACCGGTTTTCCAGCCCCTCCGTCCGCACATAGCCTCCCTCCATCTGATCCATCCGCCGGATCATACTGATATAGGAAATCTCATCCGTCCCCATCCCGATATAACGGATAAAGCAGGTCTCCTTTTTCCCTTCCCGGAACCGCTCCGCCCCTTCCATAAAATATGCCAGCGGATCCGCGGATTTATGTAAGTCAACAGTCATACCAGACGCAACTGACATTTCCCCTCTCCTCCATTCTGTATGGTGAACTGTCCCTTCAGGCTTCCTTTCTATTTTGCCGCAAGGTCTGAGGCAGCTCTCATCTGCTATTATTATAATATAGAATCTGCATTCTGAAAAGAAAACGGGTATAGATTTTTCATATTGCTCCATACTATAAGGACGGAAAAAGAATAAGTCTGTTACCTTGCCAACGCACCGCCAAAGATGAAAATCTGACGGGCACATTTGGCATCCCTGAAGGAGAATCTTTATGAAAAAACAAATCCTGAAGCTCCCCTTCCTCTTCGGCGTGGGAGGCGCAATATATTATTCCATCGAAATCATCTGCCGGGGCTTTTCCCACTGGACTATGTTTTTCCTGGGCGGACTCTGCTTCGTAATCATCGGCCTCCTGGACAAGGCGCTCCGGCCCGCCTGCTCTCTGACCCGGCTGATGGCCCTGTCCTCTCTGATTATTACCGTCCTGGAATGGATTACCGGCATGATCGTAAACAAATGGCTGGGGCTGCAGATATGGGACTACAGCGGCCAGCCATTGAATTTCATGGGACAGATTTGTCTCTTATTTTCTATTATATGGTTTTTTCTTGCTTATATTGCAATCCTTCTGGATCACTCTCTGCGGCGCTGGTTTTTCCGCGAAAACGCCCCGGCTCCCATCTGCCCTTTCCGTAAAAAAGCACCGACAGCCCTGCGGCCACGGCCCAGCCAATGGGCCAGGACGTCCAGATTCCAGTGGCCTGCAAAGGTGAAAAAAGAATATAGGCCAGAACCACCCGCAGCAAAAAAAAAGAAAAAGTAGCCGCCATAAATTCCGCCATAGCTCCTGAGCCTCTCAGCACGCCGTCGGCCATCAGCTTAATCAGCACCACAAAATAAAAGGGGGAGACAATACGGAGAAATTCCTTTCCTGTCGCCATCGCCAGGCTGCTCTCCTCATTCATAAACAGCTGCAGCATCGTCTCGCCGAAGAAAAAATAGGCCAGAAAAAAGGGCACCGCTACGCATACCGCCATCAATACCCCTGCCCGGAACCCCTTTTTCACCCGTTCCGTCTTTCCCGCTCCAATATTCTGGGCGGTAAAGCTGGACAGGCCGTTGGCCAGAGTTGTAAAAGATGTGATGGAAAAGGTATTCAGCTTGATCGCCGCAGAATACCCGGCGATCACCGAAGAGCCGCAGCGGTTTACCAAGGTCTGGATAAACATATTTCCTACAGAAATAAAGCTCTGCTGCAAAATGCTGGGAACGGCAATCAGACAGATTTTTCCCAGCATCTCTCCGGAAAACAGCGGAATCCGCCCTTCTGTTTTAATCTGCCCCAGCCGCTTCCACAGCGTCAGCAAAGATAAAACACAGGATACTCCCTGCGCCAGAAAAGTCGCCCAGGCCACGCCCGCCACATCCCAGTGAAACCAGGCCACAAAAATATAATCCAGCACAATATTGCCCAGAGAGGAACCGATCAGAAAATAAAGAGGGGTTTTGGAGTCTCCCAGGGAATTGAAAATACCTGTAGCGATATTATATAAAAACAAAAAGATCAGGCCGCCGATATAAATCCGCAGATAAAGGGCCGCATCGTCAAAAATATTCTCCGGCGTGCGGATCAGCAGCATCATCTGCCGGCTGGCCAGCAGCCCGGCCGCCGTCAGCGCCAGCGCCACCGTGGTGGAGGCGATCAGCGTCGTGTAAACAGCCGTCTTCATCCGGTTATACCTTTTTCCGCCAAACAGCTGGGAAATCACTACAGAACATCCAATGTTGCTTCCCATGGCGACCGCCATGAAAATCATTGTAATGGGATAAGAAGCCCCCACCGCCGCCAGCGCATCCTCTCCCGCGAACTTTCCTGCAATCACACTGTCGGCAATATTATACAGCTGCTGGAAAATCACACTGACAAACATGGGAATGGAAAATTTCCACAGCACCGCTTCCGGCCTGCCTTCTGTCAAATCCTTAACCATTGCATTTCTCTCCTTGTAAAATAACATCCCCTGCATTATACTACTTTTATATTCATTTAGATAATGCAGATTTTTTCTGATATCCATAGAGCATATCTATGGATTGTCATCATCAGCAGCGGCTGCCGCCAAAGCTGCCATGGGAGGAAATGATGTCTGTCAGCTTCGACTATTACAAAGTTTTTTATTATGTGGCCAGATCAGGAAATATTACCCTGGCGGCCAAATCCCTTTTTCTCACCCAGCCCACCGTCAGCCATTGTATCCGCAGCCTGGAGGAAGAGCTGGGGCTGACCCTGTTTCTGCGGTCAAAAAAAGGAGTCGCCCTGACTCCGGAAGGAAAAATACTGTATGAACATGTGGAACAGGCCTGCCGCTATATCTTTAAGGCAGAGGAAACGCTCCGGGAATATATGCTGCTGCAGGAGGGTCTGGTACGCATCGGCGCCAGCGAAACCACCCTGCGTCACTATCTGATTCCCTATCTGGAGCAGTTCCGCCGTCTCTGTCCCGGCATCCGGCTGAAAATCGCCAACACCACCACCTTCCAGGCTCTCCGGGATCTGAAAGACGGGCTGATCGATCTGGCTGTCGTCCTGATGACCCCAGGCGAAGGCGAAGATTTTCAGGTTACGCCTCTGGCCCCGGTTCAGGATATCCTCATCGGCGGCAGCCAGTTTTGCCATCTGCACAAACGCCCTCTGTCCGTCAGAGAGCTGGAGCAGTACCCGCTGATCTCGATGGAGGCCGGCACAACCACCCGGAAATTCCTGGATCAGTTTTTCCTGGAGCATCACAGCCGGCTGAATCCAGATATTGAGCTGGCCGCCGCCGATCTGATTACGCCCATGGTCTCCCACAATCTGGGGCTGGGCTTCGTCCCCTATGAGTTTGCCAAAGAAAGCTTGAAAGCCGGCACCGTTTTCCAGCTGGAACTGGAGGAGCAGCCGCCCCGCCGCTTTATCTGCCTGGTCACTCACCCGGAGCATCCCGTCTCTCTGGCAGGAGAGAAATTTATCCGCGTGCTGCAGGACAGAACGAAGCGCAGCGCAGCATCTGGCCCCGGCGCCATGGAACAGCCCTCTCCAACCCCCGGCTGATTCCCTGTCCGCACATGGGATACCGGCTTTCGCCAAAAGAAACCTGACGTCTTGTGGGCGATGTCAGCACATAGGATACCGGCAGAAACAGTTGCAGAACAGATTAAACAGAATCAGCTTCCAGCAAAAATCCTGTCCCTGCTCGAAAGGCCTGCCATAGACAGTCCCCCGTTCCTCATACCAGCCGGAAGGATTCTCCAGTTTCTGCAGCAATATCTGATACTCCATATTGCCGGGATCCATCTGCGCCGCCTTTCTGGCATGATCCAGGGCGATCACATTGTTGCCTGACCGGCTGTTGGCCACCGCGCTGCAGAAATACCATCTGGCATCCCGGTTCCGGATCGCATCCAGCACATTCAGCGCCTCCCGGTAATAGCCTGCATTCACATAATTAAAGGCTGCCTGCAGTCTGGTTTCATCCTGGCTGGCCCCATACCCCTGCTGCCCGGCCCTGCCGCCATATCCTCCATAACCGCCGTAGCCGCCTGAGAAGGGGCCGTAGCCCTGCCGGTACTGGCCATAGCCCTGCTGGTACTGGCCGCCGCCCTCCCGCTCCTTCATAATCTGGCTGTAGGCTTCCTGTATCTGCTTAAACTTTTCCTCCGCCTGATCCTTGTTGGGATTGTTCACATTGGCGTCAGGATGGTACAGACGGCTGAGCTTCCTGTATGCCTTTTTGATCTCTTCCTCAGAGGCGTCGTGAGAGACGCCCAGTATCTTATAGGGATCTGTCATGGTTCCCTTTTCCTTTCTCTCTTTTTCTTCCGGTAATCTCATAGCGGGTCCACACGCCGGAGTACAAAATATTTCTCAGAATCTCCGCATGCCGGATCACCGGCAGCCGCTCAAAGCTTCTGGCGCATTCCCCCATAATCAGCTGCAGAACGTTTCCCGCCTCCCTGTGAAACTCCGGACGCTCTTCCCAGCCCTTCCACGGATTATAGCGGCCTGCCTTCCGATCCTTCTCCAGATCCTCATAAGCGTCGCACAGATAAATAAATTTCCCCAGATAAAAGCCAATTCCCCGCATCAGCGGTTCCCATTCATCCTGCCGGTACGCCACTATTTCCTCCAGCATCCGTCCGCTGATTCCAGAAGCCTCGTCGATCTCCCGGGAATCCCGCTCCTCGCACAAAGCCAGCTCTTTCAGGCATCGTTTTACAGCCTCCGCCTGCCGCGGCCAGCGGGCCTGTATTTCTTCACAGCTGCCGCGTACCAGGCCGGCCCCCAGCCGGCCTGACAGCTTCCGCTCATCCTCCCAGTCGTCCAGCATATTATAATAGGCCAGAAGCACATTCATATCAGCGCAGTAGCGGGCCATCTCATTGTATCTTTCTTTGTGCGGCTTCAGCGGATGAGGCATGCAGCGGCCCTCCCGCTCCTGTTCTTCCGGTTCGTACAGACCGGTCAGCAGCAGATACAGAAATGTCATATCATAATTCAGCGTCAGCCGTCCCGCCTGGTGATAATATTTCTGCAGGGTGCGGCACAGGCCGCAGTAATAGGCCTGATAGGTCTCCAGATCTTCCGGGCTCAGCTTTTCCCGGTTCACAGTCACATAGCCCAGCATACAGCTTCCTTTCTTTTCAGCCTTCTTTTCCTTGCACAATCATAACACGATTTCCGGGAAAAAGAAGAAATTCATAAAAATTTCACATTATGCTCCCCTTTCAGCCTGCCAATAGGGGCATGGCCTCACTGCCGGTATGCGGACAGCCAGTTCCACAGCTCCCGGCATATTTCTTCCACCGTTTTCCCATCTGTGCTGATCTCCACATCTGCTGCCTGCCGGTAAGGCGCCTTTCTTTTCTCCATCAGTCCGGCGATATATTCCGGCGTCATATTTCCATTCAGGATGGGTCTGTCATGGCTGTCTTTCACCCGGCTGTATATGGTTTCCGGACTGGCTGTCAGCAGCGCCACCAGGCCCTTTTTTTTCATCAGCGCCACGTTCTGCGGACGCAGCGCAGCTCCCCCGCCGCAGGAAACCACCAGGCCGGACTGGCCGGCCAGCTCCTCCAGAAGGGCTGTCTCACAGCTTCTGAAATAGTCTTCTCCCCGGGAAGCAAAGATTTCATTAATCGTCATGCCTTCCCTCTCCTCGATCATAGCGTCCATTTCCACTGCCTTCATCCCATACAGACGGCTCATTTCCCGGGAGACTGCGCTTTTGCCCGCTCCCATAAAGCCAATCAGCATAATATTCATTCCAATCTTCAACTGATTCACTGTCCCTCACTGCCCTTTCCCATATTTCCGGGCTGCCATATCATGAACAGGCTGCGGCGGCGGAGCTTCCCCCGCCGTCTTCGCCATTCTGAAATGCCAGTGTTTTCAGTGTACATGCCAAAGGCTGAAATGTCAACGTTCTGCTATATCATATAGTCGCTTTGCAGCGCTTCTGCCAGGTCGCACCTGAGGATTTGCCTGCCGCCCAGGTAGTATGCCAGCCCGACAAAGCCAAAAAGCGCTGTGGTAAAAAGCAGGATGGGAACGATGGGAGCCACTGCCAAAAATTCCATCGGGTTCAGGTAGCTTGCCGTTATCA
>CALWQE010000233.1 GCA_944383605.1 uncultured Lachnospiraceae bacterium
GGAGTGCGGGTTTATTTTCCTGGAGGATTTCGGAGACGGGCTGGCGGCGGGAGAGCTGAGGCGTACGATTCAGCTGGTCAGCTCTCCGGCTACGGTGGCGGGCGAACTGGCTTCGGAGGCGGTTTGCGCTTCTGTTATGTTACAGGCCGGGCCGGCAGGCCTGCGCCAGCTGGAGGAGCAGCCGTTTTTTGCGGAAGCAGGCGGTCAGCCAGGAAGGATGGAAGAGCGGTACGCGGAATTTCTCACAGATGGGAGCACCTTTTCCTTCCAATACGAAACAGCCCAGGGCCAGCCTGCGGCGGAGGGAGAAAGCCCGGCCAGCCTGCTCCCTGTCAGAGGCCTGGGGGCGGTCTGGGTATTTGCGGCGGCTCTGTTTGGGGGAGCGGCTGTATTCCGGGATGAGAAAGCCGGACTGTGCGGCTGTATGCCGCCTGGCGTGCGGCAGGCGGGAACCGGTCTTTTCCTGCTGGCGGCATCCGTTCCGGCATCCTGCGCCTGCCTGCTGTCGGTATGGATCGCCGGCGAATGGGCCGGGTGGCCGCTGGAGGCGGGAGGCATGGCGGTTTATCTCCTGCTATGCGTGCTCCTGGCCGGGCTGCTGAAATGGCTGGCGCCGGATGAAAATATACTGTGCGCCGCGGCCGCTGTTTGGCTGCTGGGCAGCCTGGTTTTGTGCGGTTCTGGGATCCGCTTTGACGCTCTGCTGCCGGAAGCGGGACTGGCGGCCAGACTGTTCCCCCCTTATTACTACCTTTCTTTTTTCCCATAACCTTTTCATTTTTATGGAATAATGGTATAATCAGTTTGAGTTGTTATCAGATGGGGAACAAACAGGAGCGTGAATATGAAGAAGAGCAATCAATCCGTCAGCCGTCTGCGCAGATTTCTGCTGATGCCGTTTATCTTTAATATTGTCATGATTGTCACCAATCTGGCGGTACTGCTGGTCGACAGGAAGGCCGGCGGCGTTATGGGGATCGGAAGCTGCATCTGCGTGGGGATATCCGCCGCTTTTTATTTTTACAAGGAGCCTCTGCTGTTAAAGGATCTGATCGATTTTTCCATGGAGCATGCTCAGGTGCAGAACCAGCTGCTGCGGGAGCTGCCGGTTTCCTACGCCATTATTGATGATACGGGGAAAACGCTGTGGAGCAACAATGCGTTCCAGGAGATGGCGGGAAAGGAGCGGGGGAAAAATATTAAAAACCTGTTCCCGGAGGTGCGCCGGAAGGATATTCCGAAAAAGGACGAGCGGAAGGTAATAAACGTACAGCATGGGGAGCGGTTTCTCCGCCTGGAGCTGGTGAATGTGAGCCTGCCTGAGGAAATCTCGGAAAAAGGCGTTCTGGAGGATGGTATCCGTACCAGGCTGCTGGCTCTTTATGTTTTTGATGAGACGGAGAGCGTGGGCCTGCGAAAGACCATAGAGGAGCAGCAGATGGTAGCCGGCCTGGTCTATCTGGATAATTATGACGAGGCGATGGCGGCCATCGATGAGGTGCGGGCCACCGTGATTACCGCGCTGGTGGACAGAAAGATCAGCCGTTATTTCTCCCAGATGGGAGCGGTGATCACCAAACAGGAAAAGGATAAATATTTTGTGGCTGTGATGCGCAAATATCTGGATACGATGACAGAGGATCATTTCAGCCTGCTGGAAAATGTTAAAACAGTCAATACAGGGACAGAGATCGCCATTACCCTGAGCATTGGCCTGGGAGTGGGGGCTTCCACCTACGAGGGAAATTATGAGTATGCCCGCACTGCCATTGATATGGCGCTGGGCCGGGGCGGCGACCAGGCGGTGATTAAGGATGGGGAAAATATCTCCTACCATGGCGGAAAGTCCCAGGCCACTGAGAAGAACACCCGGGTAAAGGCCAGGGTAAAGGCCCATGCCCTCCGGGAGCTGCTGATGAGCAAAGAAGAAGTGCTGATTATGGGCCACAAGCTGGGGGATATCGACTCTCTGGGCGCGGCGATCGGCCTGTACCGGGCGGCGGTATCCCTGGATCGGAAGGCCAGGATCGTCATCAATGATATTACCTCTACACTGCGTCCGGTAATTGAAAAATTCAAGACCAGGGGAGAGTACCCCGAAGATATGTTTTATGACAGCAGCAGGGCGATGGAAACTGTGACGCGGAATACGGTGGTAATCGTAGTGGACGCGAACCGGCCCAGCATCACCGAATGCCCCGGCCTGCTGGATATGTCGGATTATGTGGTGGTTCTGGATCATCACCGCCAGGCCAGAGACAGCATTACAGACGCAGTCCTGTCTTATGTGGAGCCCTATGCCTCCTCCACCTGCGAGCTGGTGGCGGAGATTCTCCAGTATATGGGGGACAATATTAAGATCAGAGGCGTGGAAGCGGATGTGATGTACGGCGGCATTATCATGGACACGGACAGCTTCCTGAGCCGGACCGGCGTCCGTACCTTTGAAGCGGCTGCATTTCTGAGAAGATGCGGCGCGGACATGACCCGTGTAAGGAAAATGTTCCGGGATAAAATGGAGGATCACAAGGCGCAGGCGGAGGCGGTCTGCGAGGCGGAGATTTTTGAGGATATTTTTGCGATCACGGTCTGCCCTGCCGAGGGCGTGGAAAGCCCTACCATCGTAGGGGCGAAGGCGGCCAATGAGCTGCTGAATATCGTGGGAGTGGACGCTTCCGTTGTGCTGACAGATTACCAGAACAAGATTTATATCAGCGCCCGGTCAGTAGGCGAGGTCAATGTCCAGCTGATTATGGAGAAGCTGGGCGGCGGCGGCCACAGCACGATGGCAGGCGCTCAGCTGACAGGCTGTACGGTGGAGGAAGCCAAGGAATATATTAAGGTGACAATCAAACAAATGCTGGATGAAGGAGAGATATAGGAAATGAAAGTAGTATTATTAGAGGATGTGAAATCTCTGGGGAAGAAGGGCGATCTGGTAGAAATCAGCGACGGCTATGCCAGAAATTTTATCCTGCCGAAGAAAAAGGGAATCGAGGCGACCGCAAAAAATCTGAATGACCTGAAGCTGCAGAAGCAGCATCAGGACAAGCTGGCGGCGCAGCAGCTCCAGGAAGCGAAGGAGCTGGCCCAGAAGCTGGAGGGCGCTATGGTGGTGCTGAAGGTGAAGACAGGGGAAGGCGGGAAGATATTCGGCTCTGTTTCCACAAAGGAGATCGCCCAGGCGGCGAAGGAGCAGTGCGGCTTCGAGCTGGACAAGAAGAAAATGGTGCTGGACGAGCCGATTAAAAGCTGCGGCAATCATATCGTGCCCATTAAGCTTCATAAGGACGTGACCGCGAAGCTGACAGTGAAAGTGACGGAAGGCTGAAAGGGAGGCGCCTTGTATGGAAGAAGCGCTGATTAAGCGGGTTCAGCCCCACAGCCCGGAGGCGGAGCAGTCGGTGATCGGCGCGATGCTGATGGACCGGGAGGCAATCGTCATCGCTTCTGAGATGCTGACGAAGGATGATTTTTACCAGCCTCAGCTGGGCGTGGTGTTTGAGACGATCGTAGAAATCAACAATGAGGGAAAGCCTGCGGATCTGGTTATTCTCCAGGAGCGCCTCCGAAAAAAGGATGTGCCGCCGGAGATCAGCAGCCTGGAATTTGTCCGGGGGCTGATGGATCTGATGGCCACTTCTGCCAATGTGCGTCATTATGCCCGGATCGTATACGAGAAATCTCTGCTGCGGCGGCTGATCCGGATCAATGAGAAAATCGCCGACGCCTGCTATGCCGGCAGCGAGCAGGTGGAAGACATCCTGGAGATGACGGAGAAAAATATCTTTGATTTGCTGAAGAAGCGGAATGCAGGCGATTTTGTGCCGATTTCCCAGATTGCGCTGGATACCCTGGAGCGGATCGAGCAGGCGGCCAGAAATAAAAGCTCTGTCACCGGCATTCCCACCGGTTTTACAGACCTGGATTATAAAACCTCCGGTATGCAGCCCTCTGATCTGATTCTGGTGGCTGCCAGGCCGTCTATGGGAAAAACGGCTTTTGTCCTGAATATCGCCCAGTATGTGGCCTTCCGAAAGGATCTGCCCTGCGCCATATTCAGTCTGGAGATGTCCAAGGAACAGCTGATGAACCGTCTGTTTTCCATGGAATCCCGAGTGGATTCCCAGGCGCTGCGGATCGGCAACCTGACAGACGCGGACTGGGAGAAACTGGTGGAGAGCGTGGGAATGATCGGCAATTCCAGGCTGATTATTGACGACACGCCCGGTATTTCCGCAGCAGAGCTGCGGAGCAAGTGCCGGAAGTTTAAGCTGGAATTTGGGCTGAAGCTGGTGATTATCGACTATCTCCAGCTGATGTCAGGCTCGGGCGGGCGAAGCTCTGACAGCCGGCAGCAGGAAATCTCTGAGATCTCCCGTTCGCTGAAGGCGCTGGCCAGGGAGATCGAATGTCCGGTGATCGCCCTCTCCCAGCTAAGCCGGGCCTGCGAGACCAGGACTGACCACCGGCCCATGCTGTCTGACCTGCGTGAGTCGGGCGCCATCGAGCAGGACGCCGATGTGGTGATGTTTATCTACCGGGATGATTATTATAACCATGACAGCGAAAAAAAGGATGTGGCGGAAATCATTATCGCCAAGCAAAGAAACGGCCCGATCGGCACAGTTGAGCTGAAGTGGCTGCCCAATTACACCAAATTTGCGAATCTGGAGAGAGCATAACATGGCAAAGGAAATCTGGAAACCGGGGAATATGCTTTATCCCCTTCCCGCCGTACTGGTCAGCTGCGCAGGCCGGGACGGACGGGATAATCTGGTGACAGTGGCCTGGACCGGCACTGTCTGTACCAATCCGCCTATGGTCTATATCTCCCTGCGCCCCTCCCGGTATTCTTATCAGCTGATACGGGAAACCGGGGAATTTGTCATCAACCTGACCACGGAGGGGCTGGCGGAAACGGCAGACTGGTGCGGCGTGAAGTCAGGCAGGGACGTGGATAAATGGCAGGAGCGGAAGCTGACCCGCGGGGCGGCGTCCACTGTTTCCGTCCCCATCGTGGAGGAAAGCCCGGTGAATATTGAGTGCAGGGTAAACCAGGTGCTGGAGCTGGGCTCCCACCATATGTTCCTGGCGGAGGTGACGGCGGTACAGGTATCGGATGAATATATGGACGGGGGAGGAACCTTCCGTCTCAGCCAGGCCCATCCCCTGGTTTATTCCCATGGAGAATATTACAGTATGGGGAAATGGCAGGGAAAATTTGGATACAGCGTGAAAAAAGGGAAAAAGGCGCGAAAACAAATCCGGTGATTTGAATGTCTCCCGTTGCAATCAGACTGTTCTGTGATATAATGGTACTAATGTAATTTATTTACAATTTTATCATTTCCAGAAAGGGGACATGAGATGGGGGACAACCATTACCGAATCTCGGAAGCTGCGAAGAAGCTTAACGTAGAGGATCATGTTTTACGATACTGGGAGGAAGATTTAGGGATGGCCGTACCCAGAAATGAGCTGGGCCACCGCTATTACACAGATGTACATATCGAGACGTTCCTGAGAATTAAGGAAATGAAGGAACAGGGGTATCAGCTGAAGGAAATACGCCGTCAGCTGCTGCAGGAGGGAAACAGGACGCTGGTGCCGGACGGCAGCGAAGAGGCTGCGATGACAGACGCCCGGGCGCTGCCGGCGGACAGGCTGGAACAGTTCCAGAGCCTGATGATCCACATTGTCGCCCAGGCCATCGAGGTCAGCCACGAGCGGCTGAGCGATGAAGTCAGCAGCCGGGTCAGCGAAAAGGTGCTGAAGGAAATGAACTACCAGCTGCGGGTTCGGGAGGAGCGGGAGGAGGAACGCTACCGGAAGCTGGACGAAGCGCTGCGGGCCATGCAGAAGGGACGGAAGCTTCAGGCCCAGAAACCGGAGCAGGGCAGGATTTTGCATATGAAAAAGAAAAAAACCCTGTTCGGACAGGGGAGACGTACAGAAAAAGGAGAAAAAAAGAAGACCCGCCTGGCGGATATTTTCTGAGTGCGGGCGCGAAGCGATTGCGCCGGGGCGGCCGCTCCGGCGATAAATTTTCAAAAGAAAATAGCCTGGCTGTCTGGCCGGGCTATTTTACATTCGTGGTTATTTATTCTTCGGGTGCGATTGCATCGTTGGGACATGCGTCTGCGCATGTGCCGCAGTCTAAGCACTCGTCAGCGTTGATTACATACTTTCCATCGCCTTCGCTGATTGCGTTTGCAGGACATTCGTCTACGCAGGAACCACAGGATACACAGTCGTCGCTGATTACATATGCCATTGGACATATACCTCCTTTTACTTTATGTATGCCGGCGATTGAGAATCCCCGGCTGATTTATGTCCATTGTAATACATAAATGATTACAATTCAAGTGAAATTTTCATGACTCTGTGCATTCCGTGAAGTGCAAAAGGCCGGAAATTCCCATCTTGCCAAGGCGGCTTTCTTGTAATATAATCATTGAAGAAACTTTTCATCCATGTCTGAAATTACGGAGGTATAAAAATATGGCAAAACAGGTGACAAAAGATATGTTAATCGGCGAGCTGGTTCAGGTTGACCCCGGCATTGTGCCGATCCTGATGGCTGCAGGAATGCACTGCATCGGCTGCCCTTCTGCCCAGGGCGAATCTCTGAGCGAGGCGGCGATGGTTCACGGCATTGATCCCGATGCGCTGGAAGCACGCATTAACGAGTATCTGGCATTAAAAGGCTGACAGATTCTGTTCCCTGGAGGAAATGAGAAAACCGCCGCAGAAGACAAACCGGTTTTGAAAGCCGGTCTGTTTTCTGCGGCGGTTTGCGCTTTATCCGGTTAAATCAGGGCAAGACGCTGGAGCGCCACATCGGCGATGATTTTGTCATAATGTTCTTCGTAATAAGCTTCCATGGAGGAACTGCTGCGGATTTTGCTGCCGTATTCCAGCAGGATATTGCATACCCGGTTAAACTCCTCCGGGGTATGGGAAGACTTATTGATGACCAGATAGTAAGTGCCCTCCGGGGAACGGTACAGGGTATTCAGGCCGAAATAGATATCGTCCAGAACCGCTGCCGCCGACATAATATGTTCCAGGGTGGGGAAGGAATAAATCCGCACCAGATTCACCCGGTCTACGCTGTCCTTGATGGATTCCGGCTTCAGCAGGCCCTGTTCCTGGGCTGCTTCCGTATTTTTCCCGGCTTTTTTCTGCTGGTTCCTTTTATTTTCCAGAAGCGTATTGAAAATGTCCAGAATATCATCCGCGCCTTCCGGCAGTTCCCGCTCTCCTCTGCCGGAGATGCCGTCCTCGCCCGGCTCCTGGGAAGGGGCAAATTTGGAAAAACGGCTGTCCAGCTCGTCAGGGTCGTCGATTTTAGTTATGATTAAAACGATTTTTTCGCCGGACAGAGGGATGGCCTCTACCATCAGGGGCATATCGTTGACTTCAAAACCACACTGTTCATATGCT
>CALWQE010000234.1 GCA_944383605.1 uncultured Lachnospiraceae bacterium
TCCAGGCTATGGATTCCATACCGGCCGGCCATATGCTCCGGCAGCATTTCCAGCGCGGTCAGCCTGCCCAGCCTCTCCCGCAGCGCTGACAGATTTTCCACATAGCGCTCCATGGCTTTTTCTCCCCTTTCGCCGGTGATATAGCGCAGGCACTCATCCATACCTGCCATCAGCATATAGGATGGACTGGAGCTCTGGTAAATATCCAGATACTGCTTTATCCTTTCCAGAGAAATCCTATTTCCTTTTACATGAAGAAGGGCCGTCTGCGTAAAGGAGGGAAGCGTTTTATGCAGGCTCTGAATCACCGCGTCAGCCCCCAGCTCCAGAGCTGACGCAGGAAAATATTCGTGGAAAGGGAAATGGGCTCCGTGAGCCTCGTCCACAATCAGAGGTACGCCGTGTCTGCGGCAAACGTCTCCGATGCCCCGGATATCAGAAACTACCCCTTCATAGGTAGGAGAAGGAAGAATCACCGCCCGGATCCCGTCCCGGCGGCACAGCGCCTCTTCTGCCTGTTCCGGCCTAATCCCTCCGAAGCATTCAAAATGCTCCAGATAATCCGGGTACAGGTAATCTGCCTCCAGCTGATTCAGCAAAACGCTGTGATACACCGATTTATGGCAGTTTCTGGCCATCAGAATACGGCTGCCCGGACTGGCCGCCGCTGAAACCGCAGCCAGAATGCCGCAAGTACTTCCGTTTACAAGAAAAAAAGTGGCGTCGCTGCCGTAGCACGCCGCCGCTTCTTCCATCGCTTCTTTTAAAATACCTTCCGGGTGGTGAAGATCGTCAAAACCGTCAATCTCTGTTATATCCCAGGAAAAAGGGCTGTCCCAGTCCGGCCCCTGCCTTTTATGGCCCGGCATATGGAACGGGTACATATCCGTCTCACTGTAACGGCGCAGTTTTTCATACAGAGAAGGAACCTGATATCGCTTTTTCATTTTTCTCAGTCCAGATCCACCGGCTCCAGCGTTACAACCATATCCCTGTGAAAAGTCAGCACCGCCGCCACCGGGTCTGTTCCTTCCGGCAGCTCCATCTTTTTCTGCGTAAAAGCCCAGCCTTCGTCATCGCCCTCCGCGTAAAATACAAAATTTTTCAGGCTCTCGTCAATCCGGATGGTGCCGTCCTCTACGGAACCGCCCAAAGCTCCGGCCACACCGTCCAAGATACAGTTTTTTACCGGCAGAATACAATGGATTTTTTCACCCTCGTTAAAAATTTTCTTTGCTTCTTCCCCGATCCGAAAACCAAAAGCAAGGCCCACACACTTGTGGCCGTGATGCTCTACCGTTTTCTGCCATAATTCTATATTCATTTCATCGATCTCCTTTATCTGTCCTGGGCGAAACCGCGTTCTGCGTTCAGCCCTCTTACTTTTACTATATTTCATTTTATCATGAATCCGCCTGGGCAACAATGAAATTTTGCAAAAATTCTTTACCCGCAAGACAGATAATGCTATATTTAAAGAAAAATACTGGAAAAGAATCAGGGGGATTTTTTATGTTACTGGCAGTTGATATTGGAAATACAAATATTTTATGCGGCGGAATTGTAGACGGGCAGATCCGCCATTCCTTCCGAATGGCAACCCATAAAGACCGGTCTGCTGCAGAATATGCCCTGCAGCTGAATGAACTGATTAAATTATACTTTCATAACCCGAAAGAGCTGGACAGCGCCATCATCTCTTCTGTGGTGCCTGAAGTAACCCATTCCATCGAAAAAGCCATTATTGAAACGCTCTATATTCTTCCCGTAATCGTAAAACGGGAGATTCCCGCCCCCTTCCCGATCCGTCTGGATTATCCCGCTACCCTGGGCAGCGACCGGATTGCCGATGCCACGGCAGTTCTCCATGAATATCCGCTGCCGGCCATTATTTTCGACCTGGGCACCGCCACCACCTGCTCTGTTCTGAATAAAAAGGGGGAATTTCTTGGCGGCCTGATCAGCCCCGGCATTAAAACCGCCTCAGACGCCCTTCTGGCCAAGGCCTCCCAGCTGGGCTCCTATGAGCTGGGCAATCCCCGAAATCTGGTGGGAGCCAACACAGAGGACGCCATCAACAGCGGCGTTGTATACGGCCACGCCGCCATGGTAGACGGCTTGATCCGGCGCATCGAGCGGGAATACGGCGAAAAGCACAGCGTGGTTCTCACCGGCGGCCTCTCCGGCCTGATCGCCCAGTACTGTGAATGCGATGTGACGGTAGACAAGATGCTGATCCTGAAGGGGCTGAACTACCTGTACCAGGGGGTAAAAAAATAAGCCGGGGAGCCTTTTCCATCTGGCTCCCCGGTTTTTTCTGTTATTTCATATATCCGCCCTTCATCGGCGATACGGCATGTTCTGAGTAGATTTTCAGCACGCCCTTGGGATATTTGGGGGTTTTGGGCTTCCAGTTTTTCCTGCGCTCGGCAAAGACAGCCTGAATCTCTTCTTCCGTCTTCGGCTCTCCATGGATACCCACCACGGTCAGGATACGGGCAGGAATATCAATTTTGATCAGATCCCCTTCCTCGATCAGGGCAATCGGCCCTCCCTCTGCTGCTTCCGGAGAAATATGCCCGATAGCCGGCCCTTTGGAGGCGCCGGAGAAGCGTCCGTCTGTCAGCAGGGCAATGGTTGCGCCCAGCTCCGGATCGGAGGAAATAGCCTCTGTCGTATAAAACATTTCCGGCATACCGCTGCCCTTCGGCCCTTCATACCGGATAATTACAGCGTCTCCCGGATGTACTTCGTGGGTCAGCACCGCATGAATGGCCTCCTCCTCCGAGTCAAAGGGACGCGCCTTTAAGGTTGCCTGGAACATTTCCTTCGGAACGGCGGTATGCTTTACTACAGCTCCATCAGGGCAGATATTGCCGTATAAGATGCCGATGCTTCCGTCTGTGCCAAAGGGTCTGTCAAAGGGACGGATCACATCTTCTCTGGTGATGCCGTAGCGTTTCAGGTTTTCAAAGCATTTCTCATAATAGCCGCTTTTCTTCAGATCCTCCAGATTTTCTCCCAGCGTCTTGCCTGTTACCGTCATGACGTCCAGATGGAGAGAATCTTTGATTTCTTCCATAATCATCGGCACGCCGCCTGCATAGTAGAAGAACTGTGCCGGCCATTTTCCGGCGGGACGGATATTCAGCAGATAATGTGCCCCTCTGTGGAGACGGTCAAAGGTGTCGCCATCGATATCAAAGCCAAATTCATGGGCGATAGCCGGTATATGAAGCAGGGAGTTGGTAGACCCTGAGATCGCGCCATGTACCAGAATCGCATTCTCGAAGGATTTCATCGTCACAATCTTGTCCGGGGTCAGGTCATGCTCTGCCAGCCATACCGCCTGCTTTCCCGCTGCCTTTGCGAAATCCCGCAGATCCTGGCTGGTAGCCGGCATCAGGGCGCTGCCCGGCAGCATCAGTCCCAGGGCTTCGGCCATAATCTGCATCGTAGAAGCTGTTCCCATAAAAGAGCAGGCGCCGCAGGAAGGACAGGCGTGATGCTTGTAGTAGGTCAGCTGCTCCTCTGTGATCTCTCCTCTTTCGTACATAGCGCTGTACATGCCGATCTGTTCCAGAGTCAGCAGATCCGGGCCGGCGTCCATCACGCCGCCTGTCACTACGATGGAAGGAATATTCACTCTGGCCAGGCCCATCAGATGAGCAGGCATTCCCTTATCGCAGCTGGCCACATACACAGCTCCGTCAAAAGGGGTAGCATTGGCGTGGATCTCAATCATATTGGCAATCATGTCTCTGGAAGCCAGAGAATAATTGATGCCGTCATGGCCCTGAGCCTCCCCGTCACAGATATCAGTAGTAAAATAGCGGGCTCCGTGGCCTCCTGCTTCCGCCACGCCCTCTCTTACCTTCTCCACCAGCTCCAGCAGATGTCCGCTGCCTGGATGGCTGTCGCCAAAGGTACTCTCAATCATAATCTGAGGCTTGGACAGATCCTCCTCCTTCCACCCGGTTCCCAGCCGCAGCGGATCTAACTCCGGCGCGATTTTACGCAATTCCTGGCTGCGCAGCATACAAACACATCCTTTCCTGTATTTTTCTTTTTCTATCGTTAGCCAGACACCTGGCTTTTTCTTCCTGATTCAGCTGATATTGATTCCGAAAAAGCCTCTGACGCCCGGCAGACAGACATATCGCTCCCTTTCACCTCTTTTTGGCCCCGCTGCCCTTAAACAGGATAAAACCGATTCCGCTGACTGCCATCAGGATCGGATAAAAGCAATAGGGCATGATCTGATAGGGAGTCAGTCCGCTTAATCCCGCCGCCGACAGCAGCTGGGCGCCGTATGGAATCAGCCCCTGGCAGGCTGAGGTAAAGGTATCCAGCAATGAGGCGGAGCGCCGGGCTGTCACGCCGTATTCCCCGCTGATTTCTTTGGCGATCGGGCCTGTAATTACAATCGCCACTGTATTATTGGCGGTACACAGATCCACCAGCACAGAAAGGGCGGCAATACCGGCTTCCGCGCCCCGCGGCCCTTTGATTTTTCTCTTTACCATGCCCAGAATCCAGGCAATTCCCCCATTATGTCTGACCAGAGCCACAATACAGGCCACAATAATAGAAATCACAGTAATGTCATACATGGACACAATTCCGTCCTTCATCACCTGGAACATTTCTCCCAGGCCAAAGGCGCCGGTTCCCGCGCCTACAGCCGCAGAAAGAATGATTCCGCCGGCCAGGACGCCGAATACGTTCAGCCCGGCCAGAGCGCCTCCCAGCACCGCCAGATAGGGGATCACCCGCAAAATCTGGTAGTCCAGCTCATCTCCGGCCTGATAATTCATATCTCTGGTCAGAACCAGAAAAATAATCACAGTCGCCAGCGCCGCCGGCAGGACGATGAGAAAGTTTTCCCGGAATTTATCCCGCATTTCACAGCCCTGGGTTTTCACCGCCGCAATCGTGGTGTCTGATATCATAGACAGGTTATCCCCGAACATGGCGCCGCAGACTACCGCGCCGATACATATAGCCAGAGAAATCCCTGTTTTCTCGCTGATTCCGGCTCCAATAGGCGCCAGGGCGGCGATTGTTCCCATCGAGGTTCCCATCGCCAGGGAAATAAAGCAGCCGATTACAAAAAGCCCTGCTACCGCCACATGGGAGGGCAGAAGGGAAAGGCACAGATTCACTGTACTTTCCACGCCTCCCGCCGCCTGAATGGTGCCGGAAAAAGCGCCGGCCAGCAGGTAGATCAGACACATAGTCAGAATATTTTCATCTCCCGCCCCCCTGGCCGCGATCTGGATTTTTTCTTCAAAGGACAGCTGCCGGTTCTGCAAAAGAGCTGCCATCAGGGCAATCAGAAATCCAACGATCGCCGGCATACTGTTAAAATCCCCGGTCAGAAATCCAGCTCCCAGAAACAGGGCGAGAAAGGTTACAATCGGTAGCAGCGCCGCCGGTTTCCCCCGTTTTTCTTTTTCATCCATACCTGTTATCTCCCTGATTCGTTAGAGTTCTTTTCTGATTTCCACAGACTTTTTGTGCGCCATCAGCCCTTCCACATCTGCCAGCCGGATACACCGGTCCGCCAGGTTCATGCAGCCCTGACGGGATACATGCTGGACAAAAGCTGTCTTTATAAAAGTCCCCGCCCATACGCCGGAGGAATACCTGGCCGTCCGCATCGTCGGCAGGGTGTGATTGGTGCCGGAACAGTAATCGCCGAAAGTAACCGGCGTATAATGTCCTACGAAAAGGGAGCCGAAGTGGCGCAGCCTGTCTCCAATTCTATCCTCATCCTCCGCCTGCACCTCCAGATGCTCCGGCGCCATCTCATTGGCGATCTCTACCGCCTCATCCATGGAATCCACGATTATCACAATGCCATTATCCTCCCAGGACTGGCCGGAAATCTGACCGGTGGGCAGCTCTCTGGCATATTCCTTTACCTTTTCCATCGCCGCTTTCGCCAGCTCCTCCGATGTCGTCACCAGCGTAGCCCGCGCGTTGGGGTCATGCTCGCACTGAGCCAGCAGGTCAATGGCCACAAATTCCGGCTTCGCTGTGTGATCTGCAATAATCAGCACCTCGCTGGGCCCTGCCAGGCTGTCGATGCCTACCTCGCCGATTACCTGCCGCTTCGCCTCTGTCACAAACCGGTTGCCCGGCCCTACGATCATATCCACCTTCCGGATCGTCTCTGTCCCGTAAGTCAGCGCCGCCACAGCCTGGGCGCCGCCCACTCCGTAGATTTCATCTACCCCGGCGATATCCATAGCCGCCAGCACAGCCGGATGAATCGTCCCGGTCTCCTTATTCAGCGGGCTGCAGGCTGCGATCCGCCTGACCCCTGCCGTCCTGGCCGGAATCGCCAGCATCAGGGCAGTACTGGGCAAAGGATATCTCCCTCCCGGCACATAGGCGCCTACCGAATCCACCGGCACCAGCTTGTGAGAAAGCACTACGCCCTCCACCTGGCTGACCCCTTCCAGGGACTTTAAGCACTCCATCTGTTTCTGCGCGTAAAAACGAATCTGTTCCGCCGCAAATTTCATTGCCTCTATCGTCTCCGGCTCCACCAGCCGGTAGGCCGCCTTTACCTCATCCTCTGAAACCCGGATATGATCCGCCTCAATCCCGTCAAATTTTTTGTTTAATTTCAGAATTTCCTGATCTCCTCCTGCCATCACCTGGTCGATGATGTCCGCCACCAGCCTGGTAGTCTGAGAATCTCTGGAAAATGTTTTTTTCTCTGCCCTTTTCAGATATTTCATGGCAAGCCCTTCCTCCTTTTTGTTTATCTTCAGACAATGGTAAACCATATCCATTAACGCCGGCGCACCGTCTCGAAAATCACCGGGCGATTGGCTCCGTTATTTGCCGGACGATGCCGCTAGCTTGTATTTTACCTGATATAACAGAGATTTACAATAGACTTCTTTCGCTGAAAAATTATTGACAGACAATAATTTCTTTATTATAATCAAATTGTATTATCGTAAAACAATAATTTTTTCTATCAGGAGGATTTCTATGCGTCTAAAAAAACCTGTTTTCTTTTCCGTTATCATCCCCGCCCTCTTTCTCCTGTCTGCCGCAGCGGCAGTATTATGGTCATTCCTGGTTCCTGACTTTTCATCCGTCTGGATCCTTGCCTTTCCCTTTCTTCTGGCCGGAAGAGGGCTGGCCGCCCTTTCCCTGTCAGGTGCAGCGGGAAACGTTGGAGCATGGCTGCTCTATCTGTTTCTCTCCTTCCTCCCTGTCATCCTGTGGAGCGGATTTCAAATCATCAGGCGCCGCCGGAAACAGCCTGTCACAGCCGCAGGGGCAGATCTTCTTCTCTTTCTCCTGGCCCTGTACGGCCTGTTTCTCTGGTACTGCGCGGTAAATCCTGCTTTGCTTTTCCCCTTGCTGCCGGAAGAGTTTTCCGTATACCTGCTGTCCATCCTCTACTGGTCTTTGCTGGCGGCCTGGCTGCTGCTGCGGATGCTCCGAAACGGCAGCCAGACAGGAATCCTCTCCAGACTGCAGCTGCTGGTTCAGTTTTCTGCTGTTTTGTATACCATATACGCCGGTTTTTTCCGCTGCCCTGCCCTTTTTTCTTCCCTTTCCGCATGGACAGCCCATGGCCGGGATCCGGCGTCGTTCCTCTCTGTGATACAGTCTGCCTCCGCCCTGTGCCTGGATGGAGTTCTGATTGGGATCCTGGCCTGCGCCAGCCGGCTGCTGGCCGCTCTCAGGAAACATTTTTACTGTCAGGAGATCGGAAGAGCACACGTCTGAACTCCAGTCACATGAGCATCTCGTATGCCGTC
>CALWQE010000235.1 GCA_944383605.1 uncultured Lachnospiraceae bacterium
CTTTGTCACCATCACCAGCCTGGATCTGCGGAATACCTTCACCGGTCTGATCCTGCCCTCTGTCACCTCCGTATTTTATATCTATCTGCTGAAGGAAAACTTCGAGCAGGTGCCGGAGGAGCTGTACCGGGCAGCCAAAGTGGACGGAACCTCTGATCTGAAATATCTGCTGAAGGTAATGGTTCCCATCTGCCGGCCTACTATTATTACAATCACCATACTGAAAATCATCGAATGCTGGAATTCCTATGTATGGCCCCGGCTGATTACCGATGACCAGGCTTATTACCTGGTATCCAACGGAATCCAGGAAATCCGGGAAAACGGCTTCGGACGGGAAAACATCCCGGCTATGATGGCCGCCGTGGTCGTCATCTCCGTCCCCCTGATCATTCTCTTCCTGATCTTCCGCAAAAAAATCATGGCCGGCGTATCCAGAGGAGGGATGAAAGGATGAAAAAATTATTCGCGAAAGCCAGGTTCCTGCTGCTGCTGGCATTCTGCCTGGCTGTCCTTGCCGGCTGCCACGGCCAGCAGGAGCAGGAAGCCTTTACCGTACCGGAGGAATTTGACACCTCCCGCAATTATGAGATTACCTTCTGGGCCAAAAACGATACCAACATCACCCAGACAGAGATCTATAAACAGGCCATCGCTGATTTTCAGGAACTGTATCCCAATATTACAGTCAACCTGCGCCTGTATACCGATTACGGAAAAATTTATAATGATGTGATCACCAATATTTCCACCGGCACCACGCCCAATGTCTGCGTCAGCTATCCGGATCACATCGCCACCTACCTGACCGGGGACAATGTAGTCGTTCCCCTGGACGGCCTGTTCCAGGATGAAACCTACGGCCTTGGCGGCAGCGGCCTGCTTTTTGATTCTCCCAGCCAGGAAGAAATCATCCCTCAGTTTCTGGAGGAATGCCGGGTCAGCGGCCATTATTACGCAGTCCCCTACATGCGCTCCACAGAAGCCTGCTACATCAACAAAACCTATGTGGAAGCGCTGGGCTACACCTTGCCTGAGACGCTGACCTGGGATTTTGTCTGGGAAGTAGCGGAAGCGGCGACGGCGAAAAACCCGGACGGCACCTTCCGCCTGAACAATCAGGAAGTGATGATCCCCTTTCTGTACAAGTCCACAGACAATATGATGATCCAGATGCTGCGCCAGAAAGGGGCGGGCTACTCCACCGATACCGGGGAAATCCAGATTTTCAATGACACCACCCGGCAGCTGCTGCTGAATATCCGGGACCATGTAGAAACAGGCGCCTTCTCCACCTTTAAGATTTCCAGCTATCCCGCCAACTTTCTGAATGCGGGACAATGTGTTTTCGCCATAGACTCCACCGCCGGCGCCACCTGGATGGGCAGCGATGCGCCGCTGATCGATATCGCAGAGGAAGCGCTGGTGGATTTTGAAATCGCAGTGATGGAAATCCCTCAGTTTGACCCGGAGCATCCTCAGATGATTTCTCAGGGCCCCTCTGTCTGCATTTTTAACAAGGAAGATCCACAGGAGGTACTGGCGTCCTGGCTGTTCGCCCAGTACCTGCTGACCAACGATGTACAGATCGCCTACGCTCAGACCGAAGGGTATGTGCCTGTCACCAGCAAAGCCCAGGATTCCGCCGAATACCAGGATTATCTCTCCCGGGCCGGAGAAGACAATGACCTGTATTACGATGTAAAAATCCAGGCTTCTCAGCTCCTTCTGAACCATGCGGCGGACACATTCGTCACCCCTGTGTTCAACGGCTCCGCCTCCCTGCGGGATGCGGCAGGTCAGCTGATCGAGGATGTGGTCAAATCTGTACGGCGGGACGAGACCGTAGACGACGCCTACATTGACGCCCTCTATACCGACGTCACAGCCCTCTACCACCTGGACGAGCATACTGCTTCCTCTGCGGGAAAAGCGGATCTGGGGCCTCTCCCCGGCACCGCAAAAGCTCTGCTTGGCTGCCTGATCGCCGTCTGGGCACTGATTTTGCTCTGCCTGATCAGAAAAAAAGCAACAGGCCGGCCATAAGCCGCAGACCGCCTGCCTTTTCTTTTTATGCATGGCTGACCTGCCGTGAAAAAAATGAAAAAAGCAGGTAAAAACCATTGATTTCCTGGATTTTCGGGCTATAATATAGTTGTTCACCATGAAACAACCGTTTTATCATGAAAGAAAAGGAGAACAATTATGAAAAAGATTTTATCTGGTGTTCTGGTTCTGGCCATGGTTCTCTCCCTGGCCGGCTGCGCAGGCGGCGCTGACGAAACTACTGCCGCTGCAGAAGAAACCACCGCTGCTGCGGAAGAGACGACCGCTGCTGCGGAGGAAACCACTGCCGCTGCTGAGGAGACAACCGCCGCTGCGGAAGAAACCACTGCTGCTGACGACGCTGACGCTGCTGAGGTGATGACCCATGAAGAGTACATAGCAGCCGATGTGGACAGCCACGTTGTGGTTGAAACCTATGTGCAGGCAAAGCAGTCCTGGTGGGAAGATCAGGCTACTGTATATGCCCAGAGCGAGGACGGCGCTTACTTCCTCTATAACATGGCATGCTCTGAAGAAGATTACGAGCTGCTGGTTCCCGGAACCAAGATCCGTGTAGACGGCTACAAGGCTGAGTGGTCCGGCGAAGTGGAAATTATTGATGCTACATTTGAAATCATTGAAGGAGAATCCTTCATCGCCGAGCCTCTGGATGTTACAGAGATGCTGGCCAGCGATGAACTGATCGACCATCAGAACGAGCTGGTATCCTTTACCGGCATGACCGTAGAGGCAGCTGACGACAGCGGCGCCGCGTTCTTATACAACTATGACGGTTCAGGCGCCCAGGGTGACGACCTGTATTTCAACGTTTCCTACAATGGAGAAACCTACACCTTCACCATTGAGTCTTACCTGTGCGACAGCTCCACAGAAGTATACCAGGCAGTAGAAGCTCTGGAGGTTGGACAGACTGTTGATATGGAAGGCTTCCTGTACTGGTACGAAGGCGTAAATCCCCATATCACATCCTTAACCGTAGCAGAATAA
>CALWQE010000236.1 GCA_944383605.1 uncultured Lachnospiraceae bacterium
CATCTCAGAAAAAGAAAAGGCACATGGCCAAACTTACCTATCGTTTGGAAAACTTGCCGGGAAATCTTGCAAAATCAGGAAATAACTTTTATAATAGCATATGCCGCGAAATGAAAAATAAAGGAAAAGTTAAGAAAAGATTAAATATATTTTTCCGGGAGCGCGCTGTCTGATGGGGGTGGTTTTATCAAAATATACCGAAACGAATGGAAGTACATATGCGGGGAGGAGGAGCTGGCCCGCCTGGAGGGACGGCTGGCATCGGTTCTGGAAAAGGACCGGCACAGCGAAACCGGCGGAAGCTATGAGATTCACAGTCTGTATTTCGATGATTACCGGGACTGCTGCGCCAGAGAGAATGACGCCGGCGTTTCCCTCCGTTTTAAATACCGTATCCGTTACTACGGAACCCGGTTGGATACCCTTCATCTGGAGCGAAAGGAAAAGGTCAACGGAAAGTGCCATAAGGACAGCTGCCCTCTGACGGCGGAAATGTATGAGGACATCCTGGCAGGACGGCAGGAAGCGCTGTTCTGGAAGACAGAGTCGCCGCTGCTGAGACGGTTCTGCGCAGACTGTATGACCCGGCTCTTCCGGCCGAAGGCGGTGATCGATTACGAGCGGGTCGCCTATGTGGAGCCGATATCCAATGTGCGGATCACCCTGGACAAATACATATCCGCTTCCGACGGCGTCGGACATTTCCTGGATGGAGACTATCAGCGCTATCCGGTGCTGGAAGCAGGCCGCCATGTGCTGGAGGCGAAATTTGACTATATTCTGCCCGGATATATCCGGAGCATCCTGTCTGATGGGATGCTGATTCAGACCGCGTTCTCCAAATATTATACCGGGAGAATGAAATTAAAAAATATGGGAAGGTGAAAGCTGTGAGTACGTTAGATCATATTGTGAGAAATATTGTAAGTCATTATGATAATCCGCTGATGAATACTTCGCTGGTGGCTTCGGTGCTTCTGGTGGCCATGGCGCTGGCGGCTTATGAGTTTGCAGTTTACCGGCTGGTGTCGCACAGAGCTTTTTACAACAAATCTTTTAATATCTGCATTGCGGTTTTGCCGCTGTTTATTTCAACAATTATTCTCTGCCTTCAGTCCAGCCTGGTGATTACACTGGGAACCATCGGCGCGCTGGCCATTATCCGGTTTCGGACGGCGGTGAAGGATCCGGTGGATATGGTTTACCTTCTCTGGTCCATCCATATCGGGATATCCTGCGGCTGCCAGCTGTATGAGGTGGCGGTGCTGACCGCTCTGGCGGTGACGGTATTTCTTCTGATTCTGGATCGGTTTTCCCTGGGACGCCGGCCCTTTGTACTGGTATTTCACTGCGGCCCGGAAGCGGAAAAAGCGGCGCTGGAGACGATCCGGTCCGTGTCCAGGCGCAGCCGGGTAAAAAGCCGGAATTACACCTCTGACGGCATGGACTATGTAGTGGAGTTTGCCGCGAAGGATCCGGCAGAGCTGACTGCCAGGCTGCGGGAAACGGGAGTGGAAAAATTCTCCATTATCGAATATGACAGTGAGGATATTATTTAACCATTCACCATTAACTCGAAAAAATGATTGTGTCAGTACACAGGCAGCAGATGTGCCGGGGAGGAGGAAAAGATGGGAATCAAAAGGAACGCCGGTCTGGCGCTGCTGGCCTGCTCTGTGCTGGCTCTGATTTATCTTCTGCGCGCGCGCGGGCAGGGGGAGAGGCTTTCGGCGTATATGACAGATGCAAAAAGCTTTGCCCGGATCATGGAAGACCGCGCTGCCAGCCAGGAGCTGAAGGCGGAAGAGATCATCATGAATGAGACGGGCCTGTTTTTGGACAGCGGTTCGGATACCTTCTATTATTCTCTGCCGGAGGGGGATTCCAGCGTCATGGATCCGTATACGGAATTTCAGTGCAGCGATCCGGAGGCGAAGGCGGCGGTGCTGGAGACAGAGATTACGGAACAGTCCATCCGGGAAAATCAGTCTGTCCAGCTTCTGATCTATAACAGGGACAGCTATCATCTGTACCGGCTGAAATGTACGACGCTTCCGCTGCTGCAGATTACCTGCGGGGGAGAGATTACAGAGGAAGCGGGCCGGATGCGGATGGAGATGGAGCTGCTGGATAACCGGGCGGAGACCGCGGCTTCTCTGATCCGGTCGGAGGGCACCATCCGTATCCGCGGAAATTCCACAAGAAAATATGAGAAAAAAGGTTTCCGGCTGTCTCTGACCCGGGAATCCACAGGCGGAAATACCCGCTCTAACATGATTTCTCTGCTGGGGATGCGCCAGGATGACGACTGGCTGCTGTACGCCGCTTACAATGACCAGGAGAAAATCCGGAATGTATTTTCCTCCAACCTGTGGAAGGCGTCCTGCGGCCAAAACAATGAGCTGGGCTTGGATCTGGGGGCGGAGTACCGGTATGTGGAACTGTTTCTGAACGGAGAATACCGGGGCCTGTACGCCCTGGGCTATCCGGTGGATGGGAAAATGGCGGCCATTGACCAGCAGGCAGGGGAATATCTGTATAAAAAAATCGACTGGGCCAACTCGATTGATCTGCGGCTGGATGAAACAGGAAATCTGAGCGGCTATGAAATCAGCGAAGGGCTGTGGAACAGCGGGCGGTGGGATGCTCTTCTGAAGCTTCACGGCCTGTTCAGCGGCGAGGAAGCAGACAGCGGGGCGCTGTATGCCAGCGTGGATATTTCCAATGTGATAGATAATTATATTTTCCTGAATCTGATCCAGGGGATGGATCACGTCAGTGAGTCCAGCCTGAAAAATATATATCTGGCAGCGAAAAACACAGATGACGGGCAGAAAATATTGTATATTCCCTGGGATATGGATCTGACCTGGGGCAATAAATGGCAGTATGTCTCCCAGAACTATACGCTTTCCTATGAGACGCCCCCTCAGACCCATTACATTATGGAAAGCGGCGTGATATACCGGCTGCTGGGAAACCGGGACGGGCAGATTTGCCAGATGATTGTAAACCGGTACCGGGAGCTGCGGGAGGGCCTCTGGTCTGACCAGTCTGTGTCAGAAATGCTGGATGGGTACGAGAAGGAAATCTACGGCTCCGGCGCTTTCCTGCGCGACAGGGAGAGATGGCCGGACGGCACCTATGGCGATCCGGAGGAAGGGCTTTCCCGGTTCCGGGCGTTTGTGCTGGAACGGCTGTCCTGTACCGATCGGTATTATGATACGCTGGAAACGCTGCAGGGAAAGGGAACTTATGTGATCCGGACAGCCCAGTATGAAGACTTTCATGACAGCAGATTCCTGATTGAGATACATAACCATCAGCTGACAGAAGACCGGGACGTCAGGGAGCTGCTGGAATTTATGGGTGTGGATCCGGACAGGATCGGGGAGGAAACGGTTTATATTGCGGTGAATGGACAGACCGGCGAGGTGGATTATATCGGCGGCCTGACTGTAGGAGACTGTGTGGATTCCTGTATTGGGGAATTGGCGTTATATGCAGATCCACAAGCAGAGTACAGCCATCCGGAGGATTATGATGTTCTGGTGAACGCAGAAGGGTGCTTTCGCTGTCAGCCCTCCGCGCCGGAGGAAATCCGGATGAAGGTGCTGACAGAGGAGGGGATGAGAGATTTCCGGTTTAAAAAATAAGAGAAAAACTACTTACCGGACGGTCGGTGCGCCAGCTTTCGCTGAATGTGGCACAGAGCCCAGATAAAGCTCATGCCTGCGGCGATCGCCAGGGCGTATTGCGCAGTCAGCGCGCCGTAAGACTCAAAGGCAGCCCAGTTCCCCTGTACGGCAGACTGCATGGTATAGTATAAAGAGCTCCCTGGTATCAGGGGAATAACCGCCGGCGCGTAAAAAATCGTAGCCGGCGCTTTTTTGATCCGGGCCAGAATTTCCGCGTACAGGGCGGCGAAAGCAGAAGCCAGAAAGCTGGGGACGAAGATGCCGTCCAGAAAATGACAGCTGAGCAGGTATACACCCCAGCTGACCATACCGCCCACGGAAGCTGCGGGAATCGGGCCGGCCCGCAGGTGAAACAGCAGGGCGTAGCCCAGCGAACCGGTAAAAGCGGTAATTAACTCCATTATGATCGTTTCCAAACCTTTCACTTCCTTTCCCTCATCCGCCGATCAGCCAGATCGCCGCCATAAATCCGAAAGCCAGGGCGGCCGCCCACAGCAGGGATTCAATCAGACGCATAATGCCGGAGATGGTGTCGCCCACCAGCATGTCCCGGATCGAGTTGGTCATGGCCAGCCCGGGAATCAGCAGCATAATGTCTCCGATCATGATTTTGTCACCGTGAAGGATGGGAAAAAGGTGCACCGCCGCGCCGATGCCCAGCCCTGTCAGCAGCGCGGCCAGCAGATTGAATACAATCCGGTTCGGGCACAGCGGGGTCAGCCGCTCCTGAAGCAGGCATACCAGGACGGCAAATGCCATCGCTATGGCCGCGTCCATTAAATTCCCGCCGAAAAAGAGGGTAAAGCTGCCAGCAGTCAGGATACTGCCGGCATAAAAGCCAGGCCGGGGAAGGCCGTTGCCGCAGATAGACCGGATCTGCCGGCCCAGGGCGTCTGCCTCCAGAGGATGGGCGCAGCACTGCCGGCTCAGGGCATTCAGCTGTTCCATCTTCGTAAAATCTGTCCCGCCCGGCGTCAGGATACGCCGGGTCTGGGTCAGCTCCTGCCCGCCGGGAAGCACCATCGTGATAATGATGCTGGAGGTAATGACCAGCACGTTCATCCGTTCTGCGCCGTAAGCTTTTCCCAGGCGGTTTAAAGTATCTTCTATTCTGTTTACCTCCGCGCCGCTGGCCATCATCGCTTCGCCCAGCTCCATCAGCTGGTGGAGAATGGCCGGGAAGGTATCTGTATTTTGATTCATTGCCATAGATCCTGCCTGATTTGTTTTTTTCGCGTATGGCAGGGGCGGATACAGACCTATCCGCCTCCTGGATACCGGCCCAATCATCATAACAGATTTTTCTGGAAGATTCAATGGCTTCCGGAGGCTTTACATGGAATTTACGCCGCTGCCGGGACTGGCTGGGAGACAGGGTGAATGAAAGAATGTGACAAAAATAATCAAAAAGTTGATTAATTATTGCAAAATGCAGGGAAAAGAATTATAATAGTGAAAGGAAAAGGGCGGGAATGAAATGGTTTGACAATTAGAGTTCATGGCATATAATGGTTATAACAGCATTTATTGTCAGATAAGGGAACTGATAGGACGGCTGAAATGATGATTTGATTGGGACAGGTGGCAGAGTATGTTAGTTTCAACCCGCATGGAACGAATTAAAGAACTATTATATGAAACAAAAAGAATCGAGATCGGCTCGCTGGTTTCTATTCTTCATGTATCAGAAGCAACGGTGAGAAGAGACCTGGAACGGCTGGAGAAGGAAGGGTTTTTATACAGAACCCATGGTGGGGCAGTGCTGGCGGAGCAGAAAGAGCCGGAGGAAAAATCCCGGCCTCTTCCTTCCCGGGCCGAAGAAAAAAATCTGGTAGGTTATATTGCTTCTCAGCTGGTGAAGGACAGAGATATTATATTTTTGGGAACGGGCTCTACCTGTACCCAGATGGCCAGGCATCTGAAAAACAAATCCGGTCTGACCGTAGTAACCAATAATGTAAGCGCTGCGCTGGAACTGGCTGACGCAAGAGAAATCAGTGTGATTTTGACCGGCGGCATTCTTCAGTCGTCAATGGATCTGGTCAGCGTCAGCGGTGAATTTGCCCTGAAAATGCTGGAAAGCATCCGGGTATCCGCCAGCTTTCTGGGCGTAAGCGGAGCGGATATGAACTTTGGCTATTCTGTTTCTTCCATGGAGGAGGCCAGGCTGTGGCAGGCAGTCAGCGGACTGTCAGACACAACGGTAGTCGTTTGCGATTCGGCAAAATTTCATAAAAAAAGCCTGGTTAAGGTGGGGGATCTGGCCAGTGTTTCCCGGGTTGTAACAGACCAGAACGTTCCGGATGAATTTAAGGAATATTTTTATCAGGCGGGGATTCCGCTTTATACCAGTTATGAGCTGAATGGCGGTTAAAGGGGGCTTTGCGTTGGATATGGCACTGGAGCTGAGAGGAATATCCAAATCCTTTTCAGGGTACGGCGTATTGGATCAGGTGGATTTTTCGGTTTCTTCCGGCCAGATCCATGCGGTAGTGGGAGAAAACGGGGCGGGAAAATCCGATTTCCTCTGTATGCGCGGGCCTTGGGGGAATGATGTTTACGCTCAGGCTGGAGGCGGGGATCCATACATTAGGCTCCGGGTGGGAGGTAGACGCGCTGGCCGCTGTCATTCTGGGCGGCGCCAATATCCGTACAGGAGAAGGGAGCGTAAGCGCAACGGGGCTGGGCATGGTGCGGAGCTGTTGTATTAAAAGGCTTCTGACCAGCACCGGGTTGCTGGATCGGTGGCAAAGTCCGGTTACGAGGGGGCTGATTGTGATATTGCTTTTGGCAGAAAACAGAAAGACAGAGGGAATGCTGCTGCGGTATTAATGGCAGAAGCCGGAAAACAAAAAAGTCCGTTTCTTGCAAAAGAATGCAATGAAACGGACTTTTTTTGTTTGGGCATGTTATATTTGAACAAAACGAAAATAAAAAAC
>CALWQE010000237.1 GCA_944383605.1 uncultured Lachnospiraceae bacterium
ATCTGCTGCCCGATGGTCAGCACCGGGTTCAGAGCCGTCATCGGCTCCTGGAAAATCATCGCCAGCTTCTCTCCCCGGATCTGACGCATTTTGTCTACCGGCATATCCAGCAGGTTATATACCTTGCCGTCGTCGTCCTGAAATCCCATACAGTAATCTTTAAATTCTACGATTGTTCCCATGTCCTGTATCACTCCTGTGTCATTCGCTTTTTGCAGGAAAGGATTTTTCCCGCTGCCTTCGCACCTGTTTTCAGCCGTTCTTTGCCAGTTTGCACTGTTAAAGTCGACTGGAGAAAAAAATAGAATCCCGCGCCAAGACTCTCTCAGGTTTTAAATTTGATCTGATACAGCAAAGGCGCTCTCACCATATCAGAGAGCGTCTTTGCTTCTTCTCAGGGATTCTATAATATTTTTCTGATTTTCTCTGATTTCACGCAAATCTTTGCATGGACCAAATCAGGAACTAGAAAAAATTATACAAATTGTAAGTTTTCTTGTAAATGACATAAGTCACATCCGATGGACATAACTTTACATTTTTTTGGGGGTTGCTATAATGCGGAAATAAAGAGGTGATAGAAATGCAGCAGCTTTATGACCCGGCATTGCTGAAGCAATATATCAGGCAATATAAGCTCCAAAATATCTGTTCCTTTGACCTGGCTGAAAGCGCCTCGATCCTTCAGTATGACGCGAACGAAATGATCTGCCGGGCAGGAGAACTGACGCCCAGCTTTCTGGTTCTGGTAGACGGCGAATGCATCGCCTATACCATTACAGTCGCCGACCGGGTTCACTGTGAAGCCCACTACCGGGGACTGACCTTCATGGGCTTTGTCGCCACCCTCTGGAAGCAGCCGGCCATTAACGACATCCGGGCGATTACCCCCTGTACCCTGCTGGCCCTTCCCGCAGAGCGTTACCGTCCCATCCTGCAAAATGACGTAAAATTTCTGCGATATGCCGCCTTTTCTCTGGCCAACCATATCCGGAACAATGCCGCCCACTATGAGCCGCTGGAGACCCGTCTGGCTACTTTTATTATGGAAACGGCGGAAAACGGCATATTCCGCTATAATCTGACCCTCTGCGCTGACGTGGCAGAAACCAGCTACCGCCACCTGCTGCGTACCCTTCATACCTTTTGTGAAATGGGTATCCTGAAGCGGACAGGAAAATCCAGCTACAGCATTACAGATCCTGCTCAGCTGGATCAGCTCAGCCAGGGACACAACCATACGATCACCTAAACAATTTAAAACCTGCCTGTAAGTCCTGGCGCAGGATTCAGGTCTGCATCTGCCGGCATTATGCATACGAAAAAACTCTATGCAGGTGGTTATATTTCCACCTGACATAGAGTTTTCTTTTTTCACTCTGAAGGTCTGACGCCGGATAGGCGGCGTTCATTCAGGGATGCCCCATGTGCCCGCCGGATTTTCATCTCTGGTAGTACGTTGGCTGCCGGGCGCATGAAGGTTTGGTTTACTCCATAAATTCGCACATCTGCAGCCCGCTGAAATATTCCTCGCCGACAGCGGCAATGACCTGCGACTGTTCCATATAGCGGAAAGCCTCCTGATTCAGCTCTCTGATCTGGGTTTCCAGCCCGGAAGCCAGTTCTCCTGTCCAGTCAAAGTCTACGCAGCTGCTGCGCAGAATCTCCTGCCCGCCGTCCGGCGTCAGGGAAAATATGGTATAGCTGTAGCGGGAGGTTCCCTCATAAAGCACAGGGTCGTACTCCAGCAGATAAGCTTCGCCCTCTTCCTCATACAGATACACCCAGCCCCAATAGGTATGGCTCTGATCAATATGCCGCTCATATACCGGCGTCCAGCCCGCCTCTTCGCTGCCGGTCAGCACCGTGATGCCGGCTTCCTTAAAATCTGCCTCACCGGTTTTCACATCCAGGACAATCTGCTCATCCTGCCCGTCATGGGTCAGATCTGCGTACATCACCCGCTCGCCGTCCCCGTTTTGTTCCAGCAGGATCGGGCCCTCTGCCGCCACCTGCACGCCTTCGCCCAGCGCCAGGCTCTCCGTCTTTCCGCCCTCCGGCGCGCCGCTGGCAGCCGCCGCAGCCGTCTTTTCCATAACGCCCGCAGACGCGCCGCCGTTTCCGGCCGAGCAGCCTCCCAGCAATATGGCAAAACAGACAACTCCCAAAAGCACTTTTTTAACTGTCTTCTCTCTTTTTCCTGAATTTTTCCTTTTCATCAGCGCTCTCCCTGTGCATCGGCCACAATTTCCGGTCTTTTCTATCTCCTATTGTACACCCGGGTGCAGAGAAAAGCGATTAAGATTCCGTCAAACTTTTTTTACAATTTTATTACAGTTCTGTTACCTCTTCCTTTTTCCCCTCCTGCCTGATGTCCGCAGATTTCAGCGGGATGCTCTGATAGTTGTCCTTCGCCAGCACCGAGTAAGCCGCGGCCTGAGAAGCGGACAGATGGGCCGCCATCTCCTGAACCGCCTCCTCCAGTTTTCCTTCCAGAATATTCGAGGCAATGGCGATATGCTCCCTGGCAGACTGGATAATCCTCTGTTTATTTGCGGCTGAATTATAACCGTTCATCACCCGCAGACGGTGAATCTGATTCAGCATCCGGCCATAGAGATCAATGAAAAAATCATTTCCCGTACTCTCGATCAGCAGAAAATGGAACTGATCGTCAGTCTCATAAGTCCGTTCGGTGTTCTCTGCCGCCTCTGCCTGAAACAGCCGGATCATCTCCTCCAGCTTCTCCCGGGAGATACGGTCGCCATGGTTTCGGATGGCGTACAGCTCCAGTACTGTCCTGGCTTCATAGAGAACTGCCACGTCATGGAATGTAAATTTGGATATCCGGATTCCTTTTTTGGGATAGATATGAACCAGCCCCTCCTGCTCCAGCCTGCTGACCGCATCCCGGATCGGCGTCCGGCTCATGCCGGTATCCCGGCAGAGAATCTCCTCGTTAATCATCGTATCCGGCGCATACTCGCATTTTATAATTTTATCCTTAATCATCTCATATGCCTGCTGCTTTAAATTTTTCATCTATCTCTTCCTCCAAGTCATCCGTCTTTTCTGCTGCCTCACGGCTGTGCAGATACGAGCCGCTGTATTTCAGACCCCTTCTGGATTCCTGCATCTATTATAGAAGAGTTTGCCGCTGTTGTATATAACAAAATCTTTTTTACGCTTTCTGCCGTTTTCCTGTTCACAAAAAATTCATACATTTTTGCAGAAAATTATAGACGAACTCGTCTGTAAGTGCTATACTTTCATCTTGTAGACGATTTCGTCTGTAATAAACCGGATTTGGAAATCCGCTTAGTTTTTTGAGCAGGAGGTATGATATGATGTATATTGTAATGGATTTGCTGCGTTTAGCCGCGACTGTGGCCCTCGCCTTTGCCGCAGGCAAACTGATATCCCGGCTGAAGCTGCCGGCCATTCTGGGATGGCTGATCACAGGGATGATCATCGGCCCCCATGCCCTGAATCTTCTGAGCAGCTCTGTGCTGGATTCCGGTTGGTTTACCATATCCGAAAGCCTGCTGGAATGTATTTTCGGCCTGATGATCGGTACGGAAATGATCTGGAGCCAGATGAAAAAGGCAGGGCCGCAGATTCTGGTCACTACGATTACGGAATCGCTGGGTACCTTTCTGGTGGTCAGCGCCGTATTCGGCGTTATCTTCGCCTTCACCGGCATACCGGTTTACCTGGCTCTTATCTTCGGCGGCATTGCCCTGGCTACCGCGCCGGCTCCTTCCCTGTCGGTGGTAAATGACCTGAAGACCGACGGACCGGTTACGAAGACGCTGATCCCCATGGCTGCCCTGGACGACCTGGTAGGCGCTCTGGTTTTCTTTTTGGTAATCGCCTTTGTGTCAGCCCATATTTCTGCGGCAGGCATCCCTGTGCCGGTTATTCTGCTCCTGGTCTTCCTGCCGGTGCTGATCGGCGCCGTCACTGGCTTTATCGCAGGAAAGCTGCTCCGGCATACCCATAAAACAGCCTCCGCTCTGGCTGTCATGCTGGCCATGCTGCTGGCCACCGCAGCCATCGGCTTTTTCCTCAACAGTGTTCTGCCCGCTCCAGTGCTGAACTTTATGCTGCTGGGCATGTCTTATTCCACTGTATTCGCAAATATGGTGACAAAAGAGCAGCTGGATGGTATGATGAAGGTGATGAACCCGGTCATTGGTTTTGCCATGATTATCGTGATTTTAAATCTGGCCGCCCCGCTGGATTATCATCTGATCTTCAGCGCCGGTATCTATACCGCCGTCTATATCATAGCCAGAGCCATCGGAAAATACAGCGGCGCTTATTTCGGCGCGTCCGTCACCCATGCGCCCCAGACAGTGAAAAAGTATCTTGGCTTTACCCTGCTGCCCCACTCCGGCGTGTCTCTCGTTTTTACCTCTATCGCAGTATCCATCCTGGAAGGCCCCGCCCCTGACTGCGTGCCGGTTATCCAGGGAACGATCGCGGCGGCGGCTGTCATAAACGAAATCATTGCTGTTTTTATGGCGAAGAAAGGCTTTGAATGGGCCGGGGAACTGTATCAAGCGAATGGAGGAACGCATTCCCATGAAACAGAGGGAACGTCAGGAACGAAGCAAAGAAGAAATCTATCAGGCCGCGCTGGAAGAATTCAGCACCAGCGGGTATGAAAATGTAAATATGGAGCGCATCTGCGCCAACCACGGCATCTCCAAGGGGATGATGTACCACTATTATTCCAGCAAAGACGAACTGTTTCTGCTGTGCGCCGAAAAAACCTTTGCGGATCTGAAGGGCTATATCGAGGAAAATATCGAAGGCATCACCGGACACAGCGTTCTGGACAGGGTCAAACATTATTTTATGCTCCGGGAATACTATTTTCAGCAGCATCCGCGTCAGAAAGCAATTTTTGAAGGGGCGTTAATTCATCCTCCCAGGCATCTGGCAGAGGAAATCCAAAATCTGCGCGCTCCCCTGCGGGCCATGAACCGCACCTTTCTGGCCGCCCAGGCAGCCAAAATGCAGCTGCGGCCCGGACTGAGCCAGGAAAAGGCTGTCCGCTATCTGGAAAGCGTGGAGTATCTTTTCTGGGATCTGGTCCGAAATTACCAGTCCGATCAGGAAAGCGCACAGCTGCATACCATATTGCAGGCCGGCGAAGAGCTGCTGGAAATGGCGCTGTTTGGCATTTTGCAGCAGGGTGAAACGGAGTGAGATGGCAAAAGCCAGGGTATGGATATGTTCCGTACCCTGGCTGCAGTTATTTTATTTATCATTTCCAGTTGCCGCTTTATATGCCTCATATCCGCCTTCTGCCAGCCACTGGTCAAAAGGAACGTTCTTTCTGTCAATCAGGATATAGCTTCCAAATGTACCGTATCCTTCTCTGTCTCCGTTTGTAAAATCCAATGTTCCTCCCAGCGCCTGCAGGCCTGAGATCTGATTCGTTGCTTCCCGCAATGATTCGGCATCATTTTTTCCGGCAATTTTAGAGGCTTCCCACATTGCCATAATCGTATCATAAGCTCTATAGGCGGAATCACATTTTACTAACTCGCCATGCATATCCATATATGCCTGAAGGAATTTTTTCATATAAGGATCTTCACAATCGTCAATGGACTCATACGTTACATACGGAATCGCAAATGCAATGTAATTGCTGTTTTCCTCCCCTGCAATGTCAATTTGCGCTGTCATAAACGATTCTCGGTCTAAGATAATCCCATCATAACCATACTGACGCAGTTGGCTTACCATAACCGGCGCCGGGGATGCAATGGTAGCAATATAGACAGAATCCGGTTCGCTGGCCAGGATACTGGCAATCTGCGCTGAATAATCCGTATCGCTCGCATCAAAAGTTTCCTGTGCACATATTGTAATCCCTCTATTTTTGCATTCTTCCATAAATGCCTCTGACGACATTATGGAAGCGTCATCCTGTCCATGAAAAACGGCGATTTTCTTAAATCCCAGTTTCTCTGCAATATCTACGGTCAGCGGAACCGTTTTTGTCTCGCTTCTGACCGCGCGAAAGAGATATTCATATTCCGGGCGCATCCATGTGGCCGACGTCCCCATCCCGAAAGAATAAATTTTACGTTCTGTCAGATAATCTGCCACCGCCAATACTTCACTGGAATTTACAGAGCCAATATATGCATCGACATTTTCTGTTTCAATTAATCTTGTCGTTACTTTAACCGCTTCCTCCGCTGAATTTTGATCATCATAAATCACCAGCTCTACCGGAGCGCCGTTAAATCCGCCCGCAGCATTAATCTGTTCCACTGCTACTTCCAGCGCTTTTTTTCCTTCTATGCCATGGGCAGAATCTACTCCAGACAGAGGAATACATACGCCAATGCGAAATGTTTCTTCTTCCTGATCCGCCTCATACGCTTCTGTCTCACTGCCAGTTGTCAGGATCTCACCCGTTTGTTCCTCGCCTGCAGCAGACTCTTCTTTCTCTCCTGAACAGCCAGATAAAACCATACCCCAAAACGCTAATATAACTGCCACCCATAAGCATTTTCTCATTCGTTCCTCTCCTCTCTTGATTACCTGTGCCGGCGTTTGCAAAACGCCTGTTATCTACGATATTGCAGTGCTGTTTCATAAATCGCCGTTACCTTTTCCGGCGCCACATTCCCCTGAATGGCATGAACCTGTGAAAAGATAAAGCCTCCGCCTGGCTGAAAAATCTCAATTAACTGCCGAACTTCCCTTTTCAGCTCCCCGATGCTTCCCCGCTCGGCTGTAAACTGCATATTTGCGCCTCCGCCCCAAAATACAATTTCATCTCCAAACCTTTCTTTCAACTCTTCCGGTTCCATATCGTGAGCAGAAATCTGCACTGGATTCAGCACCTGCACGCCGGCTTCAATCAGATCGCCAATCAACGGCTTAATAGAACCGCAGCAGTGAAGCGCCACTTTGACTTCCGGATAACGATCCCGTATATAATGAAACAATTTTCTGTGATACGGTTTAATCATCTCGCGATATAACTCTGCTGAAATCATTGGAGCAGTCTGGCTTCCCAGGTCGTCTACAAATCGTATCATATCAATATAGTTTCCGATCCGCGTCAGCAGCCTGTCCAAATCCTTCAGATAAACTTCCGTCAATCGCTGAAAATATCTGTGTACCATATCTGGATTCACGATCATCTGAACCAGGAAATTTTCAAAGCCCCAGTTCTGAATCCCATCCTCAAAAATTTTTCTCGGATAATAATACATCAAAGATTTATCCGTTTCGTAATACAATTTTTTCGCCATCCATGCTGCATAATCAATTTCATCGTCTGTCATCTGTGATATTTCCAAATCATCGATTTCTGAAACATCCTCAACATCCTCATAAGGATGGGTCACACAGTCAAAATAGTAGCCCTCTGCCGGCATTCTCGCCACAACCCTGCCTTCCTGCCACAGTTCTAAGGCCCCGTCTTCTCTCCTCACTGGATTAAAATCTTTTGGAACCAGAAAATCTGTTCCATGGATATTCATCTTTTTTCCTTCCTTCCACGGAATACCAAATTCCGGGGACAGGTGAGGCACCTGTAAAATATCCCCTCCGAAACGCTCCACCATTTCTAGCGAAGGAAGCGTCTGCATCAGCCACAAATCGTAAACCTTTGTCAGCTGTTCCCGCTCCATATTCAGATATCGTTTCAGCTTATCATAGCAAAAAGAACTGATGCCTGTAGAACCAGAAGAGGCAAAATCGATTGCCAGCATATCCGGCTGCTGATGATTTAAAGTTTTTCGTATTCGTTCACGTGATGTTTCCACTTCTCATCCCGCCTTATTTATTATAGTAATTTATTACCAGATCCGTAGCTTTTGTATCTGAAAATGTGAACGTGTGATAAGCCGTCTCCGCCCCCACATTAAAAATCTGATGCCATAATCCATGAGGAATAAAAATACAATCTAAAGGATTTAAAATCACCTCACTATCAGGGAAAACAAATTTGAATGTACCGGAAACAATGTGAATTACTTCATCTGCATTCTCATGCACATGATTTTCGTTGCTGCTGCCAGCCGGCATTTCACATAATCCGGCTCCTAATCCAGTTCGATCCTCTGAGGAAAAATAAACATATGCGGTTCGTTCCGGCTGCGCAAAATAAGACGCATGGGCTTCTTTTAATGTTTTTTTAATATAGTTCATTATACTCCCTCCTTTATTTTGTATACATATTGTATCATTCGAATTATTTGCTTTCAATATTAATTATTCATAATATATACAATTATATATTATGCAATTTGTATAAATTATCTGGTATTCTTCACGATTACAGCAATTATTTTATATTTTTGTATACACTATATTTTAAATACAAATTATTGATTCTTTCCAGATTTTATGTTATTGTATACATATATGATGAACCATTAGGAGCGACAATGAAACAAACAGAAGAAAAAAACCTGTCTTTAACGCAGCAGGCTTACGAATTAATCAAAGAAAAGATTTTGAATTTTGAACTGGAACCAGGTGAACAAGTTTCCGATTTTCTGCTTTCCAACAGTATCGGAATGAGCCGTACCCCCATCCGTGAGGCGCTGGCGCTATTAAACGGAGCCGGACTGATAGAAAGCAAAGGAAAAAAACAATATGTAACTCAAATGCAGGCTTCTGATATTCAAGAGCTATACCTTCTTCATGAAGCGCTGGAATGCGCAGCCGCGCGCCAGATCATAGAACACAATATGGTAACTCCGGCTTTGCTGGAAAATTTGCGGCAAAATACAGAAGAACTCCGGCTTTATGCGCAGAAAAAATTATTCAAAGAGTATTTTGCCTGCGACGATTCCTTTCATACCGCTTTGATTCTTCACACTAAAATGAAACGTTTGATTAGTATCAGCAAAAATTGTACTCTCCAGCTGAGAAGATTCCGTTGGCTGAGTACCGTTGATATGGAGCGTTTTAATACTGCCTGTGATGAACACGCCCAAATCATCCGCTGTTTAGAAGAGCATAACTATCCCGCCTGCGCCGCAGCTCTTCACGCTCACTTTTCATCCGCCTGTGACTGTTACTGCGATACGCTCAATAAATTTTCCACTTCAGAATGGGTGCGGCTGATTCGCGCTTTTTCTCAGGCAGGAAAATAATTTGCGCCAATACAAAAGGGGCTGCCGCATGAGAAACTTATTTTCTCATGCGACAGCCCCCTCTTCTTCTTCCAGCGATGCGCCCTTTTCCAGCTCTTCCGTGGCGTACATTGTTCTCCAATGGATTGCAGCTGCTCTTGCCGGATCCGTTGAAGCACTTGGCGTATCCAGCAAGGATGATATTCAGGCGCAGGTCAGCCTCTGGCTGTCATCACGCTTTCTCACACCTCACTACCGTCTCTCCGCTCATCGGGATAATCCCGATCTTTGCATCCCGGCCCTGACGGCGGAACGCTTCCTCCAGCGCATCCTCGAAGGCGTCGATTTTTGTCCATCCCAGTAATCTGCATTCCTCTTCTGTCAGGTTATTGGTAATGCAGATGGTGTTGGCATATTCCCGCATCTGGTAATGGCCCAGAGGGTTGACGATTCCCACCTTGTCTGTAATCTTTCCCTCCTCCAGGTCTTTCATAACCGTCTCCTTATCCTTGTCCAGATAATGGAGCAGCGTCTCCCGATGGGCCGGTGAATTGTTGCAGAGCCCTTCCGGCGGATCAAAGACATAGATCGCCGTACCGCCTTTTTTCAGCCCCAGGAAGGAGAAAACCAGCGGCTTCATACCCTGCCAGTAATCTACATTATTGGGGTAAGCAGAAACAATCACAATATCCGCCTTCTGGGGGATCCTGGGACACAGATATTGTTCCGCAAACTCCACCCCCGCCCGATGGGCCTTGATGTGATGTCCGCAGAATACGCCGATAATATTCATATCCGTATCCAGCACCGTGTTGATGATCAGGTTCAGCCCCGCCAGCGTCCCGATCTCATCGATCTCCTGACGGGCCTCACAGTCCACATTCCCGATCACATCCATCATTGTCTGGCCATGGGTAAAATAATACAGATGGGTCTGGGTCGTCGTCTCCTCTGAGCTGACTCCCGGCTGCAGCATCTTCGCGCCGCCGCTCCATCCTACCATATTGTGGGGGCCAATGTTCCCGATACAAATGATAAAATCCGCCTCCGTCACACATTCATGCAGGCTGATTTTCGTTCCGTGAGCGTTCGTGGTCAAATAGCGGTATTTCTCATGTTCCTTATAATCAATATTATATACCGGATACTGATCCATATATTTCCTGCCGATCTTTTGCTCCAGCTCCTCTTCTGTCAGAGGCCGGTGGGTACCGGGCGCTGTGGCAAAGGAAATATTGGAGGTTTTCTTCAGCAGCCGCTCCATCACAAAAGGAATAATCCTGCCGGTAGGCGTGGGGCGGGTTACGTCATCCACAATAATAATTACCTTGGCGTCTTCCGGCACATCCGCAAAGCCGCCGTTCCCGATCGGATGATCCAGCGCATCGCAGATAATCTCCTCCTCCGTCTGATCAGATTGATAATGAGGGTGTTCCGCACAATACAGGAAATTCTCATCCGGCACCGCAAACTTAAAGTCACGGGAACCGGTATAAAATGAATACTTAAACATAAGGCTTCTCCTTTCCCTTTCAGTATATCCGTATGACAGTATTTTATCATCTGCCACATGCTGCCGCAACGGATATTCGGCAAAATTTCCGTAAAGGCTAAGGTTTTTTGTTCTTTGCGCAGACGTTATGCAGGCATCAGGAGCCGCCGAGGAACGCTGTGTCCGGACAGCCCTGCCCCTT
>CALWQE010000238.1 GCA_944383605.1 uncultured Lachnospiraceae bacterium
GCAGCCCGATACGGTTACGATATCATGGAAGCTGCCCCGTTTATGCATTCCCAGCTCCAGAGGCCCGTCTTTCACACTGTCTCCGAAAGAAAACTCCATCTTATTCCGATAGCCTTCTGCCATGGGACTTGGTACGATCCCTTCACAATGAAAATTGTTCTGGCCCGCGCCGTCCATTTCTTTCTCATACTGCCTCATTACCGGCTCCAGCAGGCGGCGTACCTGTTCTTCTTTGATGTGAAGCTGTTCCTCATAGGGGAAAGTCTGATAAATACAGCCGCCGCAGATTCCCGCATGAGGACAGGCCGGCTTTGGCCGCTCCACTGGAGAAGGCTCCATAACCTCCAACAGCCTGGCCTGAGCGGCTCCCTTTCGCAGCTTTGTCACACAAAACCGGACACGCTGTCCCGTCAGGCCGTATTTCACCGTTACCTTCCGTCCCTCTATATGGAGATACCCCTTATCGGGAAAGTCAATTCCTTCTATGACGCCTTCATATATTTCCTTTTTCTTCATTTTCTAAAACTCCTGTTCATTTTTCCTTGCACTGCCCATACTTCAGCGGATTATACGCCTCGCCGCTCTCAGCTGCTCCGCCTTCCGCTCGCTGCCTCACACCCCGGCGGGTTATACTGCATTAAAGGAACTGATCGGCAAACTGGCCGCAGCAGCCCCACACCCCGGCGGGTGATACGCAAAATAACCGAAAAAAGGAGCTGCCGGAAAATATCAGATTTTCCCTGTATGCAGGCGCCTGTTTTCCAAAACGGCCTGTATCCTCTATAGAAAAATCTGTTTCACGACAGCTCCCTGCTGTGCCTGCGTTATTTATGGCCGGGACAGATTATTCTGTCTCATCCGGCAAAAGCTCTGTTTCCGGTTATTCGCCGGTTCTCAGTCTTCCTTTGCCTTTTCGTCCTTATCCTCATCTTCGAAAATATCTTCCTCGTCGTCAAAGAAATCATCGTCGAAATCATCGTCGTCATCGTCTTCCAGATCATCCTCGAAGTCTTCCAGATCATCGGGAGAGAGGAAACGGTACACCACATAAGCAATACCGGCTACCGCCACTACGGCGCCTACAATCGCCAGCACCCAGAGAACAACCTTTTTGGTTTTCTCCTCCTCTTCATATTTTTTTACGATTTCATTTAATTTGCTTGTCGCAAGCCATTCATTAATCTGATTCATCATCGTATCGTCCTTTCACAAATCATATTGGTATTATTATAGCATTCTTTTCCGGATTTTACTATCTCCAATCGAAAGAAATTTACCGGCTGCATCTAAACCGGCTTCTGTGCCGGCTGCCTAAATTTTTTCCAGCCGGGCGAAGGAGGCGAACATTTTTTTCTGCCCCACCTGGTCAAACTGGACTGTTACCTCATAATCTTTAGGGCCGTCTACAATGTCCGTCACAGTACCCTCTCCATATTTTACATGCTTTACCCGGTCGCCGGCATGATAGCTGAGCGCCGCCGCTTTTGTCACTGTAAACTGTTTCCCGATGCTGCGTGTGTAATCATCAGCGCCGAATACGCCTTTTGGCGCGGCGTAAGCGTTCCGTTTCCCGCCGGCCTTCCCATTCTCCTGAGCCGCCTTTCTTCTGGCCATCCGGGCCTCTTCCTCGGAATGGTCGATCAGATCGTCAGGGATTTCCTCCAGGAATCGGGACTGGCGGCACCAGCGTTTTTCTCCGTTTACCATCCGCTGGCGGGCCCAGGTCAGGGTCAGCGCTTCCTTTGCTCTGGTGATGCCTACATAGGCCAGCCGCCGTTCCTCCTCCAGATCGGAAGGATCTTCGGAGCTGATAGACCGGCTGCTGGGAAAAAGGCCGTCCTCCATCCCGCTCATATACACCCGGGGAAATTCCAGCCCCTTCGCGCTGTGGAACGTCATCAGCAGCACTCTGTCCTCATTTTCATCCATCCGGTCAATATCCGCCACCAGCGCCACCTCTTCCAGGAAACGGCTGAGGGCGTCTTCTTTCTCCCGGTCATTTCTGACAAATTCCGCCGCCTTATTTACCAGCTCCTGCATATTGTCCAGCCGGGCCTGGGCCGCTACCGGCTCGTCTCCTTTGATCTCATCCTCATAGCCTGTATCGCGGATTACCGTTTCAATCAGGTCTGGGATCGTCATCTGGGACGCCTGTTCCCGGAAGGATTCGATCTGTTCCACAAATTGATCAATTTTTTGCTGGGCTTTCCCCAGACTGGGAATCACATCAGCCTCCTTCAGCGCTTCATAAAAGCTCAGGCCATTGTCCGCAGCAAAATCCAGCACCCGCCCTACAGAGGTTGCGCCGATGCCGCGCCGGGGCACGTTAATAATCCGCTGGACCGCCATATCATCCATACCGCTGTCAATGGTCTTCAGATAAGCCAGAATATCTTTAATTTCCTTTCTCTGATAGAAATTTACGCCGCCTACCAGCTGATAAGGTATGTTCCGATATACAAACCGTTCCTCCAGAGGACGGGACTGGGCATTCGTCCGGTACAGAACCGCACAATCATGATAGGCTGTCCCGCAGGCCGCCGCATTTGCGATCTCTCTGGCGATGGCGTCTGCCTCTTCGAAGCCATTGTCAAAGTCGCGGACCCGCAGCTTTTGTCCTTCGCCGTTTTCTGTCCACAGCCTTTTCTCCTTCCGGCCTTCGTTATTCCGAATTACCTCATTGGCAGCGTTCAGGATATTCTGGGTGGAACGGTAATTCTGCTCCAGCTTGATTACTTTCGCGCCGGGAAATTCTTTTTCAAAATTCAGGATATTTCCGATATCCGCGCCGCGGAACCGGTAAATCGACTGGTCGTCGTCCCCTACCACGCACAGATTTTCATATTTTCCTGCCAAAATGCGGATCAGCTCAAACTGTACCCGGTTGGTATCCTGATACTCGTCTACCATGATATAGCGGAACCGTTCCTGATAATACCCACGGACATCGCTGTTTCCCTGAAGCAGCTCTACCGTTTTTACCAGCAGATCGTCAAAGTCCAGAGCGTTGTTGTTTTTCAGCGCCTCCTGATAGGCGCGATAAATCTCCGCCACCTGCATCTGCCGGTAATTTCCCGAAGCTGTCACCGCAAATTCATCCGGAGATATCATGTTGTTTTTCATATCAGAGATCTGCGCCAGCACCGCTTTTTCCCGGTACAGCTTCGGATCCGCATCCATCTGTTTCAGCAGCTGCCGCATCAGCGTTTTCTGGTCGTCTGCGTCATAAATGGTAAAGTTGGGCGCATAGCCCAGGCCTTCGATATGCCGCCGCAGAATCCGAACGCAGGCGGAGTGGAAGGTGGACACCCAGACGCTCTCCGCGCCGAAGCTGACCAGCTGGTTGACCCGCTCCCGCATCTCTCCCGCCGCCTTATTGGTAAATGTAATGGCCAGGATATTCCAGGGATTGACTCCCTCCTCCTCAATCAGATAGGCAATCCTGCAGGTAAGGGCTCTGGTCTTTCCTGAACCTGCTCCGGCCAGCACCAGTACCGGCCCCTGTGTTGTCTCCACTGTCTCCCGCTGCATGGGATTCAGTTCTTCTAAATAACTCATATCTTCTGATACCGCCTTTTTTATCCATTCAGCTTCGCGCCGCATTTGACGCAGAAATTCGCTCCCGGCACCGTTTGGGCGCCGCAGTTAGGGCAAAATGGCCCGCTGCCGGTCTGCGGGGCCGCCTGCCCCGGCTGGCCGTTTGCCTGCTGGCCTGCCTGACCCGGATAACCATAGGCCGCCTGGCCTGCCTGGCCGTATGCCTGCTGGTTCGCCCGGTTCATCTGCTCCATCTGTTCCATCATCTGGCGGCCCATCATCATTCCCATCTGCATCCCCATCATGTCCTGAGCCGCGCTGGAACCGCCCCGGCCTGCGCCTGCCGTCATGGCGTCCACCATCGCCACATTCTGATAGGTGCCCATCTGATTGCCGATCATACTTTGAGCCGCCACTTTCTGGATCATCTTCTGGATTTCCTCCGGATAGGTAACGCTCTGAATAGAAAATGCCGTCACCGTCAGGCCGATATCCGCCATTTCCCCGTTGAGATCCTGGCAGATTCCCTTGGAGATGTCGTAAGCGTTGGCCTGCAGATTAAACATATCCTTTCCTTCTTTTACGATCCATTTCATCAGAAGCTGATCCAGCCAGGCAATGACCCGCTCCTTTACCTCGTCCACCGTAAACTGCTGCTTTACCCCCGCCACATTTTCGATCAGCTTCATATAATCAGACACCCGAAACTGGAATGTGCCGAACGCCCGCACCGGCATACCGCCCGGCAGGTTTGGCGCAGGCAGGTTGATGGCATTTTTCGTGCCCCATTTTACAGTAAACTCTCTGGTATTAACAAACAGCACTTCAGCTCTCAGCCCGCTGTTGAATCCAAATTTAAATCCTGCCAGAGTAGAAAGAAACGGGATAATGTCCGACTCAATGTCATAATTCCCCTCATCCTTAAAAACTCCCTCCACCACGCCGTTATACATAAAAATCGCGTCCTGGCCCTGGCGGATAATCAGGCGGCTTCCTTTTTTTATCTCTTTATTGGCATATTTCCAGAAGATCACATCATCCCGGTATTCCTCCCACTCGACCACGCTGGAAAACTGTCCTCCAAAAAGTCCCATTGCTCTACCTCCTGTCCATTTTTTCATTTCCGGCTGCCTTTTTACGCATTTCCGGAAACCCCATATTGTTTTATTATAGCAGTGATTGAAAACCCTGTCACGCGGAAAATTCGCGCGCCGCCATTCTCCGGCAGCCGCCGCCGATTCTCCTTTGCTTCCTGACGTCTGCGGAGGCGGAAATCATCTCAGATCTGATATTTCCCACAGGAAAAATTTGTGCTAAAATAAATTATTAAAACCGTATCCGTTTACAGACGAACCAGAAAGGCAGATGTATGATGAATTACAAACAAGATCCCTTCGGCGCCATCCCCACAGATGAAGAGGTTTACTATTTGGCCGAGCTGTTTAAGGTATTTGCCGACAGCACCAGAATCCGCATCCTGTACGCCCTCTCCGGCGGAGAAATGTGCGTTATGGAGATCTCACAGGCGCTGAATATGAGCCAAAGCTCTATCTCTCACCAGCTGCGGGTGCTGAAACAAAGCCGCCTGGTAAAATTCCGCCGGGACGGCAGAACCATTTACTACAGCCTGGCAGACCATCATGTCCGCACGATGCTCAGCCAGGGGCTGGAGCATATCAGCGAATAAATGATTTACCGCTTGTCATATAGTTTTGAATACTATATAATAGAAGGCAGATGTAGGAGGGAATCATGAGCGATCAAATGACACATATCAGCGAAATACTGAAACAGCTTTCCAATATAGACCATATCAAAGCAGAGGAGATTCCGAACATTGATCTGTATATGGATCAGGTCACCACATTTATGGACACCCATCTGGAGCATTCCAAACGCTACCCGGAGGATAAAATCCTGACGAAAACGATGATTAACAATTACGCCAAAAACAGGCTTCTTCCTCCCCCGGACAGGAAAAAATATTCAAAGGATCATATGCTCCTTCTGCTTTTTATCTATTATTTTAAAAATATTCTCAGCATTACAGATATTCAGTCCCTGCTGATGCCCATCTGCGAAAAGTATTTTGGACAGAAAGAAGGGATGAATCTGACGGAAATCTATGAGGAAGTGTTTTCTCTGGAAAAAGATCAGCTGGACACGCTGATTCATGATGTGGAGAAGAAATATCAGATTGCCTCCGGCACCTTTACATCTCTGCCCGAGGAAGAGCAGGACGCAATGCAGAACTTTTCCTTCATCTGTATGCTGGCTTTCGACGTCTATGTAAAAAAGCAGATCATCGAGGCGCTGATCGATCATATGAATGAAAAGCAGGATTCGGAAAATTAAACAGGATCAGGCTGAGGCCGGACAGCGGAGCATTTCCGCTGTCCGGCCCAGTCTTTTCTTTTCAAAGCCCTTTGCGTTTTTATCCCATTTTATTTTCTTTCAGAAATTTTTTTATTCCCCAAACTCCGCAGCGCATCGTTTCATCATTTCCCGGATCGGCAGATGATAGGGACATCTGCTTTCGCATTCGCCGCATTCCACACAGGCGGAGGCTTTTACCGCCAGGGTGCCGTACCGTTCTCTGGCCCAGCCTTCCAGGCCGTACCGCTCCAGATAGCCTGCAAACAGGAACACATTGGGGATGCTGATGCCGGCTGTACAGGGGCCGCAGTAGCCGCAGCGGCGGCAGAAATTTTCTCCCAGAAGGCTGCGTACCTCATCCATTTTTTTCAGTTCCTCTGCCGTCAGAGGATCGTGATTGGAACAGGCCGCGATGTTCTCTTCCAGTTCGTGAGGCTCTGCCATGCCGGGGATGATAACGGTCACATCCGGATTGGAAGCAATATAGCGAAGTGCCAGCGAAGCATCCTCAATCGCGCCGCCGGCCAGAGGCTTCATGGCGATAAATCCGATATTTTTCTCCCGGCATTTGCGGATCAGCTCGGCTCCCTGGTTTTCTACGATATTGTAAGGGAACATAATCGTTTCCACCCAGGGCAGAGACAGGGCCCGTTCAAAAACAGCCAGGCTGTGGGCCGTCAGACCGATATGTCCGATTTTCCCCGCTTCCCTTGCCTCCATCAGAGCTTCCAGGGCGCCATCGGGGCCGATGACAGTATCCAGCTGTTCCATACTGGGGTTATGTACCTGATACAGGTCGATATAATCCGTCCGGAGATTATGCAGGCTGGTTTCCACATCCTGCGCCATGGCTTCTTTTGTTCTGGCCATCGACTTGGTCGCCAGTATAAAGCGGTCCCGCATTCCCTCCAGCGCTTCCCCCAGATAACCTTCACTGACAGTATAGCCCCGGGCAGTATCGATATAATTTACGCCGGCCTCAGCCAGCTGTTCCATCAGCTTTCTCGTATCAGCGGCAGTTACCCGCTGGATCGGGATACCGCCGAAGCCCAGACGCGAGATCCGCAGTCCGGTTTTTCCTAATGTTACATATTCCATGGTGATTCCTCCTCCTGCTTTCGCTATTATGATCCCATTATAATCTGCCGCAGGCCCATTGTCCAGTGAGGGAGAAAATATTCGCAGCAGTTCAGCCAAATCTTTCGGAATCTATGGACTTTGCAGTGTTAAAATGTTAAAATAGTGGAGTAGTTACCACAAGGAAAGGGCGAAGATTCTGATGAATAAAAAGATTAAAACAGAAGCGGTGGATCATCTGTTTGAGGCGGTTCTCACGCTGAAATCCATAGATGAATGCTACAGCTTTTTCGAGGATGTATGTACGGTAAATGAGCTATTATCTTTTTCCCAGCGGTATGAAGTGGCGAAAATGCTGCGGGATAAAAAAACCTATCTGGAAATCGCGGAAAAAACCGGCGCCTCCACTGCCACCATCAGCCGGGTAAACCGTTCCCTGAATTATGGCAGCGATGGTTATGATATGGTATTTGCCAGACTGAAAAAAGCGGAGGAAACAAAAGAAGAAGCATAAAATACAGCCCCCGTCCGGCAGAGCCTGCACAGAAAGCAAAATGGCTCTGCCGGTATGGCGCTGCTGCTTTTTTCTTTTATTCAGCCCTCCGTCCGAAACCGCCGAACGAACCGCGGGCAGTCCGCTCCTTCCGCCTGAGCAAGCAAGGGAAATGGCCCCGTCAGCGAAACACTATCCCGTTTTTTTCATCCATGGAATCAATAATAGCCAGAGACTCTAATCGGATTCCCTTCTCCCGGATCAGCTTTCCTCCTGCCTGAAACCCTTTTTCAATAGCGATTCCGATTCCTTCCAGCACAGCGCCGGACTCTTCAATGATTCGAATCAGCCCTTCCAGCGCTTTTCCGTTGGCCAGAAAATCATCAATAATCAGGATATGATCCTCCGGCCCCAGATATTTTTTGGAGACAATCACATCATAAACCCGTTTGTGCGTGAAGGATTCGATCTTTGTGCTGTACACATCTCCGTCAATATTCACACTCTGGGATTTCTTCGCGAATACCACCGGCACATGAAAATGAAGAGCGGCGATGCAGGCCATGCCGATTCCAGACGCCTCTATGGTCAGAATCTTGGTGACAGGCACGCCCTCAAACAGCCGCTTCCACTCTTTTCCCATCTCATCATAAAGCTGGATATCCATCTGGTGGTTCAGAAAGCTGTCCACCTTCAGCACATTGCCAGCTTTCACCACCCCATCCTTCCGTATTCTGTCCTCTAATATTTTCATACCAACCTACCCGGTCCCTTCCTCAAAATGCCCGTCTCTTATTTCAGACTTGAATCCCTATCTAAAAAAAATCCTGCGAAGCTTTTTTGTTTCATAGGGAACGCAGTTTCCTATGAAATGATAGAAATACTGCCCGGGTGGCCGGCGTGTCTGGCCATCCGGGCAGTACCCGTTATCATGGGCCCATCCCTGGAGAGATCCAGTCTCTCCCGGTCATGGGTTTATTGATTATTCTTCTGTGGAGTACAGCGCTACCAGCTTGCTCAGGTGAGCGTACTTCGCAACTGCGTCTGCCTCAGATTCCTCATACAGCTTCTGTGCTCTCTCAGGATTCTTCAGAGCCAGGGAAGCGTAACGAACCTCGCCCTTGATGAAATCCTGATAGCTTGCTGTAGGAGCCTTGCTGTCTAATGAGAAAGGATTCTTTCCTTCTGCAGCCAGCTCAGGGTTGAAGCGGAACAGATGCCAGTAACCAGCCTCTACCGCCTTCTTCTCCTCAGTCATAGCCTTGCTCATACCAGCCTTGATACCGTGGTTGATACAAGGAGCGTATGCGATAACCAGTGAAGGTCCCGGATATGCTTCTGCTTCTGCGATTGCCTTGATGGTCTGGTTGTAGTCAGCGCCCATCGCGATCTGCGCTACATATACATAGCCGTAGGTCATAGCGATCTGAGCCAGGTCTTTCTTCTTCACATCCTTGCCGCCTGCAGCAAACTGTGCTACCGCGCCTACAGGTGTGGACTTGGAAGCCTGTCCGCCTGTATTGGAATATACCTCAGTATCAAATACGAATACGTTGATATCCTTGCCGCTTGCCAGTACATGGTCTACGCCGCCGAAACCGATATCGTAAGCCCATCCGTCGCCGCCGAATACCCACTGGGACTTCTTAGCCAGGAAATCTTTCTCCTTCAGGATGTTCTGTACGGTTTCGCTCTGGCATCCGCAGTTTTCCAGAGCTGCAACCAGCTTGTCTGTAGCAGCGCCGTTTGCAGCGCCTACGCTGAAGGTATCCAGCCATTCCTGAGCGGCAGCCTTAACTTCGTCAGTCTTGGCATTTGCAGCTACCTCTTCTACTTCCGCTTTCAGACGGTCTCTGATTGCGTTCTGTGCCAGCAGCATACCGTAACCAAACTCAGCATTGTCCTCGAACAGGGAGTTATCCCATGCGGGACCGTGGCCCTTCTCGTTTACAGTATAAGGTGTGGACGGTGAAGAGTTGCCCCAAATAGATGAGCAGCCTGTCGCGTTAGCGATATACATTCTGTCACCGAACAGCTGTGTGATCAGTTTTGCGTAAGGGGTCTCGCCGCAGCCTGCGCACGCGCCGGAGAACTCAAGCAGAGGCTGCTTGAACTGGCTGCCCTTAACGGTATTTTCTTTAAACTTCTCAGCAACCTCAGGTTTCTTCGGAACCTTCTGGCCTGCGTCATAAATCTTCTGCTCGCCCAGGTTCTCTTCCAGAGGAGCCATGGTCAGAGCCTTCTCACCCTTCTTGCCAGGGCATACGTTCGCGCAGGAACCGCAGCCTGTACAGTCAAGAGCGGAAACAGTCATCGTGAATTTCAGTTCCTTCAGGCCGGTCATCGGGATCGTCTTGGTTCCCTCAGGCATAGCGGCAGCTTCCTCTTCTGTCAGCGCTACCGGACGGATTACTGCGTGAGGACATACATAGGAACAGAAGTTACACTGGATACAGTTATCAGGATTCCATACCGGAACATTAACGGCGATGCCTCTCTTCTCGTATGCGGAAGATCCGGAAGGCGTTGTACCGTCTACATAATCCTTGAATGCGGATACAGGCAGCTTATTGCCCTCCTGCATATTGATCGGAATCTGGATGTTGTTTACGAAATCCACAACATCTTTTCTGTCGCCGGCTACGCTTACGCCCAGCTCTTCGTCAGGGCAATCCTTCCAGCTTTCAGGTACCTGAACCTCTACAACCTGCTTTGCGCCTTCTTCGATTGCGGCCCAGTTCTTCTTTACCACATCCTCGCCTTTTCTTCCGTAGGTAGCCTGTGCTGCTTCTTTCATCAGCTCGATTGCCTTATCCTCCGGAATGATGTTTGCCAGCTTGAAGAATGCGGACTGCAGGATGGTATTGATTCTTGTCGGGCCCATGCCTGTCTCAATACCGATCTTTACACCGTCGATGGTGTACAGTTTAATATGATGCTCCGCAATATATCTCTTTGCCTGTCCGGGCAGATGCTTCTCCAGTCCTTCCAGATCCCAGGAGCAGTTCAGCAGGAATGTACCGCCGTCCTTGATATCCTGAACCATGTTATATTTACGAACATAGGAAGGATTATGGCAGGCAACGAAATTAGCCATGGAAATCAGGTATGTGGAACGGATCGGGTCTTTGCCAAAACGCAGGTGGGAAATGGTTACACCGCCGGATTTCTTGGAATCATAATCAAAGTATGCCTGTGCATACATATCGGTATTGTCGCCGATGATCTTAATGGAGTTCTTGTTTGCGCCTACAGTACCGTCTGCGCCCAGACCCCAGAACTTACAGCTGATGGTAGAAGCCGGTGTGGTATCCGGATTCTCTGTTACCTTCAGAGACAGGTTTGTAACATCATCCTCAATGCCGATTGTGAATTTCTCTTTATCCTTATTATTGTATACAGCAATGATCTGTCCAGGTGTGGTATCCTTGGAACCCAGGCCGTAACGTCCGGAGAATACCGGAACACTGTCGAATTTGGATCCCTTTAATGCTGCCACAACATCCAGGTACAGAGGCTCGCCGATAGAACCGGGCTCTTTTGTTCTGTCCAGAACGCTGATCTGCTTTACAGAATCCGGAATCGCATCAATCAGAGCCTGCGCGCAGAAAGGACGGTACAGACGTACTTTCACTACGCCCACTTTAGCGCCAGCCGCTACCATATGATCCAGTGTCTCGTCAATGGTATCGCATACGGAACCCATAGCGATGATGATGTGCTCAGGATTCTCAGCGCCGTAGTAGTTGAACAGCTTGTAGTTTGTGCCGATCTTTGCGTTTACCTTGTCCATGTACTCCTGTACGATGCCAGGCATAGCGTCATAGTAAGGGTTGCATGCTTCTCTTGCCTGGAAGAAGATATCCGGGTTCTGAGCGGAACCTCTCTGGCAGGGATGGTTCGGGTTCAGGGCGCTGTCTCTGTAAGCCTGAATCGCATCCATATCTACCATATCCTTCAGGTCTTCGTAATCCCATGTTTCAATCTTCTGAATCTCGTGAGAGGTACGGAAGCCATCGAAGAAGTTGATGAACGGAACTCTTCCCTTAATTGCAGCGCAATGTGCCACGGGTGTCAGGTCCATAACTTCCTGGACGCTGGACTCGCACAGCATAGCGCAGCCTGTCTGACGGCATGCCATTACGTCAGAATGATCGCCGAAAATAGACAGCGCGTGAGAAGCCAGCGCACGCGCAGATACGTTGAATACACCCGGAAGCTGCTCGCCGGCTACTTTATACAGGTTGGGAATCATTAATAACAGACCCTGGGAAGCAGTAAAGGTTGTGGTTAACGCACCTGCTGCCAGAGAGCCGTGTACAGCGCCAGCCGCGCCGGCCTCGGACTGCATCTCAATAACCTGGACTTCCTGGCCGAAGATATTTTTTCTTCCGGCTGTGGCCCATTCGTCTGTCGCTTCAGCCATAACGGATGAAGGGGTAATCGGATAAATCGCTGCTACTTCGGTATATGCGTATGACACATGAGCCGCAGCATGATTACCATCCATGGTTTTCATTTTTCTAGCCATTATAGTACTTCCTCCTATGAAAATATAAAATACAAATAGGTTAGGCGAGGGAATGTTGGCTCCCCTCGCCTATTATTATACATTATTCCAGTTAAATTGCAAACGTTTCCATGCAAAAATCCGGCGAAATTTCGGTACTTTTTGCCAGTGTCCTGAAAAAAAAACACTTTTTCTTCATCAATTCACCAGCTGCAGGTATACATCATAGCGCAGATCCTCTCTGACAAAATCCGGAACCCGGCCTTCCGGGAACCGGCAGTAAACGGATGTCTCCTCTTCTTCCGGCATACCTCCAATCATTAGGTCCATATGCAGCCAGGATTCCGCTGTCAGAACCATATCGTTAGCCCAGAGCCAGTCGCCGGGGACAGCGGCAGGCAGCAGCTCCCGCAGCTGTTCGCCGCTGTAAACCCGCTGATACTGAGTCGTTATATAATCCTCCTCCAGCCCGCTCTGCTCTACAGCCTCCATTCCGCTTCGGTCCACAGCATAATAATAAAGATCAGAACCATCCACCACCCCTTCATAGCCGGCATTCAGCCCGGACAGGGGCCAGCCCTCCAGGCCCGCCTCTTCCAGGAGGGCGATGGTTTCCGTCATGGACGGATAGATATAATAATAAGGCTGGTCATCCTCAGGATAATAGGGCATCCCTTCCTCCTGTCTGGTTTTCAGGAAATTAAGCTGCCCATAGGGGATTTCTTCTATATTGTAAAGGGTCAGTTCGCGGTATTCCTTCTGAACCGTCCGCAGCAGCCGCGCCAGGCCGGCGTGATCCAGGCCGACGTCCACGATCTCCACCCCGTTATCGAAGTAAGCGCCCTGCGCCTCTTCCTCTGTCATTGTCAGCAGCGGATAGCTTCCTTCCTTAAATTCTGCAGTGGAAAAGATCCGGTCGATCACTTCCAGATCAGTGCCCTCCTGAAGCCAGTAAGAACGGTACACCTCTTTCCGGTTCTTCAGGCTGAACTTCACATAAAGGACAGTGCCGGTTCTGACCGTACCTTCTGCACCTTCGCTGTCAGAGCCTTCTGCCGTCTCAGCCGCCTCCCTTTCCTTCATGCTCAGATCTGCGCTGTCAGGGAAGCTTTCTGCCTCCGCCGTCTCGCCTGCCCGGTTTGAAACCGTCAGATCCAGCAGCTCCTCCAAGGTCTGGTAATCTGTATAAGCCATCCGCTTCATGGCCACATCCACATGGTTCTCATAGGCGCTGACCTCGCCCACGTCTGTCCATTCATAAATATTTTCATTCAGATTCCCGAAGGCAACAGCGGCGCTGGCAAACCGATCCTCTGTCGGCCGGTAGCTGTCATACCCGGTCAGGTCAAAGACAAACACCGCCAGAATCACCGCGCTGACCGCCCCTGCCGCACCCATATGAATCCTGCCCCGGAATATGGCCTTAAATTCCGACTCCATAATAATCTGCAGAAAGCCATGTACAATCAGCCAGGAAAAGATCAGGCCGAAGATCATCCACAGCGTCTCATAGCCTGCTGTCAGCGTGATGAAAAACATGGTTCCGCTCAAAACAGACGGCACGCTGAGCAGCACATATAATACCGGCTTAGACAAAGGAAAGGCCACCGCCTTTTCCGCCGATTCCGATGGCCGCAGCCGGTAAAGAAGCAGGGAAACCGCCAGAATCACCGCCGCCGCCAGCAGCACCCAGCCGATTCGCCCCCACAGCTGGCCGCTCCCGCCGTCCAGAGCCTCAGACAGCTCTGACAGGCTGAAGCCGTAAGAGATCACCGGGGAGGCATGGAAATAAATCTCCGCCTTATCACTCCAGAAGGTTTCATAAAAATACCGGTGATACATCCAGTTAACCGCCTGCACCGCCGCACCGTAAAAGGAAAGGCAGCAAAAGCCCAGCAGTGAAGCCAGCAGATTGCCGGTCAGCATGACCGCCAGCACCGCCACGGTATAGATCAGCAGATAATAAGCCAGATGCATTCCCAGATAGGCAAAAGCATCATGGAGCAGCAGCCCCGGATCCTGACACCTGCCCGCCGTAATTACCAGGAAAAGCAGCAGGTTAATCAGATAGGGAACCAGGTACAGCAGTACGCCGTCCAGATAAAATACGGCGAACAGAGTTTCCCTGCGCACCGGCAGGCTGTGATAAAAATCCACCTTCTTCCTGGACTGGAGAAAGGCAAAGCCGCTGACGCCGCAGATCACCGCTCCGGTCAGCGTCACCGCCAGCAGGAGTACGCTGCCTTCCGACACATAAGACATAATGGCTTCGCTGGTCTGCTCGGCTGTCCGCCATTCTGCCCCGCTGACCACTACCGCGCCGGACACCGGCAGCACAAAAAAGAATACTGTCATCGCCAGGACAAAACACCACAGCCTCTGCTTCCAGTCCTGCCGGATTAATTTAAAAAACAAGCTTTTTGATGTCATATCCCACTACCTCCGTTTCACTGATAAAGATTTCCTCCAGGCTCAGAGGCAGCACCTCCGCAAACAGCGGATCTGCCTCCTGCACCTGCCGGAGGATTCCTTCCCTGGTTCCCCTGGCCGTTACGGTATACAAAGAACCTCTCTTTTCTTTCTGCAAAATCTCCATTCCCGCAAAAGCCTTCTCCTCATCTCCCTCATGGCGGAAAACGCACTGGATCTTATGGATATGGAATTTCATTTCGTCCAGATCCCGCGCCAGCAGGATGCCGCCCCGGTGAAGCAGCCCCACATAATCGCAGATATCCTCCAGCTCCCGCAGGTTATGGGACGCGATCACCGGCGTCAGCCCCCGCTGGGTCATCTCCTGGGCAAATAAGCTCTTTACCGCCTGGCGCATCACCGGATCCAGGCCGTCAAAGGTCTCATCACAGAACAGATATTTTGTATTGGCGCAAATCCCCAGCAAAATAGACAGCTGCTTTTTCATTCCCTTGGAAAAGGTTTTAATCTTCCTCTTTTCCTCCAGGCCAAACTGCGCCATCAATTTGCCGAACCTGTCATGGCCAAATCCCGGATACACCGACCGGTAATACTGTTCCATGTCGTTTGGGGTGGCGCTGGGGAAAAAATACGCTTCGTCTGAAATATAAAAGATCAGCTCCTTCGCCCTCAGGTTTTCATATACCGGATGACCGTCCACTGACACAGAACCGCTGTCAGCCTTCAGCACGCCGCTCATAATCCGCATCAGCGTGCTTTTCCCGGCGCCATTGGTTCCCACCAGCCCGAAGACGCTGCCCTCCTGGATCGAAACGGATACCTGATCCAAAGCTTTTATATCCTCAAATTTTTTCGATACCTGTTTTACCTCAATCATTCCGCCGCTCCTTTCCCATAACAGCTGTCGATAATCTCTGTCAGCGTATCCCTCCTGATCTGGAGATCTCTGGCCTCCTCCACATCCTTTCGGAAACAGGACAGCACTTCTTTCTGTTTATACTCCAGAAATTCGTCCCGGGCAGATACAAAGCTGCCCCGCCCTTTTACCGTATAAGTAAAGCCCCTCCGTTCCAGCTCCGCGTAGGCTCTCTGGATCGTATTGGGATTAATGGACAGCTCCATCGCCAGCGACCGGACAGAGGGCATCTGATCTCCCGGGTTCAATACGCCCTTTACAATCAGCTCCTGAAACCGTTCCACCACCTGTTCATAGATGGGACGCCGGTCCTTATAGTCAATTACAATCATCCCCGCTCCTTTCCCGGCGCCGCCTGGTTTCCGGAACCGGCCCGCCGTTTTTTTATTCCCTTATACCGTATGATGTGTATTAATCATATTAGTACACTTAATATACCAGATCGCAGGCGGAATGTCAACCTTCCCGCGCCATCGCTTTTCTTTTTCCTTTTACGCCGGAAATACGCCTGCCGCTGAGGCAGGGAATGAATTGCGCCTCACAAAC
>CALWQE010000239.1 GCA_944383605.1 uncultured Lachnospiraceae bacterium
TTACGAAAGCGTCCTGAACAACAATAATGTATTTTACAACATTTTATTCGGCAAGCCTTATGACAGCCGGAAGCTGACGATTCAGCTGGATTACCAGCAGTGGAATGCCAGTGATATATACCACCTGGCAATCATTCAGCTGACCGGGGAGCCTGACCAGGAAACCCTGAAATTCAGCCTGGATACCCTGATGCAGACGATCCGCCAGCATGCCTCCAGCTGTATTACATTAAAGCGCAGCCCCTATATCCTTATTCTGGCGAATCATAATATCTGTGATGATAAAGGGCTGATGTCCCTGCTGGAAGGACTGACGGAAAACAATCCCATCTGCATCGGCTTCAGCCTGCCCTGAAAAGGGCGCCCGGCGCTACGGCAGCTGGTCAGGCTCTTTTTTTCCCAGGCGGATCTCTTCCATATAATCCGCCGTTTCATCATCCAGATAATGAAACAGATAGTTTCGGCTGCTCTGCCTCCGGGAACGGGATTCTCTGCGGATCTCCTCATTGGTCAGCCGGATCTCCTCCTGCAGATCTCTGGCGGACAGCCTTCTTCCGCCCTGACCCAGGATAATCACCTGCTCCAGCCGGTCAGAAGTGGCTACTGTCACCTGATTTTCATGCCCGATTTTATGCACTGTCTTCTCAATGTACTGATCGGCTGTTTCCGCTTCTTTTGTATATACCACATAAATATTGTGATATTTGGTTACTTCTCCCTGGAAGCCTTCTACCTTATAAGCGTCAAATACCAGAATCACCACGCATTTTTTATATCCCTGATAATTCGACAGGATATCCATCAGCCTCATTCTGGCGCCGTCGATATTTGCCTCCGCCAGTTCCCTCAGTTCATCCCAGGCGAAAATAATATTATAACCGTCTACCAGCAGGTATTGCTCCCGCATGGATGCGCCGGAAGCCCGCCTGCCCGGCTCTGCGCCCCTGTTTTTTTTCTGCCCTGGCGGCGCGTCGTATTTTCCTTCGGTGCCTTTATCCGCAGCGCTGGCTGCCGTCCGCTGTTCTCCCCGGCCGCTCCCTGCTCTTTGCTTCACCGGCCCGTAAGTACGCTCAAAAATCGCCTTCAGTTCCTCTTCATTTTGCAGGTATCTGGCATAGCTGTCCTGAGAAGGCGGAACCGGGCGGGATGGGTCAGCCTTTGGCCTCTCTTTTTTTTTATCCGGATTTTCCAGATGCATCTGTTCTTCCACCTGATCCCAGCTGACCAGATAGCCTGCGCCATGGGCGCAGAATACAGAGCCGGAAGGGTTTTCCAGATCGCGCTCCGCCTCATAACCGGCGGCCTCAATCACCTCCGCGGCGTTGTGGCAGGGTTCATAGCCCTTCAGCGCGCAGAACAGTCTTCCCATTCCTTTGGTATAGGCTGCCACCTCCGTCTGGTAGTCTCCCATACAGGACACCGGCGCGCTGCCGGTCAGCACCGCCATCTCCCCGTCCAGACGCGGCGGATCAAACGTTCCGTTCATTCTCTGGATATCCGACATGGCCCGGCCTGCCGATTCCCGGGGCACCTCCAGGGTAAAACGGTAAACAGGCTCCAGCAGGACGCTGCGGGCTTTCATCAGACCCTGACGCACTGCCCGGTAGGTAGCCTGGCGGAAATCACCGCCCTCGGTATGCTTCAGATGAGCCTTTCCCGCTGTCAGCGTAATTTTCATATCTGTAACCGGCGCTCCGGTCAGCACGCCTCTGTGTTCCTTTTCCGCCAGATGGGTCAGAATCAGCCTCTGCCAGTTTCTGTCCAGCGTATCCTCGCTGCACTCTGACGCGAAAGACATACCGCTTCCTTGCGGCGCCGGCTCCAGGCGCAGCCATACCTCCGCGTAATGGCGCAGGGGCTCGTAATGCCCGGCCCCTGACACCGGCGCCTCTATCGTTTCCTTGTAGACAATGCTTCCCGTTCCCAGTTCGATCTCCGCGCCAAACCGCTCCCGGATCAGGCTCTTCAGAATCTCCACCTGTACCTGCCCCATCAGCCGCACATGGATCTCTGACAGCTCCTCGTTCCACAATACGTTCAGCATAGGCTCTTCCTCTTCCAGCAGCCGCAGCTTTTTCAGCATTTCATGGGCATCACAGCCCTCTGGCAGCTCCACCCGATAGTTCAGTACCGGCTCCAAAACCGGCCCCTCTGAGGAAGGCTGGATACCCAGGCCCTGGCCGGGACGGGTATGTGTCAGGCCGGTTACGGCACAGACCATGCCTGCGGACACTTCCTGTACTCCCTCATAGCGGGCGCCGGAATAAATCCGGATCTGATCCACTTTCTCTTCCCACGGCTCCTGATCCCCTCCCCGAATCAGGTCTTTTACCTTCAGGCAGCCCCCGGTAATCTTCATATAGGTCAGCCTGCTCCCCTGTCCATCACGGGCAATCTTAAATACCTTTGCGCCGAAGCGGTCCGGATAAACAGCAGGCACAGCAAAACGATCCAGCCCCTCCAGAAATTCATCCACCCCTTCCAGCTTCAGGGCAGAGCCAAAAAAGCAGGGAAAAAGCTTACGCTGTCTGACAGCCTGCCCAATCTGCCCATCCGAAAGGCTGCCGTTCTCCAGATAAGCCTCCAGCAGCTGCTCATCGCAGACTGCCATATTTTCCATCCAGATATCCCCCTTCTGCTTTGGGCTAAAATCAACACAGCTGCTGTTCAGTCCCACCTTCAGGCCAGTCAGCAGCTTTTCCCGATCCGCTCCCGGCTGATCCATCTTATTCACAAATAGAAATACCGGGATATGGTACTGTTCCAGCAGCTTCCACAATGTGTAGGTGTGGCCCTGCAGGCCGTCCGTCCCGTTGATCACCAGAATCCCATAGTCCAGTACCTGAAGGGTTCGCTCCATTTCCGCCGAAAAATCCGCATGGCCCGGCGTATCCAGCAGACAGTATTTTTTGTTTTCCGTCTGAAATACTGCCTGTTTCGAAAATATTGTAATGCCCCGTTTTCGTTCCAGCTCATAGGTATCCAGAAAGGCGTCCTGATTGTCTACCCGCCCCAGCTTCCTGATCTGACCGCTTCTGTACAGCAACGCCTCCGACAGAGTGGTTTTGCCTGCGTCCACATGGGCCAGTATGCCGATACATATCTGATTGTTCTGTCTGTATCCAGACGTATCTTCCATGAAAATACTCCCTTCTGTACAAAAGTCCCCCGGACATCTCTATCGGGGATATCCGGGGGATATAAATGATTTTTATACTAATTCGATCAGAACCTCCATCGCGCCGTCGCCCTTTCTCTGGCCGATCTT
>CALWQE010000240.1 GCA_944383605.1 uncultured Lachnospiraceae bacterium
GAAAGCGGGATTCCGGATTTCCGAAGCCAGGACGGGCTGTACAGCCAGCAGTACCAGTATCCGCCGGAGATGATCATCAGCCACAGCTTCTATCTGAAAAATCCGGAGGAATTTTACCGGTTTTATAAAAACAAGATGATTTTCCCTGATGCGAAGCCCAACGCGGCCCACCTGGCGCTGGCCAGGCTGGAGCAGCAGGGCAAGGTTAAGGCGGTGATCACCCAGAATATCGACGGGCTGCATCAGAAAGCGGGAAGCCGGAATGTGCTGGAACTGCACGGGTCGGTCTACCGCAATTTCTGCACCCGCTGCGGCCGGGCCTATGGACTGGACGCGGTGCTGCAGGCGGAGGGCGTGCCCCGCTGCAGCTGCGGCGGCATCATCAAGCCGGATGTGGTGCTGTATGAAGAAGGGCTGGATTCGGATGTGCTGCAGAAGGCGGTGTTTTACATCCGGCACGCGGACGTGCTGATCATCGGAGGCACCTCGCTGACGGTATATCCGGCGGCGGGACTGATCGACTATTATCAGGGAAACCGGCTGGTGCTGATCAACAAATAGGCGACGGCCCGGGACGCTCATGCGGATCTGATGATCGGCCGGCCCATAGGCCAGGTGTTTGAGGAACTGAATATTTGAACCAAAAGGAGAGGACATCCATATGCATCAGGCATCAGAAAAACGGTATGACACCATGACGTACAACCGATGCGGCAGAAGCGGGGTGAAGCTGCCGGCGGTTTCTCTGGGATTCTGGCAGAATTTCGGACTGGAAAAAACCCTGGAAGAGCAGAAAGCGATTGTTTTCTGCGCCTTTGACAGCGGCATCACGCATTTTGACCTGGCCAACAACTACGGCAATCCGGCAAAAGGACTGGCGGAAGAACATTTCGGGCAGATTCTGCATACAGAATTGTCGGCTTACCGGGACGAGATGATCATTTCCTCCAAAGCCGGCTACGATATGTGGCCGGGCCCCTACGGAGACTGGGGCTCCCGCAAATACCTTATGGCCAGCCTGGATCAGAGCCTGAAGCGGATGCAGCTGGACTATGTGGATATTTTCTATCACCACAGGCCGGACCCGGAGACGCCGCTGGAAGAGACCATGGGGGCGCTTTCGGATATGGTCCGCCAGGGAAAGGCCCTGTACGTGGGCATTTCCAACTATGAGGAAAAAGAAGCGAAACAGGCCATTGAGATTCTGCGAAAGAACGGCACGCCCTGTCTCATCCATCAGCCCCGCTACAACATGTTTGAGCGCTGGGTGGAGGATGGACTGCTGGATACGCTGGAAAAAGAAGGAGTAGGCTGCGTCGCTTACAGTCCGCTGGCCCAGGGGGCGCTGACAGACCGCTATTTGAACGGCATTCCCCAGGGATCCCGGGCTTCCAGACAGGGCACCACCATCCGGGGCAGGTACCTGACGGAGGAGCGGCTGGACAAGATTCACCGTCTGCACGAGATTGCCCAGAACCGGGGGCAGTCCCTGGCGCAGATGGCGCTGTGGTGGATCCTGAGAAAGCCCCAGGTGACGTCGGTGCTGGTGGGAGCCAGCAGTCCGGAACAGCTGAAGGATAATATGAAAGCCCTGGAAGGCGCTCCTTTCAGCAAAGACGAGCTGGAGGCCATTGACAAGATCCTGGCCTGACCGGAAGGACGGCGGGATGGAAAGAGGAAGAATATGGCTATGGTATACGAGGTAGGAGATATTGTGAAATTGAAAAAACCCCATCCCTGCGGAAGCCAGGAATGGGAGATTCTTCGCGTGGGGGCGGATTTCCGCCTCCGCTGCTTAGGCTGCGGCCATCAGATTATGGTGGAAAGACGTATGGTGGAAAAAAATACAAAAGGTCTGCGCAAGCCTGAAAAAGACAGTTAAGAGCATTTAAAACCGTTTAATAGTTTTCGTACAGCAATTCCAGCTTATTAGGAGCCAGATGCGGTCCGCAGCTGGCTCTTTCCACGAGTTTGTGGCGCAGAATGATGGATTCGGGCGCGGCCGGGTAATCGCAGAGGATTTCCAGGGAACGGGCGGCAATCAGATCGATGGGCTGAGACAGCGTGGTCAGTTTTGGGAGCGTTTCTTCGCTTACGGTGCAGTTGTCGAATCCGAGAACAGAGATATCGCCGGGAACGGAGAACCCGTGTTCCTGAATCGATATAATAGCGCCTGCAGCCATGTCATCGCTGAAAGTAAAAACGGCAGATAAAGGCAGCTTGCGGTCGAACAGCTGATTCATGCCGGTATAGCCATCCTGGAACGAGTCCCCGCCGTATACAATATGCTGGTCGGGAAGAAACAGGCCGGAATCCTCCATGGCTTTGCGGCATCCCATAATCCGATGAAAGCCGGAACTGATAGACTGCGCTTTGGCAGAAATGAGGCCGATGTTTTTATGCCCCAGCTTCATCAGATAATTGGTTCCGTCGTATGCAGCGGCCATGTCGTCTACGTGTACAGAGGGAAAATGGCGGTTTAAAGAAACTCCGGCACACATGACGGCGTGAATCCGCTCTTTATAGAGCATCTCGGACAGCGGATCGTCAGAAAGCTCGTCGAACAGAAGTGCGCCGATGGGGGAGAGCGTCCGCAGCAGAGACATATAGCTGGCCGGATCAGAAACCCCGGAGGGAAGAACCAGCATCTGAAATCCCAGTTTCCGAGCCGTCTGCTCCAGACAGGTCAGGAGGTTGCTGAAAAAACAGTGTCTCCATAAGGGGGTAAAGACGACGAAGAGATGATTCCCCTCTTTTGCTTTCTTAAGTCTGGAAGCTGGTTTATACCCGACTTCATCGGCCTTTTTCTGAATGTTTTCTGCAACTGCAGGACTCAATCCAGCCCCGCCGTTGAAGTAGCGTGAAACAGTAGCTGGAGATACATTGCATAGCTTTGCAAATTCTCGAATGGTCATGGCGTTCGTCCTCCGATTTTCATATCACACATTCTGATTGTATTCTATCAAAATCTCCTTTGTTTGAAAAGTAATTTATATAAACATATAGAAACAAAAATGATTAGTTTCAGTTATGTTACGTAAAATTATAATATAAGCATGAAATAAAGTCAATAATACTTGAGTTACAGGGCAAAAATGACAAAAAAATAACGAAATACGAGAGAAAATTAGATAAAATATTAAAAATATCTTGAAACAATCAGTGAACTGTGTTACAATACCAGCATGAGAAACAAGTGCGAAATAAATGAAACAAAAACGGCGGAGGCGCACGTCGTTTACGGGGTGAATTGCCGTCAGCGCCGGCGGCAGAAGGGAGAAGGAAATGAAGAAAAAATGGTTGGGGTTGATGGTGACGGTCGGCTTGGCCGGTATTTTGAGTGCGTGCTCGGGATCGGAAACGGATACCGGAACTTCTGCGGCTGAAGCAGCGGGACAGCAGACGGAGACAGCGAGCAGCCGGGGGGTAGAAGGCGAAGAGGTGACGCTGAGCTTCTACTATTGGGATGCGCTGTTTAAAGAACAAATTGAACAGCTGATTGCGGATTTTGAAGCACAGGAGGAAAATGCCCACATTACCATTGAACCGACGCAGCTGCCCTGGGCAGAGTACTGGACAAAGCTGGAGACTACGCTTGCTACGGGAGATGACGCACCGGATATTTTCTGGGTCAATCTGGCGCACCTGATCGAGTATCTTCCTGCGGGATACATGCTGCCTTTGAACGAAGACGTAATGGAACTGGATAAGTATTCGCAGACGGCGACCGATCTGCTGAAGGGTGACGACGGAAGCTATTATGGCGTACCGTTCCTGCTGGATCCCAATGTGCTGATCTACAATAAGGCCATGTTTGATGAAGCGGGATTGGAGTATCCTTCGGAAGACTGGACCTGGGATGACTTCCGGACAGCGGCGGCGGCTCTGACGAAAGACGATGGGAGCCAGTACGGATACTGCTTCCGGCTTGATACGGGGCAGGGATCGATGCACGAATGGCTGTTTTCGGCAGGAAACGACGAGTTTGACTATGTAAACAGCGTGCCGCTGTTTGCCGAAGATTCGGCAGTAGACGGCTGGTCCTTTGTATACGATATGATGTATACGGATGGCAGTACACCTACGGGCGCGCAGATGACGGAAATTCAGGGCGAAACGTATTTTCAGTCAGGTCAGGCCGCTATGGTATTCGGCGCGCCGCCTAAAATCGTAACGTTTGCTGAAGCGCTGGGAGCGGAAAATATCGGTGTGTCTACGATTCCGAAAGGCGCGAGAAAGGCCTGCTCTTTCAGCGTATGCAGCATGGCGGGATACGCAGGTACGGACCACGAGGCGGAAGTACAGAGCTTTTTGAAATACGCCGCATCCAAAGAAGGCATGACCACTCTGTCAGCAGCCGGCCTGACAGCTCATCTGGAGTGTTTTGATACATATGAAGCAGGGCTGGGTATCGACGTTACAGCGATTCAGACGACACTGGAGAACTATACGCTGGTTCCTATTCTGTATTCGGCAGAATACAATACGGAATTTCAGGATCAGTTTAACTCCTGTATCGGAGAAGTATATCTGACTACCGGTTTGGACAGGGCTGGAATCCAGGAAATTGTTCAGAGGTATGCAGATCAATGTACGGCGCTGACGCAGTAGGCTGCAGCAGGAGACAGGGCGCTTTAAAAGCGCCCTGATCTGTTATGAAAGGTGAGATGGAAATGGTATCAAAGCGGAAGAAAGCATTTTACAATACGGACAACTTTTGGGGATACTTGTTTATTTCTCCGCTGCTGATTCTGATGCTGATATTCTCCGTAGGCCCCATTTTTTTTGCATTCTATATGTCTTTGACGGATTGGAAGTTGAGCGGAGCGGGGGAGTTTATAGGACTTGCGAACTTTAAAGAACTCTTCGCGGACCCTGCCACGTGGACGGAACTGAAAAATTCCCTGATTTACACGGTATTTAAGGTGCCGGTTGGCGTATCGATTTCTCTGGTGCTGGCATATTTCCTGAATCAGAGGATTCCCTTCCGCGGTATGTTCCGCGTGGTCTATTTTCTTCCTTCCATTACAATGACGGTGGCTATCGGCCTGGTGTGGAGATATCTGTTCAATTCGCAGTACGGCATTGTCAATGCAATTTTAGCGTTTTTTGGAATTCAGGGACCCTACTGGATGGCGGATCCCAAGTACTTTTTTGCAGCTATCATATTGGTAGCGATCTGGCAGGGGATTGGATATGACATGATTATTCTGCTGGCAGGACTTCAGAACGTGCCTGGCATGTATTACGAGGCGGCAAGGATGGAAGGGGCGACTTCTTTTCAGTGTTTTAGAAAGATTACCGTGCCTCTGATTACGCCCAGCCTGTTTTTTGTTATCATCATGGAGTTTATGAACAGCCTGAAGGTGTTCGACCTGATTTACATATTTATCAACGCTTCCTATGGCCCGATAGAAGACGCCGCCAGAACCATGGTGTACGGTATTTATCAAAAGGCGTTTGTACATTCGAGAATGGGATATGCGTCGGCGGAAGCGGTGATATTGTTTGTTATTATACTGGCCGTGACTCTTGTGCAGTTCTGGGGTGAGAGAAAGTGGGTGCATTATGACTGATGCAGGAAAGAAAAAAAGGCCTAAAGTAAAGAAAATTCAGGTGCTGTCTTTTACCGTGCTGATGCTGGGTCTGATCATAATGATTCTGCCGTTTCTGTGGATGGTTCTGACAGCTTTCAAGACTTATGCGGAAACGGTGCAGATCCCCATTGTGTGGTTCCCGGAGAAGTGGACGCTTGACAATTTTGAATATGTGCTGACCAGCATGAATTTCCTGCTGTACTATAAAAATTCCATTATCATGGTGGTCGGCGTCATTGTGGGACAATTATTTGTCTGTTCTCTGGCGGGATACGCCTTTGCCAGAATCGATTTCAAGTACCGCAGTCAGCTGTTTTTATTTCTTATGGCTGTGCTGATGGTTCCGGGGCAGATGACCATTATCGCCCGGTATCTGCTGATTTACAATCTTCATCTTACAGATACTTATATAGGGCTGATTCTGCCGCTGGTGCCCAGCATATTCGGAACGTTTCTGCTTCGCCAGTTTTTCATGGGGATTCCCTTTGAGCTGGAAGAGGCGGCGCGGATCGATGGATGCGGCTACTGGGGCATATACACCCGGATTATGCTTCCGCTGGCCAAGGGCGGGCTGGTGACGCTGGCTATATTTGCGTTCAATTCCACCTGGAACGATCTGATGTGGCCTTTGATTATCACCAATACGGAGGAGTACCGGGTGCTGGCGGTGGCCGTGGCGGCCATTAAAGGCGCCTATGATACGAAAAACAACCTTCTGATGGCGGCCAGCGTTATGGTTACAATCCCCTGTGTCCTGGTGTTTGCGGTAGGACAGAAGCAGTTTATTGAAGGAGTGGCTTCTACAGGAATCAAAGGATAGGAGGACAGAATGATGAAGAGACGATTGATTGACGGGCACTACCATTTGGCCAGGACGTCGAAGGAGACCCTGTATGAGAATCTGGACGACGTGCTGCGGTATGTCCGCGAGGCGCAGCTGGATGCGGTCTGCATTCACAATATTGTACTGTGGGAGGGAAAGATGCTGCTGCGCAATCCGCTGTCGCTGCTGGCAAAGGCCATGGAACCGGAAAAAGTCTACGCCTTCGGCGGCGTGATCTATCCGGAGCCGGAGAAGCAGTGGGAACTCTGGAATGGCCGGGAACAGGCCCAGGAACTGATGGCCGCGGGTTTTGACGGTATCAAGATACAAAACAAGCCGCTGTATCGTAAACAGTGGACGATTCCCTATTATCATGAGAATTTTGACTCGTTCTGGGAATATCTGGAGCAGGAAAATGTACCGATTATGTTCCACATCGGCGATCCGAAGGAGTTCTGGGATATAAACCGGGTTCCCAAGAGGATGTATGATTTCGGGTGGTTCTACGGCAGCGATACTCCGGGATATGAGAGCTTTTATGAGGAAACGGACAGGATCCTGGAAAAGTTTCCGAACCTGAACCTGACGATTCCGCACTTTTATTTCCTGTCCGACGATCTGGACCGGCTGGACGCATTTATGGAGCGGCATCCGAAGGTCCATCTGGACATTACGCCCGGTTCGGAGATGTATTTTAACTTTTCTATCTGCCGGCAGCGGGCCAGGGAGTTTTTCCTGAAATATCAGAATCGGATTCTGTTCGGTACTGACAATTACGGAGGAAATGACGAGTCTTCCGCAGAAGAGGAGCTGAGAAGCGGGATAAAAAAGATCCGGGAAATGGAAAACTTCCTGGAGCAGGAGACCTGCGTATTCAATGATAACCGGCTGTATGGCCTGGCGCTGCCGGAAGAGGCGCTGGATGCCATTTACCGAACCAACTTCCTGCGATGGGCGGGAGAAAAGCCGGCACCTGTTCAGAAGGAAAAGGCACTGAAGATGGCGAGGG
>CALWQE010000241.1 GCA_944383605.1 uncultured Lachnospiraceae bacterium
TGGACATCTCCTGCTCCGCTGACGGCGTCAGCTGGCACAGACTGGAGTACCGCACAGAGGATATGGAAACTTTTTCCTTTGGCACAGAAACCATACGCTATATCCGGTTCCAGATTCCGGAAGGAGATTATGAAGCTGTGACAAACTGGTCGATCTATGAACTGCAGTTTTCCCAGACCATAGAATATGACCGTCTCTTCCGGCAGTAAACAGTATCATGCGCAAAAAAATGCGCAAAACAGTCAGGAATAAAATCCTGCCGTCCCGCGCATACTCTCCATAAAAAATATCAAATCTTTTATGGAGGTCGCTATGATCAATGATATTACCATGCTGAATTTTATCCGCCAGAACACGCAGATGGGCCGCCAGGGCATTCTGGAAATGCTGGCCCACACAGACCATAAAGGCTTTTCTCAGGCGCTGCACCGCCAGCTCAGCGAATATGAATCCATTTATGCCGAAGCTGACCGGATGCTGACCAGCCTGGGCGGAGACCGGGAAAATCTTTCCGCCATGGCGAAAATTTCCTCTCAGATGATGACTACGATGAAAACTCTGGCCGATCCTTCCGTCTCCCACATGGCGGATATGATGATCCAGGGCAGTACGATGGGCGTAACCAAAATCATCCAGAGCAAAAACGATTACGACCAGAGCAACGAAAAAGTAATCGCCCTGGCCGACCGTCTCCTGAAAACTGAACAAAACAACATCGAAGAAATGAAAAAATTTCTCTGACCCTGTTCCCTGTTGGGATGGTGCAAATTCCTTTCCCCTGTGCTACAATAAATGATAGAATGCGCGAAAGAGGAAGGGAATAGATTGTGAAAAAAGGATTTGACAACGAAAAATATACACGGCTGCAGTCAGAAAAGATCCGGGAACGGATCAGCCAGTTTGACAAACTGTACCTGGAGTTTGGAGGAAAGCTGTTTGACGACTACCACGCTTCCCGGGTTCTGCCCGGCTTCGAGCCTGACAGTAAGCTGAAAATGCTGCTGACTCTGGCGGATCAGGCGGAAATCGTCATTGTCATCAGCGCTAAGGATATTGAAAAAAACAAAATCCGGGGTGATCTGGGCATTACTTACGACAAAGATGTGCTGCGCCTTCGATCCGTATACATGGATCTGGGCCTTTATGTGGGCAGCGTAGTCATCACCCAGTATGACGGCCAGAAAGCGGCCGACCAGTTTAAGGCAAAGCTGGAGAAGGCCGGCGTACCGGTCTATATCCATTATGTGATTGACGGATATCCCAACCAGGTATCCCATATCGTCAGCGATGAAGGCTACGGAAAGAACGATTATATCCGTACCTGCCGTCCCCTGGTCATCGTCACCGCGCCGGGGCCCGGCAGCGGAAAAATGGCTACCTGCCTGTCTCAGCTGTACCATGAAAACAAAAGAGGAATCAAGGCAGGCTATGCCAAGTTCGAGACATTTCCCATCTGGAACCTTCCTCTGAAGCACCCGGTGAACCTGGCCTATGAGGCGGCCACAGCTGACCTGAACGATATCAACATGATTGACCCGTTCCACCTGGAGGCTTACGGGAAAACCGCGGTCAACTACAACCGGGACATTGAAATTTTCCCGGTGCTTACCGCGATCTTTGAGGGCATTTACGGCGAATGCCCCTATGCTTCTCCCACCGATATGGACGTCAATATGGCAGGATTCTGCCTGGAGGACGATGAAGTCTGCCGTGAAGCTTCACGCCAGGAGATCATCTACCGCTATTATCAGGCGCTGAATAACTTCGCAGAGGGAAAAGGAAGCGAATCTGAGATTTACAAAATCGAAGTGCTGATGAAGCAGGAGAAGCTGACGAAGGAAAGCCGCCCTGTGGTTCCGGCCGCGCTGCGGCTGGCTGAGAAAACCGAGGCGCCTGCCGCCGCTCTTTTGCTGGAGGACGGCCGGATGATCACCGGAAAAACCTCTGACCTGCTGGGCGCCTCCGCCGCTCTGCTGCTGAACGCGGTGAAAGCGCTGGGCAATATCGACCATGATATTCATCTGATCGCACCGGAGGCCATCCAGCCGATCCAGCATCTGAAAACCGATTATCTGGGAAACAAAAATCCCCGCCTTCACACCAACGAGGTGCTGATCGCCCTGTCTGCCTGCGCTGCCACCGATCCGACAGCCATGCACGCCCTGCGTCAGCTGCCCAAGCTGAAGGGCTGCCACAGCCATGTGTCCGTCGCCCTCTCTGAAGTGGACATCAAGACCTTTATGCAGCTGGGGATTCACTACACCTGTGAACCGTCCCGGGAAAATATGTATCTTTAATATGCATCTTTTCCATCCCTGAAATGCAAAGAGGAGACGAACCGGCAGAAAATCCCGGGCTTTTTCAAGCCTGGGCTTCTCTGCCGGTCCGTCTCCTTGTTTTGATATCCGCTTTTTCATTTCATAGGAAACTGCGTTCCCTATGAAACAAAAATGCTCCGCAGGATTCTTTTTCAGATATTCAGATATTTCTCGAAAGCCTCTGCCACCCCGTCCTGATCATGGGCGGAGGTAATGTAAACGGCGGCTTTTTTCACACTCTCCGCTGCATTTTCCACAGCTATGCCCACACCGGCGAAGGCTACCATCTCCGCATCGTTTTCCCCGTCTCCGAAGGCGGCGGCCCGTCCGGCTTCCACGCCGTACAGCCGGAGGATATATTCCAGCCCGGCCCGCTTGCCGGAATGGATATCCGAAATCTCCAGCAGCCGGAATACGGATGAGGTAATATAGATATCCGGTACCTGAGCCTCCAGCAGCTTCCACCAGGCCTCTTTTTTCTTCTCGTCTGTTACCACCAGATCCAGGGCGTCCAGCTGCTCTCTGTGGCCTCTGATAAACCGGATCATATCGTCAATGGGATGGCGGGTTTCCTTAATATAACGGACAGCCTGGCCTGTTGCTCCAAATGCCTCGGGATTCTCCGTATATCTGCGGGAAGCATAGGCCACCCCATCAATAAAGGCTTCGTATTCTCCTTTCCCCTCTGTCAGCTCCAGAATCCGGTCTACCGCTGTGCCTGACAGTTTATGGCAAACCATCATCCGCCGGTCCGGCACATGATACACTGCCGCTCCATTGGAGGTTATGGCATACTCAATCCCCGGAATCGCCAGCACCTCCGCCGGGATAGTGGAAAAAGCCCTTCCCGTAGCCACCGCCACATGGACGCCCTTTTCTATTGCCCGGGTAATGGCCGCCCTGTTTGCCTCAGACAGCCTGCCCTGTCCATCCAGCGTTGTCCGGTCAAGATCCAGGGCAATCAACTGAATATCCATCTTCCTTTCCTCTCTTTTCCTTTGTCCTGCTATTTCCAAACCGGGCCCTCCCTGATTCAGTTAAAATAAACCATATCGTTGGGGATGGGTTCAGCTTCTTCGATAGCGACCGCATAGAGCACCGGCCCTTTATCCCGGTAGACACGGGAGTATTCCTCTGCTATTTTTGCCGTCAGCGTAATCCATTGGCCGTTTTTCATCTTTTCCGCCTCGGGGCTTTTGCAGAGAAAGCCGATAAAGGAGGTGTCTTCCTCGCAGCAGGCCATGGCCATCCTTCCCGGAAGGAACAGGCCGTGGCCTATCCGCCGGTCTTTCATCACCTTCGCCCGAAACCGGACGGTTTTTCCCACATACCGGGCGGTATGCTCCAGGGCGTCCAGATACCAGATCCCATAATCCTCCAGCGGAATCTCCACAATATCCGCGTTCAGGTCAAAGGGCATCTCATCCTGGAAAATATCCTCCATCTCTCCGCTTTCATTTTCAAAAACAATCTCGGCTCTCTGATTCACCGCCTTAATATTCCGGCGGAAAGAGGCCAGCGGCTGATCTGCGGCGCATCTGTTGAGAATCACCAGTTCAGAGCCCCGCACCATATCCAGGAAAAGGGATTTCATATTGTTCATATAAACCTGGCAGGTGGAGGCGTCCACGATGGTAATCTGCTGGACAACCGCCCAGCCCGCAGGCAGCTCCATCTGATAAAACTGTCCGGTCTGCCACATGCCATTATACTCCACCAGCACCCTGCCCGGATGATATTCCTCCTCCAGCTTTCGGAGAAATTCCGGCGTAAATCCCTCCAGATCCTCTGCGATAACCGCCTGGGTATTATGAGCCCGCAGCACAGAGGGATCATATTCTTCCTCTCCCTCCTCGCATAAAATCAGCAGCGTCGGCTCATTGATATCAAAATATTCCTGTCCTATGGTAAAGCTGAGAAAGCTGGTCTTTCCAGCCTCCAGAAAACCATTTACCAGATATACCGGTACTTGTACCTCTTCTTCCATTTTATTCAGCCTTTCTGATCTACTGATCCTGCCGCATTCCCCAGGCCAAACAGCTCTGCCAGCCGGTCTTCCCTCAGATGAGAGCCGATCACGCACAGTCTGCCGGTAAACTCAGCCGCGCCGGAACGGATATCTGTCTCGCCGGGCACCATATCAAAATAAATCCACTGTCCATCCTTTCCTGCTACCATGCCTTTGGCCCGCAGCACAGTGCCATAATTCTCAGACTCGCCTAACGTTTTCAGAATAGCCTCCAGCTCCTCCCGGCTGTAAGCCCTGACCGTCTCCTGGCCCCAGCTGGAAAATACCTCGTCTGCGTGATGATGGTGATGGTCATGGCCGCATTCGCCGCCGTGTTCATGATCATGATGGCAGCCGCACGCTTCGCTGTGTTCGTGGTCATGATGCCCGCCGCATGCTTCGCTGTGTCCATGGTCATGATGCCCGCCGCATACCGGGCAGGCTTCTTCCATCATGGATTCCGCCAGCGGCTTAACGCCTTCTATCGTCTCCATCATTTTCTTTCCGTCCAGCTGGGCGATAGGCGTTGTCACAATCGGAGAGGTCTGATTTACCTCCCTAAGCAGCTTCACCGCCTGCGTGACCTTCCCTTCGTCCGCCTTATCCGTCCTGGACAGAATAATCGTTCCGGCGCACTGAATCTGGTTATTAAAAAATTCGCCGAAATTTCTCATGTACATTTTACACTTGGTCACATCCACCATGGTGACAGTGCTGTTCAGCACAGCCGT
>CALWQE010000242.1 GCA_944383605.1 uncultured Lachnospiraceae bacterium
GCCGCCTATCCGGCGGCGGATTTTCAAAGTAATTCCAAATCAGGTATGGGATTACTCCCCCATCTGATATTCGCTCTGCGGCAACGCACAGGCGAGTTTTACACTTATTGCAATGAAGGAGGAATAAAAAATGGAAAAGCTAATTACAGGAACCCATCATATTTCATTAAAAGCTCACGGCGCAGAGGCTTTCGAAAAAACCATTCATTTTTACCATGATATCCTGGGCCTTCCTTTTGTCCGCCGCTGGGGCGAGGGAAATACTGCCGGAGCCATGCTGGATACCGGGAACAGCCTGATGGAAATCAGCGCAGACGGGGATTCCTGCATGGAAAGCGGCAGCATCCGGCACTTTGCCCTGGCTACCGACCAGGTAGACCGGGCTGTGGAGCTGGTACGGGCAGCCGGCTATCAGATTACAGCAGAGCCTGCCGATGTAACCATCCCCGCTCAGCCTCCATTCCCGCTTCGCATGGCTTTCTGCATCGGCCCCTGCGGCGAGGAAATTGAATTTTTCCAGGAAAAATAGAGCAAAGCGTCACAGGCTTTGCCGGAGGCGGAAGAGGCGGCTGATTACCATTGCCAGCGCTCCATTACGTCAATGACGGCGTTTTCGTAATCGCCGTAAAACTCTTCCTGCCTCCCGCCCGTTCTCACATTGGACTGGGCGCCCCGCTCCGGCTCCGGGAACTCCCATACATGATAAAAGATTCCCCGGTATTCAAAATCAATGCTGCCGCAGTCATCTTCCTCTGTGTACTGATATTTTATATTTTTCTTTTTCAGATAATCCTGAAACTTCTCCAACCGCATAGACCGTTTCTCTCCTTTTTCTCAGACTTTCCTTTTCGCTGCCTGTCCCGCGCCAAGACCCGCGGACAAGCCTTAAATCCGGCAGGCAAATCCATTATAGCAGACGGCAGAGAAAAAGCAAAGAAAATCGCCGTTAAAGGCAGTAAAATGCACATGAAAGAAAGACGAAACCATCAGATGAAATACTGGTTTTCTCTTCTTTCCTTCAGCCGTTCCGTAAACATATCCGCAAATGCCCGGTATTCTTCGGTGTCCATATTTTTGGCGTGAGCCGGGCACTGACGGATACAGCGGAAACAGGAAATGCAGCTGTCGCTGATGGTCACGCAGTCTTCCCCGATGGCCTGTACCGGACATTCCTTCACGCACCGCCTGCATTTCACACAAGCGTCTGAGGTGAGGGGACGGAAGGAGCCTCCGGCCCCGCCTTCCTTATAGGGACGGTTTCCGGGAATTTCTGCTGCCGGAGCATCTTCCGGCTTTTCCAGAACCCTTCTGGCAAACGCCCTGTCCTGCTCCAGGTCATCGGCGTCCGGGCGGTCTGTCTGAATCTCTCCATATGTATGGCGGCCCACCACAGCAGCGGCGCCTTTTACCTCAAAGCCCTGCGCCGCAGCCAGGTCTGCCAGCTCCAGCAAAGCGTCGTCGAAATCTCTGTTTCCATAGGTGACAGCCACAATACAGGGAGTATGGTCGCCCCGAACGGTGAGGAACCGCTCCCTGGATACCGCCGGAATCCTTCCGGCGTACACCGGCACGCCAAAAATCGCAAAGTCCTCCGGGCCCAGCTGACAGGCCTGCCCATTCCGGGGCACAGTCAGGTCAACGGTTTCTGTCCGCCCTCCAATCGCTTCCGCCATTGCTTCCAATGTCTTTCTGGTATTTCCTGTAGGGGAAAAATATACAAGCGCTACTTTTTTCTCCATGCTCTGAAACCTCCAATCCTTTCTCTATATCCTTCATATCAGTATAGCACCATTTTTGTTTTCTGTCAGGCGGTCTGTGGCCTGCATGGCCAAATTGCTGCCTTTGTTCGTAAGCTGCGCACATCCAGAAGGAAAAGGAGCCGCCGCAGGCGGAGAATCCTGCAAAGCAGGATTCTTTTTTATTGACCGGCTGTGCGGCTGTTTTAACTGTCCAGTCTCCTGCAGTAGTCCAGGGAGATCCAGCCTGCGCCGGATTTCAGCTGTCCCCAGCCTGCGGCGCTGCCGGGCCCGGCAGCTACCGCAACGATGGTGAATACGCCGGCGCCGGTATAGCCGCCTGCCCGGGGATACCCGATCCCCGGCCCGGTACGGATAATCAGGTCATCAATAGACACCTGCACCCGGAAAGGCTTTACCGGCCCATTGGCAGCAGCCCCATCTCCATAATCCTCATACAGCAGATTCAAATCTACGTTTCCCTGGATTCCAGGCACACTGCCCCGGCTGGTATACTGCCAGCAGATCTCTCCCACCTCCGGCTGAAATTTTTTTACCGCCTGCCCGTTATTCGGGCCGTAGCTGGCAATCCAAAAGCCGGTATCCCGGAATGCTTCCGTCTCCAGTACATGGCGGTACCAGTCCAGATTGCAGTAAATAGCTGCCGGGTACCCGCCGTCTATCATCGTTCTCAGACTCGCACGGATCAGGGCGGTCAGCTCTGCTTTTGGCAGCGCCCTGTGCCCCGGCTCCTCCACATCCATAAAAACCGGCAGCTCCAGCCGGCGGCCAGCCAGAAGCTCCAGCACCGCCCAGGCCTCCTGCCTGGCTTCTTTCTTCGTCATTGCGTAGCTGTATTTATAAACGCCTGCCAGAAGTCCCTGCTCCCGGCAGCCTCTGTAATTTTCCTCAAAACGTTTGTCCGGCGTCAGATTGCGCTTTACTGAGCGAAGGATAGCAAATTCTGCTCCGCTGCGCCTTACCTCCTGCCACCGGATGTTTCCCTGATACTCCGATACATCGATCCCGTATCTGCTCACGCTTCTCACATCCTTTCACCGCTTTGTTCCCCGCCGCTGACAGAGGCGGAAGTCATCCCGCCTCTGATATATGGATATGAAATCCGGCAGAAAAATGTGACGAAAACGCCGGCGGAATACCGGAACATACAAAACAGCCGCCCGGCTGCGGCCGGACGGCTATTTTGTATGTTCAAATTCTTCCGCATAATTCTGCATGATATTGCGGGACACCCCGACAAGACATTTTTTCATTTGCGCGACAAACGCTTTGGCAGGAACACAGTCCATTTGCAGCAGCCACCGCTTGATCGCGGCAAGAAAAGCAAGGGAACGCAGTTTCCTATGAAATAAGAAATCCGAACCTGCATCCAATCGGATAAAGGTTCGGATTTTCTCGCTGTACTGGAGCAGATGGGAATCGAACCCATGTCCAAGAGACCGTCCATCGTCCTTCTACTATCATAGCCGCTTCTTTCACATTCCCTCCAACGGGCGGCAACCGGCAGCCTCCCGTCTTCAGTAGCTTCATGATACGCCCATACGCGCAAAGCTTAACGTATGTCGTTTCTCACAGAGTCGATGCCAGGATCTCAGGATGTGAGTGCCCTGAGGCTGACAGCTGCCATTAGGCAGCGTATGCTAAATTATCTTCAGCGTTTATATTTATTGGCGTTATTTGACGCATAACTGCGGATAGCTTCTCCGACTTCAAACCCCCTGTCGAAACCAGTACTGCCCCTGGTAAAAAAGAATCCTGCGGAGCATTTTTGTTTCATAGGGAACGCAGTTTCCTATGAAATAGAAAAGGATCGTCTGCTGTCCATCAGATTCTTTTATCAGAATTAAAGTGTAGCAGACTCCTTTCTGGCTGTCAATACAGGTTTTTTACCTTAAATTCTTTTTCCGCCTCTCTTCTCTGATCCTTCTTCGCAATATCCTGGCGCTTGTCATACAGCTTCTTGCCCCGGGCCAGACCGATCTCTACTTTTGCCAGGCTGCCCCGAAAGTACACCTGAAGAGGCACCAGGGTATAGCCCTTCTGGGCTAAGGCGCCGGCCAGCTTGTTGATCTGAGATTTATGGAGCAGCAGCTTTCGGGGCCGCAGGGGATCTTTATTGAAAATATTGCCCTTTTCATAGGGGCTGATATGCATCCCATAAAGGATCAGCTCCCCCTTCTCGATGCGGATGAACGACTCTTTAATACTGCATTTTCCCATCCGCAGAGACTTCACCTCCGTCCCCACCAGGGTAATGCCCGCCTCATAGGTGTCTTCTATAAAATAATCAAACCTGGCCTTTTTATTGTTGGCCACCAGTTTATAATGCTCCTTTGACATCCTTTCCTCCTTCAGACAAAATCCCTGTCTTGCTTACGCGTCCTGACACAGGGTAAAATAAACGGCCTTTGCCCGCAGATCTGCTTCCTTTACGGTCACTGAGATGCGCTGGCCCAGCCGGAATACATTTCCGGTATGCTCGCCTCTCATTTCATAAGCCTTTTCGTCAAACTCATAATAATCATCCAGCAGGTCCGTCACATGCACCAGGCCCTCCACTGTATTTTCCAGCTCTACATAGATGCCCCAGGCGGTTACGCTGCTGATTATGCCCTCAAAGCTTTCTCCCAGCCGATGCGCCATGTATTCCGCCTTCTTGGCCTTCTCGGTCTCCCGCTCCGCTTCGTCCGCCCTGCGCTCACGGTCGCTGGAAAGTCTGGCCACCTCCGGCAGGATTTCTTCATAGTGGTCCCGTCTTTCTTCGTCCAGCCTGCCTTTCAGATTTTCCCGGATAATCCGGTGAATCTGCAGGTCTGGATACCGGCGGATCGGCGAGGTAAAATGGCAGTAATATTTTGCCGCCAGCCCAAAATGGCCGCTGCACTCGGTGGTATACCTGGCCCGCTTCATAGCGCGCAGGGTAAGGCGGCTGATCAGCCCCTCCTCCGGCGAATCAGCGATCCTGGCCAGCAGCTTCTGCAGCTCCTTGGGGTGGACTTCTGTTTTCACGCCCTTGATTCCATAGCCGAAATTCCGGATCAGCAGCGCCAGCTGGCGGATTTTGTCCGGATCGGGAACCTCGTGGGTACGGTAAAGGAAGGGAATCTCCTGCCAGTAGAAATCCTCCGCTACCGTCTCATTGGCAGCCAGCATAAAATCCTCAATTATTTTCGTAGCCGTATTCCGCTCATAGGGCCGAATCTCCGCCGGATGGCCTTCCGAATCCAGCAAAATCCTGCTCTCTGGAAAGTCAAAGCCCAGAGCGCCCCTTCCCTCCCGCTTCTGCCGCAGCAGGGCAGACAGCTCCTTCATCTGGAAAAACAGAGGCGTCAGTTCCTCATATTCCCTTGCGGCTTCCTGACTGCCGTCCAGGATTTCCTGTACCTTCGTATAGGTCATCCGCCGCTTCACCCGGATTACTGTTTCCTCTATTTTATAGCCGCGGATATTTCCGCCGCCGTCAATTTCCATCAGACAGCTTAAAGCCAGCCGGTCTTCCCCTTCATTCAGGGAACAAATACCATTTGACAGCTTCCGGGGAAGCATGGGGATGACCCGGTCTGTCAGGTAGACGCTGGTTCCCCGCCGGAGGGCTTCCCGATCCAGGGCAGAGCCCTCTGTCACATAGTAGCTCACATCGGCGATATGAACGCCCAGATGCCAGATCTCCCCTTCCCTGGACAGCGTAATGGCGTCGTCCAGATCCTTTGCGTCCTCCCCGTCTATGGTAACGGCCGCCAGCTCCCGCAGGTCAGTCCTGCCTGCCATTTCTTTCTCCGGCACCGTTTCAGGGATTTTCTCCGCCTCCTTTGCCGCATCCTCCGGAAATTCCACCGGCAGGTCAAAGGCGCGGATCACTGACAAAATATCTACCCCCGGATCAGTAATATGGCCCAGAATCTCAATAATCTCTCCCTCCGGCCTGCGGCGTCCGTCTCCGTAACCGGTAATTTTCGCCACCGCTTTGCAGCCGTCAGCCGCTCCCATATCTTTTCCGGCAGGAATAAAAATATCCGTATGCATTTTCTGATCATCGGGAACCAGAAATCCGTACCCTTTATTTTTTTCCAGCACGCCTACTACCGTATGAACCGCTCTCTCCAGGATTCGCGTCACCCGGCCCTCCGGCCGCCTGGCCCCATCGCCCGGGCTGATGACCGACACCTGCACCCGATCCCCGTCCATAGCGTTCATCGTATTTTCTTCCGCGATATAAATGTCCTGTTCCTCGCCCTCAGCTGTCACAAAGCCGAAAGCCCGCCGGGTTCCGCGGAAAATCCCCTCAATCGCAAAGCTGCCAGCTCTCCCATATTTCCCCCGTCGGGAAATGCTGATGCTGCCCTCTTCCAGCAGCCGGTCCAGAACCTCCTTCAGCTCCTCCCGCCGCTCTCTCGGAACATCCAGCAGTACCGCCAGCTCCTTCAGCTTCATCGGCCTGTAGCCAGGTTCCCGGAACAGCTCCAATATCATTTTCTTCTTTTCTTCCATCTCATCTCCTGCCTGTCCGGCATCTCCTCCCCGCCTGCGCTTATCATCTCTGCTGATCTTTATGACCAGACGCCTTGCGGCCGGCGCGCGATTGCCCCGCCTGCGCTTATCGCCCGCGCAGCAGGAAGCAGGGAATCTTCCCGATTCGGTAAAATAAAAAAGGATCCTGCGAAGCATTTTTGTTTCATAGGGAACGCAGTTCTCTATGAAATAAAAAAACTTACCGCCGGTACACTCCAGTCTGCCGGCGGTAAATTCATCAGTTCGTCCTCTTTTTATCCGATAACTGTTAAAAGCAGGGCAACTACCATAAAAGCAATCGCCACATACTTTGTCCACTTCTCAATCTTTCCCTCGATGGTACGACCTTTATTTTTTCCCCAGAAAGTCTCGGCAGCGCCGCTGATCGAACCGGTCAGTCCCGCTGATTTTCCTTCCTGTGCCAGCACAATTACTGTTAAAACGATACAGATGAAAACAAAAATCACTGTCAGAATCACTTTTAACACTTCCATTTTCCCACCTCCTATGGCCAAACACAGATATACTACCATAAAAGGCTGTTAATTTCAACTCTTTTCCGGAAAAAGCAGTTATATTTCCTCAGCAAAAGCGGAAGGGGTTCCGGTACAGCGCCCGCCGTCCCAGCGCGCCGTCTATGCGCAGCAGCTGATTATATTTGGCATTCCGGTCTGAGCGGCAGGGCGCTCCTGTTTTTATCTGCCCCGCATTAACCGCCACGGCAAGATCCGCGATAAAGGGATCTTCCGTCTCCCCTGACCGGTGGGAAATCACGCAACCATACCCTGCCTGCTGGGCCATTTCAATGGCCTCAAAGCTTTCCGTCAATGTCCCGATCTGGTTTACCTTTATCAAAATGGCATTGGCCGTCTGGCTTTCGATCCCCTTGCCCAGCCGTTTAGTATTGGTAACAAACAGATCGTCCCCCACCAGCTGCACTCGGTCTCCCCGCTTCCGGGTCATTTTCTTCCACCCATCCCAGTCCTCCTCATGAAGGCCGTCCTCTATGGATACAATCGGAAACGCCCGGCACAGTCCCTCCAGATAGGAGATCATCTCATCTGCAGTCCGGGTCACTGCTTCCCCTTTCATCCTGCTTTCCCCAGGAAAGCAGTAGCATCCCTTTTCCTCGGAAAACAGCTCGCTGGCGGCGGCATCGATGGCGAAGCAGACCTGATCGCCCAACCGGTATCCCGCCTGCTCTGCCGCCTGAGACAGCAGGGACAGCGCTTGTGCAGCGTCCTTCACATCCGGCGCGAAGCCGCCCTCGTCCCCCACGCCGGTGGATAATCCCTTTTCCTTCAGAATGCCTCTGAGCGTATGGTATATTTCTGCTCCCATCCGGATTGCGCTGGCTATATTTTCCGCACCTGCCGGCATAATCATAAATTCCTGGAGATCCACCGTATTGTCTGCGTGTCTCCCGCCGTTGAGCACATTCATCATAGGCACAGGAAGCTGCCTGGCCCGGAAGCCGCCCAGATAAGCGTACAGGGGTATTCCCAGAGCCTTCGCCGCCGCTCTGGCAGCCGCCAGGGATACCCCCAGGACGGCGTTTGCTCCCAGCCGGCTTTTATTCTCCGTCCCGTCCGCCCGCCGCAGCAGATAATCCACATTTTCCTGATCCAGGACACACTGGCCCCGAAGAATATCACAGCATTCTGTATTCATATGGTGTACCGCATATTTCACACCGTTTCCGCCATACCGTCCCTCATGATCCCGCAGCTCCACTGCCTCAAACTTTCCCGTAGACGCTCCCGACGGCACACAGGCCCGGCCCGCTGTGCCATCCTCCAGCACTACTTCAGCCTCCACTGTGGGATTTCCTCTGGAATCCAGGATCTCCCTTCCGCATACTCTTTCAATCAAAAAACCCTTCCGCATATCAGACTCCTTTCCTGGCTGCCATACTGTTACCGCCGCCGATCCGTTCAGGCGGATATTCGGCTGCAATAACAGTATTCACAGCTGGAATCCATAATATGCAGAAGGGTTTGTCAGACCGGCTTCGCTCAGGCGCCAAATTTCGCCGCTTTCACTGACAGCACCAGCCCTACGACCAGAAGAACTACGATCACAGCAATCGCAGGAACAGACATCGGAATGAGGCCCATTCGAATCAGCCCCAGGCCGACCATCGGAAGGCCGAATACAATACAGCTGATCCCGGTTTTTCTCATGAGAATCTGTATATTCTCATCTGTCAGCTTCCTCTTCGCCTCCTCCGGGACGCCCTTTCCCAGCAGGTTCAGCACGCCTTTTCCCATCCATATAATTCCCAGGGCCATATAAAATATTCCCAGATACTCGCCCATGCGCAATACTCCTTTCAACATTATCTTGGGTATTCTTTTAATATTATATAGACAGCAGAAGGAAATGTCAATTTGCCTTTATCTGATCAGCAGGCTTTTTCCTGTCATCTGGGCCGGCTGCTCCATCCCCATCAGCTGAATCAGGGTGGGCGCGATATCTGCCAGGCAGCCGCCTTCTCTTAACCGGTATCCGTTATGGTCGTTAATCAGGATGAACGGCACTGGATTGGTGGTATGGGCGGTAAAGCTTTCGCCGGTTTCATAGTCGATCAGCTGCTCCGCGTTGCCGTGGTCAGCACAGAGGAACATCACGCCGTCCATCTTCTTCACCGCTTCCACTGCCCTTCCCACGCAGCCGTCTACCGTCTCGATGGCCTTGATGGCTGCAGGCAGCACGCCGGTATGGCCTACCATGTCCGGATTGGCAAAATTTACGATAATCACGTCGTATTTTCCGGATTCGATGGCTTCCACCAGCTTGCCGCACACGGCGGGGGCGCTCATCTCCGGCTGAAGGTCATAGGTGGCTACGGAAGGAGATTTTACCAGAATCCTCTCCTCGCCCTCATTGGGCTCCTCCACGCCGCCGTTAAAGAAAAAGGTAACGTGAGCGTATTTTTCTGTCTCGGCAATCCTGGCCTGGGTTTTATGATGCGCCGCCAGGAACTGGCCGAAGGTGTTCGTAATCGTCACCTTATGGAACGCCACCAGCGTATTCGGAATCGTAGCGTCATATTCTGTAAAGCATACGAAGCAGGTATGAAGCCGTTTCTCCCGCTCAAATCCGGTAAATTCATCCGCGCAGAACGCTCTGGTCAGCTCTCTGGCCCGGTCAGGACGGAAGTTGAAGAATACAATGGAATCCTGATCTTTTACCGTAGCCACCGGCGCACCATTTTCCTGGATTACCACAGGAATGACAAATTCATCGGTTTTATCCTCATCATAGGAAGCCTGGATCGCTTCCGGCGCGCTGGCCGCCTTGACGCCCTCGCCGTACACCATTGCCCGGTAGGCTTTTTCCACCCGGTCCCACCGGTTATCCCGATCCATCGCGTAATAGCGGCCGCTGACCACGGCCACCTTCCCTACGCCGATTTTCTTCATCTCCTCCTCCAGCTGGATGACATAATCCTTTCCGGAAGCAGGAGGGGTATCCCGGCCGTCCAGGAAGCAGTGTACATATACCTTCTCCAGGCCGAAGCGCTTCGCCCTCTCCAGCAGGCCGTACAGATGGGTGATATGGCTGTGAACGCCGCCGTCTGATACCAGGCCGCACAGATGAAGGGCAGAACCATTTGCCTTACAGTTTTCCATCGCTTTGACCAGCGCTTCATTTTTAAAGAAATCGCCGTCCTGGATTTCCTTTGTAATTCTGGTCAGCTCCTGATAAACGATCCGGCCCGCGCCCATATTCAGATGACCTACCTCGGAATTGCCCATCTGGCCCTCCGGCAGGCCTACAGCCAGGCCGCTGGCATTGCCCTTTACGAAGGGGCAGGTACGCATCAGCTCATCCATCACCGGCGTATTCGCCTGGGCGACCGCGTTGCCCTCTGTCTTATCATTCAGTCCGTATCCGTCCAGGATCATTAATACTGTTGGTTTCTTGCTCATCTTTTTACTCCTGTTTGTCGTAATTTACAATCTTGCCGAAATCAGCCTTTAAAGAAGCGCCGCCTACCAGGCCGCCATCAATATCCGGCTGGGCAAACAGCTCCGGCGCGCTGGCTGCCGATACGCTTCCGCCGTACTGAATCCGGATGGCTTCCCCAGTCTCCTGGCCGTACAGCTCCGTAATGCACTGGCGGATGGCGTGGCATACCTCCTGCGCCTGCTGGGCTGTCGCCACTTTTCCTGTGCCGATGGCCCAGATAGGCTCATAGGCAATGACCGCCGCAGCCGCCTGCTCTGCCGTCACATTCAGGAAAGCAATTTTGATCTGCTGGCGGATCCAGTCAATGGTGATTCCCTGCTCCCGCTGCTTCAGGGATTCGCCGCAGCAGATAATAGGGGTCAGGCCATGCTCAAAAGCCTTCAGCACCTTTTTATTTACCGTTTCGTCTGTCTCTGCGAAATACTCTCTCCGTTCAGAATGGCCGATAATGACGTACTTTACCCCGGCGTCTGTCAGCATATCCGGCGCGATCTCTCCGGTAAAGGCGCCCTTTTCCTCAAAATACATATTCTCAGCGCCGATGGAAATATTGCTGCCCTTTGCCGCCTGGATACAGGGGATAATGGAAATGGCCGGCACACAGAAGACCACGTCTACCTGATCGTTGGCCACCAGGGGCTTCAGCTCGTTGACCAGCGCCACTGCCTGGCTGGGCGTCTTGTTCATTTTCCAGTTTCCCGCAATAATTTTTCTACGCATTTTATTCTCCCTCCATACACCGACAGACAGGCGCTGCCGCCTGTCTGTCAAAATTTATAAAAGAACCCTGTCTGTCAGGATTATTTATCGTTGGCAGCCACAACGCCGGGCAGCTCCTTGCCTTCCAGAAATTCCAGGGAAGCGCCGCCGCCGGTGGAAATATGGGTCATCTTGTCGCCGAAGCCCAGGTTGTTGACAGCAGCAGCGGAATCTCCGCCGCCGATGATGGTGACTGCGTCCTTCAGCTCAGCCAGCGCCTTCGCCACTGCGATGGTACCTGCCGCAAAGTTAGGCATCTCGAATACGCCCATCGGCCCATTCCATACCACTGTCTTCGCGTCCTTCAGGGCGTCCGCAAACAGCGCTCTGGTCTTCGGCCCGATATCCAGGCCCATTTCGTCAGCGTTCATGCTGCCCTCTACGACTCTGGAGGGAGCATCGTTGGAAAATTCCTTCGCTACTACGGTATCCACAGGCAGCAGCAGCTTCACGCCCTTTTCTTTTGCCTTTTCTACCATTTCCTTCGCGTAATCCAGATAATCGTCCTCTACCAGGGATGTTCCGATTTCCTTTCCCTGGGACTTAGCGAAGGTATATGCCATACCGCCGCCGATAATCAGGGTGTCCACCTTGTCCAGCAGGTTGTTGATCACTGAAATTTTAGAAGAAACTTTTGAGCCGCCCAGGATTGCCACAAAGGGTCTCTTGGGATTGTTCACCGCGTTGCCCAGGAAATCGATCTCCTTCTGCATCAGATAGCCAACCACTGCGGTATCCACATATTTGGTCACGCCTACGTTAGAGCAGTGGGCTCTGTGGGCGGTGCCGAAAGCATCGTCTACAAATACATCCGCCAGAGAAGCCAGTTCCTTGCTGAAAGCTTCGCCGTTCTTCGTCTCTTCCGCGCGGTACCGGGTATTCTCCAGCAGGATCACATCTCCGTCCTTCATGGCGGCTGCTGCCGCTTTCGCATTGGGGCCTACTACCTCGGGATCAGCGGCGAATTTCACCTCCTGGCCCAGCAGCTCAGACAGACGCTTTGCCACAGGCGCCAGAGACAGCTCCGGCTTGGGTTCTCCCTTCGGCTTGCCCAGATGGGAGCAGAGGATTACCCTGCCGCCATCGGCGATCAGTTTTTTAATCGTGGGAAGAGCGGCTACCAGACGGTTCTCATCGGTAATCTTTCCGTCCTGCAGCGGTACGTTGAAATCGCAGCGCACCAGCACCCGTTTTCCCTTTACATTAATATCATCAATCGTTTTCTTATTCAGCATTGTTTTCTCCTCTCAAAGCAATATAAAAAAGAATCCTGCGGAGTATTTTCGCTGCACAGGGAACGCAGTTTCCCATGCAGCGAAAACAGGGCCCGGCCCAAGGACCGGACCCCGAACCAGGTCTGCTGGTATTACTTTTCCGAAACGGACGCCGGATTATGCCAGCTCCGCAAAATACTTGATTGTTCTTACCATCTGGCTGGTGTAGGAGTTTTCATTGTCATACCATGAAACCACCTGTACCTCATACAGATCATCTGCGATCTTCGCTACCATGGTCTGAGTTGCATCGAACAGAGAGCCATAGGTGATGCCGATGATATCGGAGGATACGATCTGATCCTCATTGTAGCCGAAAGAATCAGATGCCGCAGCCTTCATTGCCGCATTGATCTCTTCCTTGGTTACTTCCGCCTTCTTCACAACAGCGGTTAAGATGGTTGTGGAGCCGGTGGGAACCGGAACACGCTGTGCAGCGCCGATTAACTTGCCGTTTAATTCGGGGATAACCAGGCCGATCGCCTTAGCCGCGCCGGTGGAGTTGGGCACGATATTTACAGCGGCTGCTCTCGCTCTTCTTAAATCGCCTTTTCTGTGAGGGCCGTCCAGAACCATCTGATCGCCTGTGTAAGCATGGATGGTTGCCATAATGCCGGACTGGATGGGCGCATAATCATTTAAAGCCTTTGCCATAGGAGCCAGGCAGTTTGTAGTACAGGATGCAGCGGAGATAATCGCGTCGTCCTTTGTCAGAGTATTCTCATTTACGCCGAATACGATAGTCTTCAGGTCATTTCCGGCAGGAGCGGAGATTACAACCTTCTTTGCGCCGGCGTCAATGTGCGCCTGTGCCTTGTCCTTGGATGTATAGAAGCCTGTACATTCCAGAACTACGTCTACGCCCAGCTCGCCCCAGGGAAGATCTGCCGCCTTGGGCTCTTTGTAAATTGTGATTTTCTTTCCATCTACAGTAATGCAGTCTTCGCCTGCTTCCACAGTATGGCCCGCATATCTGCCCTGAGATGAGTCATACTTTAATAAATGCGCCAGCATCTTGGGATCTGTCAGATCGTTGATGGCAACAACCTCATATCCTTCAGCGCCGAACATCTGTCTGAAAGCCAGACGGCCAATACGACCAAATCCATTAATCGCAACTTTTACTGCCATTGTTCATTCCTCCTACGAATTATTCCAAGATAATTCTATAAATTTTCTTAATTGTGTCTACAGATTGTTAAATTATAATCAACCTAAACGTATTTTACCTAATTTCAGGAAAAATAGCAAGTCTAAACCGGCCGTAAAAATCTACAAACTTTTTCCTGAATTGAGCGGCATTCTCAGCACACTGTCCTACAACTCATCTTTTACATATCCGGCAATATTATACGCATGATCGGAAACTCTCTCAAAATTCGTCAGGAAATCCAGGAAGGATACGCCCGCCGGCGGCGTACACTGATTCTTCGTCAGACGCTCGATATGCTCTTCCCGCAGATCCTCTTCCATCATATCCACCTGATCTTCATTCTCAGAGACAGTGCGCACATCTTCCATATCCATGTTTTTCCTGGCGCTGACCGCCGCCTCTACGCTTTCGATGATCACCTTGCCCACTTCCATGATCTGATCCAGGGCGGCGTCGGAAAAATACATATCCTGCTTCATCATATATTCCGTGATCTCCGCAATATTGTCGCTATGGTCGCCGATTCGCTCCAGGTCATTAATGGTGTAAAACAGGTTGTTCACCGTCTTATTCTGCTGCTCTGTCAGCGGCAGCTGGCTCACCTTTACCAGATATGCGGTCAGTATGTCGTTTACCTCGTCCAGCCGGTTTTCTCTCCGGTGAACCAGGGCCAGGGTGTCCACATCCCTGGTGCGGATACATTCCACAGCGGCCTTAATATTGTCAATTACCATATTGCCCATCTGCAATACTTCATTGGCAACAGAGCTTACCGCTACAGCCGGAGATTCCAGCAGACGGTCGTCCAGATGCATATCCGGAAACTCCTGGTTTTCCTCTGCCCCCGGCGCATCCTTGATAATCAGCTGGGACAGCTTCACCAGCTTTCCCCGGAAAGGCAGCAGAACCGCCGTATTAATGGTATTGAAGAAGGTATGGAAAATCGAAATCTGCACCGCGCTGATCGCAGACGCCGCCAAAGCCCGGTTTATAAAGGTAAAGTACACAAACAGCACGCTGCCGAACAGCAGAGAGCCGATAATATTAAAGCTGAGATGGATCACCGCTGCCCGCTTGGCGTTTTTGTTGGCTCCGGCGCTGGAGATCAGAGCCGTAACACAGGAGCCGATATTCTGGCCCAGCGTAATATAAATTGCCGCGTTGGTAGTCACCACACCCTGCATAGCCAGCGACTGCAGAATACCTACCGAAGCGGAAGAGCTCTGCAGAAGCGCTGTCACCACAAAGCCTACCAGCGCGCCCAGGATCGGATTATTCCCCAGTGCGGTAAACGCGGTGGCGAAAATCGGCAGATCGGTATAGGGGGCGATCGAGCTGGACATCAGCTCCAGGCCGGTAAAGAGCAGGCCCAGGCCCACCAGGATTTCACCCACAGCTTTTTTCGTGTCCCTCTGGGCAAACAGCATAATAAATGCGCCGATACCCAGGATCAGCGGCGCCCAGAATGAAGGGTTAAACAGCTCCAGCGCGCCGCTGAACTGACTCATGGAAACAATCCAGGCCGTCACGGTCGTACCGATATTGGCGCCCATGATTACGCCAACCGCCTGGCTCAGGCTCATAATGCCCGCATTTACAAAACCGACTACCATAACCGTCGTAGCGCCGGAGCTCTGGATAATTCCTGTTACCAGCGCGCCCACTGCCACGCCCAGCAGCGGATTGGTGGTAAGGATCTCCAGCAGATGGCTCATCTTATCGCCGGCAGACTTCTGAAGGCCCTCCCCCATGACGTGCATACCGTACAGGAACATTCCCACGCCGCCGCACAGCCCGAACAGCAAACTTAAATCTTGAATAGACATTTTATCCTCCCTTGATTCCCGCGGCCAAAGGGCCGGACAGGATATTGTTTACGGATTTATCCTTTGAGATGCTCCGGATTCAGCCCCTCCAGCTCCGGAAGCACAAACCTGCCGTCCTTGCGGATCAGCACATCATCAAACCAGATCTCACCGCCGCCCCACTCCGGCGTCTGGATGCAGACCAGATCCCAGTGGATCGCCGAACGGTTTCCATTGGGCGCGTCATCATAGCAGCTTCCCGGCGTAAAATGGAAGGAACCCATGATTTTTTCGTCGAAGAGCGTATCCTTCATCGGCGTCAGGATATAGGGATTTACGCCGAAAGAAAACTCTCCCACATACCTGGCTCCTTCATCCGTGTCAAATACCTGGTTGATCCGCCCGGTATCATTTGCCTGGGCGTCTACAATTTTTCCTTTTTCAAAAACCAGACGGATATTTTCATATACAAAGCCCTGATACTGGGCAGGCGTATTGTAGGTGAGCACTCCTTCCACAGACTCCCTCACCGGAGCCGTGTAGATCTCGCCGTCCGGAATATTCATCTCCCCGCAGCAGGGAACGGCCGGTATTCCTTTTATGGAAAAGGTCAGATCTGTTCCCTGTCCGGTGATCCGCACCCGGTCTGTCCGCTCCATCAGCGCTTTCAGAGGCTGCATTGCCGCCTCCATCTTTCCATAATCCAGATTGCATACGTTAAAATAAAAATCTTCAAAGGCTTCCAGGCTTGTATTCGCCGCCTGCGCCATAGAAGGGGAAGGATAGCGCAGCACGACCCACCGGGTCTTCGGAACCCTGATCTCCCCGTGTACCGGATGCTGGTACAGTTTATTGTACAGCTCCAGCTTCTCCGGGGGGACATCCGCCAGCTCCGCTGTGTTGTCGCTTCCCCGCACCGCCACATAGCAGTCCGCCTGGCTCATCGTCAGGCAGTCCGCCTGCGCCATCAGCTTCAGCTGTTCCTCCGAGCTGCCCAGCAGCAGTTCCCGCTTGATTCTGGGGCTTTCCATCCAGAACAGGGGGACAGCCTGAGCCCGGTATACCTCTTTCACCAGAGCCCGGCCCAGCGGCTCTGTGTCATATCCGGTACAGTGAACCAGCACTTTGTCGCCGGCTTTCACCTTCATCGAATAGTTTACCAGCCGGCGGGCCAGTATCTGAATCCGTTCATCCATTGCTCATTCTCCATTTCGCTTAAACTCGATTTTACATTTTTACATATTTCTTCTATTTCATTGTATTGTTTTTCCTGTCGTTTGTAAAGTATCGGGATTTTTTTAACAGGTTCTTTTCTTAGATTTTACACAGATTTTCGTTGACTTTTACATAGATTTAACGTAATCTGCAAGTGGCACTAAAACCCGGCGGCCCAGCAAGGGATTTTTCGCCGCCATAACGTCATTATTCAGTAAAATGGGGTATTTTATGTATTCAGATTTTCATTTGCACACCGATTTTTCCGCTGATTCCCAGACTTCTCCAGCCGCCCAGGCCGATATGGCTGTCCGGCTGGGCATACCTCGCCTGTGCGTCACCGACCATCAGGACTTTGACTACCCGCCCCAATATAACATAGATTTTACATTTCCAACTGACCTGTATTTTACAAAGCTGGCTGCCCTCCGGGAGGAATACCGGGGCCGGATCGCTGTTTTTACCGGCGTGGAGCTGGGGCTGCGGACCCATCTGGCCCGGCAGCTGACAGAATACGCAAACGGATGGCCCTTTGATTATGTCATTGGTTCTATCCATCTGGTAGGGGACCGGGATCCCTATTACCCCGATTTCTTCCAGGGGCGCTCCGAGGAGGAGGCTTACCGGGAATATTTTACATGCACCCTGGAAAATGTAAAGCTCCACCTGGACGCTTTCGACGCGCTGGGCCATCTGGACTACGCGGTGCGCTACGGCCCCTGCCGGAATAAATATTATTCATATGAAAAATACAGGGATATCATTGATGAGATTTTAAAGATTCTGGCGGAACACGGAAAGGCGCTGGAATGCAATACTTCCGGCCTGCGCAGCGGCCTGGGCCACACCAATCCCCACCCCGATATTATCAGACGCTTCGTCCAGCTGGGCGGGGAAATGATTACCATCGGCTCCGACGCCCACAGCCCGGAACAGTTAGGTTATGGCTTCCAGACATTAAAAGATATGCTCTCTGGCTGCGGCGTCTCCTATTATACGGAATTTCACAGCCGGAAACCTGTCTTTTATCCGCTGTGATGCCTGGGTTTTCGCCGCGGCCGTCTGTCTCCAGCCATCCGGCCGGACAGCAGGGGCGCGGCAGGCCCGGCTATTCTTTGTTTCCGATTTTTTCCTGAATGAAAGAAACCACCTGGTCAGGACTGATATTTAAAACTACGGCGAACTCACTGTGAAGCATTTTTTCCGCGTCCTTCAGATACTTTTCATCCGTCAGATGCATTTTTTTGCCCAGCTTTTTCTGCTGCTGCTTGTGAAGATAGAGCGCCCGGATCATCAGCAGCAGCTCTCTGCGGTCGCCGTTGTTCAGAATCTGCCGGCACCGCTCATTCCGTTCGTTCTTATTTTCAATCCATCTGGAAGGCTCCTCCGGCACTGAACGGAGCAGCTGATAAATCTCCTCTTCCGACAGCACAGCCCGCATCTGGCTGACAGCCTTTTCATTGCTGACGCAGACATAAATCGTAGACTTTTCATCTCCCACCGGCTTCAGTACATAATAATCCTTTTCTGTCCCGGTAAAATTATGGGACTCAATGCAGGCAATTCTGCAGATCCCGTGGGCGCCATAGACAACCGTTTCATTTACATGATGCATAGCTTCTCCTTTCTGCAGCTGATCTGACGCATAACTGCTCTTTCTGTATAGTATAACACAGAATTTTCTGACAATGTAAGCGTCTAATTATTTTTTGTATAAACCGCTCAGTAATTTCCCTTTTTATCCCGTTTATTTTCCAAAATGTACAAAAATTTTCCTTTCCGGAAGCTCTTAGCCCCTTCCTCCTCAAAAAATGTCAAGGGAAGGCGGCGAACTTGTCCATTACAATATCGTATGGCTGCCTGTTCTGGTAATTTGTCATCCAGCGGCAAATCTATTATGCTTTTATCAGGAAGAAGCAGAAAAATTTTGACAAAGGAGGTCACTATGATTACGTTAAAAGAAAACATGCAGATGGTTTACGACCACAAGGAGCCTGAGTTTATGCCTTATATGAGCGATTTCAATATGGCAATGCTGACCGGCATGGATTTCGTCAATGAACGTCCTACCATTCCGGGCACAAATCCAGACTGGTTCGGCCAGAGCTGGACATGGGAGGAAAAAACCCAGGCGTGCAACCCTACTCCCGGATGTCCGCTGATCACCGATATCACACAGTGGGAAGACAAAATGAAGTTTCCAGATGTGGCCAAGCTGGACTGGGAAGGACATGCGGCAAAGGATACCGCCGGCTGGGACAGGGATAAGAAGTTCAGCCGCATTACCATCGGTTTTGGTCTGTGGGAAAGAATGTTTTCTGTCATGCCGTTCCAGGACGCATTGTTTGCCCTGCTGGATGAGCCGGAAGCCTGCTATGACTTTTTCGGCGCAGTAGCAGACCACAAAATCCGCCTTCACGAGCTGGCGATCCGGTACTATAAGCCGGACGTATTGATTATGCATGATGACTACGGCAACAATCAGAATCTGTTTATGTCTCCGGAAACCTGGAGGAAGCTGATTAAGCCTCATCTGAAACGGGTCGTAGACCATGTCCATTCCCTGGGCGTAAAATATGAGCACCATAACTGCGGATATTTTGAACCGATCACAGAAGACATGATCGAGCTGGGAATCGAAGCGACAAATCCGGTTCATGTGTCGAATGATATCGCCCATATGAAAAAGGCATACGGAAGCCGTATGGTTATGGTAGGCGCGCTGGATACCCAGATGTTCGGGCGCACCAATGCAAAGCCGGAAGAAATTGTGAAAAATATTGAAGAAACCTTTGCGATCATGGCGCCGGGCGGCAACTATATCCCGATGTCAGCAGTCGCCTACAGCGCTTACAGCGACCTGATCAATGAAACGATCATCCGCTGCGGCAGCCAGTATTACGGTCCCAGGCCGGAATAACAGGCAGAGTATAAGGGGAAGAGGGGGATACTGTGAAAACAAATGTAACGGGGAAACACCTGAATACTTATTTTATTGTGACCTGCATGTATATGACAGGGACAGGAATGGCGCTGCAGTATATTAATATCTTCATGACCGATCACCTGATGATCGGAGCGGCCATGGTCAGCACTGTGCTCCTGATCGCCAAAATCATGGATCTGGTCATCAGCATGATGGCCGGCGGCGTTGTTAAGAAAGTCCGCTTTAAAAACAATCAGTATCTCAGCTGGTTTAAAATCATCCGCTGGATTTTACTGATCGGTTTCGGCACTGCCTTCTTTAATTCCAATCTGTTCCACCTTCCGGAGTCTATCCGCGCTTTGCTGGTAGCCATCGGTTACATTACATTTGGAACTGGAATGAGCTTTTTAATGATTGCCCTGTCGATTGCCGGCATCAGTATGCTGAGCATCAGCTTTGTAGGCGGCATGTCCAAATATATGTTTACCTTATGCACCTGTTTATTTACTGCCGCCATGTACCTGTTTACCAGCTTCGGCGTAAATTATTTCATTGACTGCGGTGAATACGGCTATTATAAAACCGGCCAGGACAATCGTGTCATCGCTATGTCCATGTATAATATCCCGATGAAAATCGGATTTATGGTAGGCGGCTCTCTGGGAGGCTATGGCCTGGCGTTTATCGGCTATCATGCCGGCATGGCGGCCACAGCGGAATTTATCGATAAATTTCTGATCCTGCTGGGTGCGGCGCCTGCGGTTCTGCTGTTTATCGGCGTAGCCGCGGCACACTTCGGGTATAAAATTACAGACGAAGACGCAGCTATGTATGCCAACGCAAATCAGCATGGGAATCCGTCCCATACCTAACATGTTTCAGGCTGTACAGCCGTTTTGGAAAATTCTTTGAAGCGGCTGTACAGCTCACCCCCATTCTTTTATGACGTCCTACCTTTCTGCATGGAAGCGCTCCAGAAAGCCTGCAATATCCCGCAGCAGGGGAG
>CALWQE010000243.1 GCA_944383605.1 uncultured Lachnospiraceae bacterium
GACTGTCCGGCTGGGGCGGCATTTTGGAAAGCGGCTCAGAAGGGCTGCTGCTGAGCTGGTTTCAGGCGGTAAAGGATGGCTTTGCTGACGTCTCCTTCGGCTGGAGTTCTGCTCCGGCGCTGACGCCCTTCAGCCAGAATGGATGGGCGCTCCGGCTGCAAAATACCATTTATCCCGGCGCTGACCGGTACGGCTGGTATGCTCTGGCCGTCCAGGGAGCCTGGGGAGCGGCGCTGACCGGGCTGGCTTTCGGCGCGGAGCCGGAAAAGGGAATGGAAAAGGCAGTTTTTCTGGCGGCGGCCGCCATACTGCTGCCTTTGGCTGCGTCCGGCGGCTGCGGGCCTCTGGCCGTCTGTCTGCCCTGGCTGGCTGCACAGGCGGCCGCAGGAGGAAGGGGCTGGTTACATAAGAATAGAGAAAGGGTGAGAGAATGAAAACAGCGCTGGTAACTGGAGCTACCGGTTTTATTGGAAGCTGGCTGACGAGAGAGCTGCTGGCACATCAGATCCGGGTGTGGGCCGTGGTGCGGGAAAATTCCGGAAACCGTTCCAGACTGCCGGATCATCCAGGACTGACTGTGGTGCCCTGTGACCTGAAAGATTACGGGAAGCTGGGCGGCCTGCTGGGGGAAGCCGGCGGGGATCATATTGACGTCTGCTATCATCTGGCATGGGAGGGGGTATCCGGTCCGCTGTCCGCAGATTACCGGGTACAGCTGAAAAATGTGGCCGCGACCATGGAGCTGACCGGCCAGCTGACCGGGCTGGGAGTAAAAAAGTTTATTTCTCCCGGCAGTATGCATGAGATTGAAAGCCAGATCGAGATGGGGCTGAACCAGCCCTGTACCAATATGGGCATGATGTATAAGGGGGCCAAGCACGCCGCCCATTACATGGCGAAGGCGGACGTCTGCCGTCAGGGCATTGACTTCCTCTGGCCGGTGATAACCAATGCCTACGGGGTGGGGGAGGTTTCCGGCCGGCTGATTAACAGCGCGGTGCGAACCCTTCTGAAGGGGGATTCCCCTGCTTTTACAAAAGGCGATCAGTATTATGATTTTGTTTATATTTCTGATGTGGCCAGAGCCTTCCGCCTGATTGGGGAAAAAGGAGTCACCTGCCGGCCCTATGTAATTGGCAGCGGCCATGCCCGGCCTCTGAGGGAATTTCTCACCCAGGTGGGAGAGCTGGCGGGGCCGGGGATTCCCCTGCGGTTTGGCGCCCATATTTTCCAGGGGGTCTATGTGCCCCGGGAGTGGTACGAAGAGAATGAAAAGCTGCTGGAGACGGATACCGGTTTCCAGGCGGAGATTCCTTTCCGGGACGGCATCCGGATGCTGGCGGACTGGATGAAAACCCTGCCGGAAGCGTGACGGATACCGGCGGCAGCAAAGCGGGGCAGAGGTAATCCGCCCGGCGGCAAAAGAAAAGGAGAAGCCTATGTTTACTTTTGAAAAGACAGGAATCGAAGGCGTGATCGTGGTAACGCCTCATATGTTTGCCGATGAGAGGGGCCTTCTGAAAAAAACATATGAAAAAAATATTTTCGCGGAAAATGGAATTGTTTTTACGGCGATTGAAGAATTGGAGACCACTTCCAAAAAAGGGGTGCTGCGGGGCGTTCACCTTCAGACAAAGCACTCGCAGGGAAAGCTGATGCGGGTGGTCAGAGGGGCGATCTACGATGTGGCGGTGGATCTGCGGCCCGGCTCCCCTACCTTTGGGGAGTATTTCGGCATTACCCTGTCGGAGGAGAATAAAAAAATGGTTTATATCCCGGAGGGCTTCGGCCATGGCTGCCTGGCCCTGGAGGAAAATACTACCTTTTATTATCTTTGTTCCCAGGATTATCAGCCTGGCTATGATACGGGCATCCGCTGGGACGATGAGACCTTGCATATTTCCTGGCCTCTTGATAAAATAGAAAAAGTGATTGTTTCCGAGAAGGACCGGAATCTGGGCTCCTTCCTGGATATGAAAGAAAAGCTGCTGAAAGGCTGACGGCGCCTGCCTGCTCCAGGGAGGGGCGGCGCGTCGGCCCGGGCGGCGGTTGGAGGATATTATGTTTGATTGTATCGTGGTAGGAAGCGGATTCTGCGGCAGCGTTATTGCCCGGCGTCTGGCGGAGGAATGCGGCTGGAAGGTGCTGCTGCTGGAGCGGCGTGGCCAGGTGTCCGGCAACATGTATGATGAATACGATGAAAATGGCCTGCTGATTCAGAAATATGGCCCCCATGTGTTCCACACCAGTATCGAAGAGGTGAACCGGTTTGTCACCCGCTTTTCCCGAATGGAGGATTATACTTTTAAATGCTCGGCGGAGATTGACGGGACGATGGTTCCTTCGCCTTTTAATTTCAAAACGGTGGATCTGCTTTATCCGCCAGAAAAGGCGGAAGCCATCAAAGCTGCCTGTAAGGAAGCCTGGCCCGGCAGAGACGCGGTGCCGATTCTGGAGATGCTCCAGAATGACAGCCCGCTGGTAAAGGAATACGCCCAGATGCTCTTTGAGAAGGACTATATGCCTTATACCTGCAAGCAGTGGGATCTGCGCCCTGACCAGATGGACGTCAGCGTCCTGAACCGGGTGCAGGTTATGCTCAGCTATCGGGACACCTATTTTAACGACACCTATGAAAGTATGCCGGCAGAGGGCTACACCAAGCTGTTCCAGAACATGCTGGATCATCCCAATATTACAGTACAGCTGAATACGGACGCCCTGGAGGTGCTGCAGGCGGAGCCGGAGAGCGGCAGAATCCTCTATCAGGGCAGCCCCGTCGCCTGCCCGGTGGTTTATACCGGCGCTCTGGACGAGCTGTTCGGCTACCGGTTTGGCCATCTGCCCTATCGGGCGCTCTGGTTTGAGTACAAGCGGCTGGAGCAGGAGCGGTATATTCAGGAGACGCCGATTGCAGTCTATCCCATGCGGCCCGGCTATACCCGGATCACAGAATATAAGACCTTCCTGCGCCAGGAGGAAAAAGCGCCGGGCTTTACCGTGATCGCCCTGGAATATCCTCTGGAATATGATAAGGAGAGCGAAAAGGCCAATGAGCCCAGCTATCCGGTGGTGAACCAGGAAAACAAGGATACTTACGCCAAATATGCCGGTTTGGCTGCCGGGATTCCAAATCTCTTCCCCTGCGGCCGCCTGGGCGATTATAAATATTACAATATGGACGATGTGATTGCCAGAGCCTTTCAGGTCTATGAAACCGTAAAGGGCCGGGGCAGATGAGAGTGGAAAAAGGAGAAAAGCTATGATCGTAAGAGCCAAGACAAAGACGCTGTTTGAAGGGCGTCCGCTGACAGAACGGCAGGAGGCAAATTCCCGGCTGAATCTGAAAGAAATCGACGAGGGGAAAACAGTACTGGAATCTTACCCCCGCCGTCTGGTGCTGGAGCTGACTAACGCCTGCAACCTGAACTGTGTAATGTGCGGAAGAAATGCGGCGGACTTTAAGCCCACCCGTTTTGATATGGATGTATTCCGCAGCCTGGAGCCGCTGATGGATACCATTGAGGAGGTAACGCTGATGGGCTGGGGAGAGCCCACGGTTCATCCCAATTTTGAAGAAATGCTGAAAATCATCAATGCGCACAGCGCCAGAAAATATTTCTGCACCAACGGTATGAAGCTGGATAAGCTGAAGGACGCGATTTTTGATTACAATGTGGATGTATTCGCGGTCAGCGTAGACGGCGCGACCCCGGAGACCAACGCCAGAATCCGCCGGGGCTCTGACCTGCTGAAGATCAAAGAAAATCTGAAGGCCATTGTGGCGGAGAAAAAAGCAAGAGGGCTGAAATATCCCTGGATTAATTTTGTATTCTGCGCGATGCGCTCCAATCTTCATGAGCTGCCGGATCTGGTGCGTCTGGCTGCCGAGATCGGCATCGAGGAAGTAAAGGTGGTTTATCTGACTGTATTCGGCGAGGATATGATGGACGAAACGCTCTGGGGACATGAGGATGAGGTGCGCCGGGTATTTACGGAGGCGGTAAAGGTGGCCGAGGATCTGGGCATCCTGATGAAGCTGCCTCATTATGCAGGCGAGGATGTGGCAGGAGATCATTATCATAAAGACTGTTTTGTTTCCTGGCGGGATTTCTTCCTGGGTTCTGACGGCTATGTCCGTCCCTGTATGTCTACGCCGGTGGAATTTTTCAAATATGACAGCAGCCGTCCCTTTATGGAGATGTGGAACGACCCGGCTTTCCAGAATTACCGGGCGATTGTCAACGACCAGGAGCGGATGGACGCGCCCTGCCGCCGCTGCTATCAGTCCTCCCACTGCAACTGGAACAGGAAGGAATCTTTTATCCAGGTAGGGGAAGAATTTTCACCGGATTGGGAGAAATAAAAAATGAAATATCAGCTGACAGCGATTGCTCTGGCCTGCGCCCTGGCGTTTTCAGGATGCGGCGGACGGCAGGCCGGGCAGACGGAGACGGAGGAAACAGCTTCGCCCCAGGCCAGCGCCATCGGAGGGGTATATGTGGATCCTGTCTCGGATGGCTCTCTCTATCAGGTTCCGGCAGGAACGGATCAGGTTTCTCTGTATGTGGAGCGGGAGGGAGCGGAGCCGGGCGAAGGGACATTTACCCTGTATGGCGAAGACGGGACGGCAGAGATTCAGATTTCCGCAGACAGCAGCCAGGTCACTTTCGGCCCGGTGACGGAGGAGCATAAAGCGTATTACGGCATGGATGGCGGGACAGAAATCCATATCAGCCTGGGCTTCGGCCTGGCGGCGGACAGCCTGTATTATGGAGAATTGTCAGAGGATTTTGTCCGCTGGGAAGGAATCAGCAGCCAGACGCTGGGCGCTGACGGCGCCTGGCCGATCCGGACAGGGCCGGCGGAGTGATTTCCTGATTTTGGGAATATTTCCCCATACTGGCGCTTACAATGAGATAACGGACAATAAGTATGGGGAAGATCATGAAAAAAATACTGTCAGTTTTATGGACAGCCGGGATTGTGCTCTGGGGCGCCGCGTCTGCCTGTTCTGCCCAGGCGGCGGGGCTGCCGGCAAGAACGGCTGTCCTGGAGGAAAATGAGACGGCAGGATCAGATGAGGGACAGCAGGTGGATTTGGGCATCACGGCAAAGGCGGCTATTTTGATGGAGGCTTCCACCGGCACAGTTTTATACGAAAAAAACTGCGATACCCAGCTGAGCCCGGCCAGCATCACGAAGATTATGACCCTCCTGCTGATTTTCGATGCTCTGGAGGAGGGGAAAATCACCCTGGATGAGGAGGTTACTACCAGCGCCTACGCCAAATCTATGGGAGGCTCTCAGGTATTCCTGGAGGAGGGGGAGAAGCAGACGGTAGAAACGCTGATTAAATGTATCGTGGTGGCCAGCGGCAATGACGCCAGCGTGGCCATGGCGGAGCATCTGGCAGGCAGCGAGGCAGAGTTTGTAAAGCTGATGAACCAGCGGGCTGCCGGCCTTCACATGAACAATACCCATTTCGAAGACTGCTGCGGCTTAACCGACTCCCTCTCCCACCTGACTTCAGCCAGAGATGTGGCCATTATGAGCCGGGAGCTGATTACCCGATATCCGCAGATCCGCCAGTATGCCACCATATGGATGGAAAATATCACCCATGTCACTTCCAGAGGAAGCCAGGAGTTCGGCCTGGCCAATACCAACAAGCTGTTAAAAATGAGCAATTCTTTTACCGTGACCGGATTAAAGACCGGTTCTACTTCCCTGGCCAAATACTGCGTGGCGGCTACCGCGGAGAAGGATGGCATCCAGCTGATCGCGGTGGTGATGGCGGCCCCGGATTACAAGGTGCGGTTCGTCCAGGCCCAGACCATGCTGAATTATGGCTATGCCAACTGTTCCCTTTATCAGGATGAAGACAGCAGCCGGGAGGCGCTCCCCCTGATGCAGGTGGCAAACGGGGTGAAGGATCAGGTGGCTCTTCAGTACAGCGGCCCCTTTTCTTATCTGAGTATCACAGGAGAGGATCTGTCCGGGGTAGAAAAAACGGTGGAGCTGACGGAAAGCCTCCAGGCGCCGGTATCCCGGGGCGACAGTGCCGGAAGGCTGGTTTACCGGCTGAACGGACATGAGATCGGTTCGGTGGAGATCACAGCGGCAGAGGATGTGGAGAAAGCCGGGTTCACAGATTATCTGAAAATGCTGTTCCGGCAGCTGATTCTTCTGAACAGCGATTGAAAATCCGCGTTCCATAGATTATAATAAAGGCGATAAACGGGAAAAGGGAGAAATATGTCGATGTCCAGATATACAGAATTAAGAGAAAAATGGCCGGTATTTCTTTACCGGGATTATGAGATAGAAGAAAGCGGGGAGGAGGTCAGGCTCCGGTATCATTTTGAGATACCCGGCCTCTCCTCCTTTGCGCCGGAATGGGTGTTTCCGAAAAAAGAAGGGGCGTCAGGGCGCTTCAGAGAAGATCCGGTATTCCGGAATCTGGTATTTTCCCTGGGGATGGTGGAGCTGGTCAGCTACTGGAAGATCTGCTGTCCTCCCAGAGTGGAGGTAAAGGCGGGAGGACTGACGCCGGAGCAGGCTGCCTGGTGGAAGGATCTCTACTATAACGGCCTGGGGGAATTTTTCTATACCAATCACATCACAGAGGCGGCTCCGGAAACGTTTATGGAACTGTCCGGCAGCGGGAAGCCGCTGATTCCGGCGGGAGAGGCAGGCAAAGGGCGGGAGCTGTCCGGCTGCCTGATTCCCATCGGCGGCGGAAAAGATTCGGCAGTGTCGGTAGAGCTGGTGAAAAAGACAGGCCTTCCTTCTATGGCTTATATTATCAATCCCAGAGGGGCCACCGTTCACTGCGCCCAGGCGGGAGGATATGCTCCGGAGCAGGTGATCGCCGTTTCCCGCAGCCTGGACGAAAATATGCTGCGGCTGAACCGGGAGGGCTATCTGAACGGCCATACGCCATTTTCTGCGATCGTGGCCTTTTCCGCTGTGATCGCCGCTTATATGCACCGGCTGAAATATGCGGTTCTCTCCAATGAGTCCAGCGCCAACGAAAGTACTGTGCCGGGAAGCACCGTGAACCATCAGTATTCCAAAAGCTTCCGGTTTGAGAAGGATTTTCATCAGTATGAGGAGAGATATCTGAAAAGCGGCGTTTATTATTTCAGCCTGCTGCGGCCCCTCAGCGAATTTCAGATCGCGGCCTGTTTTGCCCGTCAGAAGGCTTACCTGCCGGTTTTCCGCAGCTGCAATGCAGGCAGCAAGGCAGACCGTTGGTGCGGCCATTGTTCGAAATGCCTGTTTGTATTCCTGATTCTCTCCCCCTTCCTGTCTCAGGAGGAGCTGACAGGGATTTTCGGCGCGGATATGCCGAACGACCGTTCCATGACAGGCATCCTGGAGCAGCTGGTAGGCATCCAGGAGGATAAGCCCTTTGAGTGCGTGGGAAGCCGGGATGAGGTCAATACCGCGATTGTGATGACCATCGAAAAGCTGGAGCGGGAGGGAAAAGCCCTGCCGGCCCTGATGGAATATTATAAGGGGACGGCCCTGTACCGCCGGTATCGGGAAAACTGTCCGTCTTATTTCAACTATTATGATAAAGAAAACCTTCTGCCTGCTGTTTTCGATCAGGTACTGCGGGCAGAATGTCTGGCGTAAAAGCCGGGGAGGGGCGATGTGTTAGAATCAATCAGAAAAACTGTCGCCGGCCGGAGCGTACTGATACTGGGCTTTGGCAGGGAAGGAAAATCAACTTATAAAATCGTGCGGGAGGCCGGGGGATACCGGGAGCTGGCGGTGGCAGACCAGGCTCCCAGGGATCCGTCTCTGGAACCGGAAATCCGGTGGTATACCGGCGCGGACTATCAGAAGGCGATGGACAGCTACGATCTGGTATGGAAGAGCCCGGGCATCGTGCTGCAGCAGGGGCCTCAGGCCCATTCCTGCCGGATCACCTCCCAGACCCAGGAGTTTTTCAGCCGCTACCGGAACCAGATCATCGGCGTGACCGGGACGAAGGGGAAAAGCACCACCACCACGCTGATTTACCATATATTAAAGGAAAATGGCGTAAAATGCCTGCTGGCAGGCAATATTGGCATACCTGCTTTCGATGTGGCGGAGCAGGCAGAACCGGATACGGTCATCGTCTTTGAACTTTCCTCCCATCAGCTGGAATATATGACGGTTTCTCCCCGAACCGCTGTGCTGCTGAATATCCATGAGGAACATTTGGATCATTATGGGACGATGGAGAAATATGTGGCGGCAAAGAAAAATATTTATCTTCATCAAAAGGAGACAGATCTCTTTTTCTGCAATGAGGAAAACCTTCCGGCTGCAGAGGAGAATCATGGCCGCCTGATCCCGGTGGGAGGCCGGGACTGCGCGCTCTGGCTGGATGAGAGCCGGGGAGAGGTGCATTTTGACGGAGAGGTTTATCGGATTCCCACAGAGCAGATTCGGCTGGTGGGAACCCATAACTGGTTTGACATCGCTGTGGCCTACGGGGTATGCCGCAGGAACGGTATTACAGATCAGGGATTTACACGGGCGCTGGAAAGTTATCAGCCCCTGCCTCATCGCCTGCAATACATAGGATGCCGGAATGGGGTGAAGTATTATGACGACTCCATTTCTACAATCTGTAATACAACTTTGCAGGCGATCCGCAGCGTGAAGGACGCGGATACGGTTCTGGTCGGCGGGATGGACCGGGGGATCGATTATACGGAGCTGATGGAAGGGCTGCTGGATTTCCCCCGGCTGAAGGTGATCTTTATGGAAGCCTCCGGGGCCAGGGTTTACCGGGAAATGACAGAACGGTATGGCTCTTCCTGCGGCCCCCAACGGCTGTTTCTGGTGAAAAACCTGGAGGAAGCGGTAACGCTGGCAGCGAAGATTACGGCGCCGGGTCACAGCTGCCTTCTTTCGCCCGCCGCCGCCAGCTATGGGATTTTTAAAAATTTCGAGGAGCGGGGAGAGGTTTTTCAGCAGCTGGTGAAAGAGCTGAGATAAAATCTGTTTGCTTTTTTGCGGAAACAGTATATAATAGATATATCAGTATGTATTACAGGTTTCATGTGTTGCGAATATTTATGAATGAGGTGCGTTGTGATGAGAGAGAGACCGTTTATCGCAGAGCTGGTCAGCGACCAGAAATTACCCAAAATGTTTAAGGTGAAACAGGTGTTTCCCCGCCCCCGTATCGAGCCGGAGGAGATTCCCGGGATTATCGACAGCCTGCTGTCTGAGGAAAAGTTTGCCAGCAAGGTAAAGCCCGGAATGCGGATCGCCATTACCGCAGGCTCCAGAGGCATCGCCAATGTGGCGCTGACCACCAAGTGCCTGGCGGATTTCTGTAAGAAGAGAGGGGCCCATCCCTTTATCGTTCCTGCTATGGGTAGCCATGGCGGCGCTACCGCCGAGGGCCAGAGAGAGATTCTGGAGGGCTATGGCATCACAGAAGAATATGTGGGCTGCCCGATTATCTCTTCCATGGAAGTGAAAAAAATCGGCGTCAATGAAGAGGGCATGGATGTATTTATCGACAAAAACGCGGCTGAGGCAGACGGCATTATCATCGGCTGCCGGATTAAGCCCCACACCGCTTTCCGCGGCCCTTACGAGAGCGGCATTATGAAAATGATGACCATCGGCCTGGGCAAGCAGCATGGCGCAGAGGTATGCCATGAAGCCGGCTTTAAAAACATGGCAAAGTATGTGCCTATGTTCGGCAAGGCGATTATCGAAAACGCGCCGATCCTTTTTGCGGTTCCTACCATTGAGAATGCTTTTGACGAGACATGCAAGATCGTGGCGATCAATGCAGATGAAATTGTGGAGAAGGAGCCCCCGCTGCTTCAGGAAGCTTTCGCCAATATGCCCAGAATCCTGGTAGACGAGTGCGATGTCCTGATTGTGGACAAGATCGGAAAGAACTTCAGCGGCGACGGTATGGATCCGAATATTACCGGAACCTTCTGTACCCCTTACGCTTCCGGCGGCATTAAGTCCCAGAGAGTATGCGTGCTGGATCTGAGCGACGAGACTCACGGAAACGGCATTGGCCTGGGCTACTCCAGCGCCACCACCAAGAGAGTATTTGACAAGCTGGATCTGGCGGCTATGTATCCCAACGCCATTACCTGTACGGTATTGGGCGGCGTGCGGATTCCGATTATTATGGAGAGCGACCGGGAAGCCATCCAGGTATGCGTGCGGACCTGCAATGAGATCGACAAATCCAACCCCAGGATTGTCCGGATCCCCAACAGCCTCCATCTGGAGCATATCATGCTGTCTGAGTCCTATTACGAAGAAGCGAAGAACAATCCCAACCTGGTGATCGAGAGCGAGCCGGAATACCTGCCTTTCGATGAGGATGGAAATCTGTGGTAAGCCCGAACCGGTTCGGAATGCCGGACCGGAGCGGTGAATAATGGTGTGAAGCTTATGGCAGTCCAGAGAAAATCAGGCCTGAAAAGCCTGGAAATTACTCTGGGCTGCCTTTTTGCAAACGTTCCTTTTTATTCGGGGGAGCGTCCGGGCCGCTTCCTTCCTGGAGGAAAACATAAACATATGTTTTGGTATGGAATGCCGGATTGCGTCTGCTTCCAATCTGTGTTATAATGGCACAATGAAAAATATCAAAGAGCTATTGACAGTAATGGCCGGATGCTCAGCCGCAGCGGGGGCGGGGCTTCTGGCCCGTTCTGAGTACGAAAGAAAACATTTTCAGACGGATATTTACCCCATCCGGTCTTCCCGTCTGCCGGAGGCTTTTGACGGATACCGGATCATATTCCTGGCGGATCTTCATAACCATTCTTTTGGCCCGGAGAACGGCCGTCTGCTGGCGGCCATCCGGGCGCTGCGCCCTGACTGCGTGATGGTGGGAGGCGATATGGTGGTGGCGAAAGGGCCGAAAAGCCTGGAGGTGCCTCTGCGCCTGATGGAAGCCCTGGCGGCGGATTATCCTGTTTATTACGGTCTGGGAAATCATGAGCAGAGAATGGATCGGGAGCGTGAGATTTATGGAAACCAGTATGATATATACATGGGTGCCCTAAAAGAGCTGGGCGTCCATATTTTAAGAAACCGGGGAGAATATATTGAACGGCAGGGCTCCTGCATCCGGGTGGACGGCCTGGATCTGGACAGAAGGTTTTATAAAAAAGTGGGCAAGCGGCCTATGCCTCCTTCCTGGCTGGAAAAGACCCTGGGGCCTGGAAGAATCGGAGAATACCGGATTTTGCTGGCCCATTCGCCTTTGTACTTCCGGGAATATGTCCGGTGGGGCGCGGATCTGGTGCTGGCCGGGCATTTCCATGGGGGCACCATCCGCCTGCCGCTGCTGGGCGGGGTGATGACGCCGAACTATATGTTTTTTCCGGAATATGACCGGGGACTGTATCAGGCAAGAGAAGAGGGGCGGCGGGGCGCGATGATACTGAGCGCCGGCCTGGGCACCCATTCTATCAATATCCGGCTGAACAATCCCCCCCAGCTGATTTTAGTGGAATTGAGGCGGCGGCATGGAACTGGCAGTAAAGCTGAAAGCGTTTGAAGGTCCCCTGGATCTTCTTCTTCATCTGATTGAGAAAAACAAGGTGGATATCTATGATATCCCCATCGCTGAGATTACGGATCAGTATATGGCTTATATCAGCCGGCTGGATATGGAGGATCTGGATCTGGCCAGCGAGTTTCTGGTGATGGCGGCGACTCTGCTGGATATCAAATCCAGGATGCTGCTGCCGGCTGAGGAGGAAGAAGCGGAGGAAGGGGAAGACCCCAGGGAGGAGCTGACCCGGAGGCTGCTGGAATATAAAATGTTTAAGGAAATCTCCCTGACTCTTCAGGAAAGGCAGCAGGACGCCGGCCATGTGTTTTACCGGGAAGAGGATATCCCGGAGGAGGTGGCGGGCTACCGTCAGCCGGTGGATCTGGACCGGCTGCTGGAGGGGATTTCTCTGATCCGGCTGAATGAGATATTCCAGGCGGTGATGAAAAGGCAGGAGGATAAAATAGATCCGGTTCGCAGCCGGTTTGGCCGGATTGAGAAGGAACCGGTGAAGGTGGAGGATAAGATACTGGAGGTGCTGGCGCTGTGCAGAGAACGGCAGGCCTTCTTCTTTGACGCGCTTTTTCCAGAACGGCCGGACCGGTATGAGATCGTGGTAGCTTTTCTGGCGGTGCTGGAGCTGATGAAGGTGGGCGCGGTCAGGCTGACCCAGGAAAAACTGTTCGGAGATATTCTGATTCAGGCGGCTGAGACGGAGGATGCCCTTCAGCGGCTGGAGCTGGAATTTGGCTGATAAAAGGCGGGAGGCGAAGGGAGACGGAAGGATGCGGATAAAAGAAACGGAAGGGGCGCTGGAGGCAGTGCTGTTTACTATGGGGCAGGCGGTTCCCCTCTCTTCCCTGGCCAGGGCTGTCGGGCAGGACGAGGAAACGGTCAGGAAGCTGCTTCACCAGATGATGGATCAGTATGAGAAGGAAGAGCGGGGAATCCGCCTGCTGGAGCTGGAGGACAGCTTTCAGCTCTGCACCAAAAAAGAATATTACGAAATCCTGATCCGGGTGGCGAAGGAGCCTCAGAAGCAGGAACTGTCGGAGGCGGCGCTGGAGACGCTGTCGATTATCGCTTACAAGCAGCCTGTTACCAAGGCGGAGATCCAGAAAATCAGAGGGGTTTCCTCTGACCACGCCATAAACCGGCTGCTGGATTACGGCCTGATCTGTGAGACGGGCAGGCTGAATGCGCCGGGGCGGCCTATTTTGCTGGCTACCACAGAGGAATTTCTGCGCCGGTTCGGGGTAGGCAGCTTGGGGGAACTGCCCCGGCTGGACGAGGCGAAGATTAAGGAGTTTGAACAGGAGGTGCAGGAGGAGGTACAGCTGACTCTGGACATCTGAATGTTTGCATCAAAAAAGGAGAAAATCATATGAAAGAAATCGGATTTATCGGAAGCGGGAATATGGCAGGCGCCATTATGGGCGGCATTATCAAAAGAGGCATTTTCCGCCCGGAGGAAATCATCGCCTCAGACGCCAGCCCGGCGGCCAGAGAGAAAACAGCCAGAGAGCTGGGGGTGGAGGCAACCGGAGACAACCGGAGGGCAGCAGAGCTGTCCCGGCTGCTGGTTCTGTCTGTCAAGCCTCAGTTTTACGCAGCGGTAATCGGAGAAATCCGGGATCTGATCCGGCCCGGCCAGATTGTCATTACCATCGCTCCCGGCTGGACGGTGGAGAAGCTGGAGCAGGCTTTTGGGAAAGAGCTGAAGCTGGTCAGAACCATGCCGAATACGCCGGCTCTGGTACTGGAGGGTATTACGGCGGTATGCCCCAACAGCCAGATTACGCCGGAGGATCTGGAACGGGTGCTGACGGTGCTGAACAGCTTCGGAAAGGCAGAGGTGGTTGAGGAACGGCTGATGGACGCGGTGGTTTCTGTCAGCGGCAGCTCTCCCGCCTATGTCTACATGTTTATCGAAGCGCTGGCAGACGGCGCGGTAGCGGACGGGATGCCCAGGGCTCAGGCTTATGAATTTGCAGCCAGGGCTGTTTACGGCAGCGCGAAAATGGTGCTGGAAACCGGCCGTCATCCGGGAGAACTGAAAGACATGGTATGCTCTCCGGCGGGAACCACCATTGAAGGCGTCCGGGTGCTGGAGGAAAAAGGATTTCGGGGCTGCGTGCTGGATGCGATGAAAGCTTGTACGAAAAAGTCCAAAGAAATGTGAGAAAATTTGGTGAGTTTTTTGAATTTTCCTACTTTTTAAATTGAGAAAATTGTGGTAAAATGACAGAAATAACGGAAAATAAGCCGAAAAATAAGGTAAAGTTGCACAGAGAAATCTGGCTGATTCTAGTCGTTTTGACAATAGCCCTGATCTGCAGCCTGGTCTGGCGGATCACGCACCGGGAGCCGGCCGCCTGGGCTGTGGTGACTGTGGAAGGAGAGGAAACGGCCCGTTACCCTCTTTCTGAGGATCAGAGCCAGGTGATCCATGGTTATAACGGCGGAACCAATACGCTGGTCATCCGGCTGGGGGAAGCGTGGATCACGGACGCCAGCTGCCCGGATCATATCTGTGAAAAGCAGGGGAAAATCAGCCGAAGCGGCCAGACCATCACCTGTCTTCCCAATCGGGTGATGATTGAAATACAGGGAGGGGAGGAGCAGGTTATCGATGGAGTGGTTCAATAAAAAACGTATCGCGAAAAAAGTGGCATTGTTTGGGGTACTGATTGCCCTGGCGTTTGTATTCAGCTATGTAGAGGCGATGTTTCCCTTTACCTTTCTGGTGCCGGGTATGAAGATCGGTCTGGCAAACCTGATCGTGGTGATTACCATGTACCTGATGGGAACCGGCGCCGCCTTTACTGTTTCCATTGTCAGGATCATCCTGGTAGGCTTCACCTTCGGGAATCTGTCTACCATGATGTACAGTATGGCCGGCGGCCTGCTCAGCTTCGCAGTGATGGCCCTGTGCCGGCGGACGTCCCTTTTTAGGACAGAGGGAGTCAGCATGGCCGGCGGCGTGGCCCATAATGTGGGCCAGCTGATGGTGGCGGCCGCAGTGATAGAGTCGGCTGCTATGTTCTATTATGTTCCTGTTCTGCTGGTGTCCGGCCTGGTCACAGGCGGTGTGATCGGTTTTCTGGCAGAGCAGGTAATGCGGAGGATCCGGGTCTATCTGCCGGGATAAGGCAGAAGGCCAGTGAATCAGAATGAGAAAAGGAAGGAGACGGATGAGAGATGAAATTAGCGACATTTAAGGGAGGCGTCCATCCTTATGACGGGAAGGAACTCTCCAGGATGCTGCCGATCCAGACGGTGCTGCCCAAGGGCGACCTGGTATACCCGATGTCCCAGCATATCGGCGCCCCGTCCAAACCGGTGGTATCTGTGGGCGACCATGTGCTGATGGGACAGAAGATCGCGGAAGCGAACGGCTATGTATCAGCCGATATATGCAGCTCTGTCTCCGGCACAGTCAAAGCCATTGAACCCAGGATGACGGTGACCGGATCCATGTCTGAAGCGATTGTGATCGAAAACGACCAGGCTTATCAGGCTGTGGAAGGATTCGGCCAGCCGGCGGACTATACGGTCATGGACAAAGAAGAGATCCGCCGCCGGGTAAAGGAAGCCGGCGTGGTAGGCATGGGCGGGGCAGGCTTTCCCAACCATGTAAAGATTACGCCAAAGGATGACAGTAAAATCGAGTATGTTCTGGTAAACGGGGCGGAGTGCGAGCCTTATCTGACATCAGATTACAGAGTGATGCTGGAGGAGCCGGAACGGATCATCGGCGGCCTGAAGGTGCTGCTGGCCCTGTTTGAAAACGCGAAAGGGGTTATCGGGATAGAGGACAATAAGCCTGACTGCATTGAAAAGCTGTCGGAGCTGGTAAAAAATGAGCCCCGGATTGCAGTACAGCCGCTGAAAACCAAATATCCCCAGGGCGCCGAGCGTACTCTGATTTACGCCTGCACCGGAAGAAAGATCAACTCCTCCATGCTGCCCAGTGATGTGGGATGCATTGTAGATAATATTGATACAGTTGTAGCCATTTATAAAGCGGTATGTGAAAATACTCCTCTGATCCGGCGGATTGTAACCGTGACCGGGGATGCGGTGAAGACGCCCCAAAATTTTGAGGTGAAGACAGGAACCAGTTACCGGGAGCTGCTGGAGGCGGCAGGCGGGCTGACCTGTGAGCCGGAGAAGATCATTTCCGGCGGCCCTATGATGGGAAACGCCCTTTTTGACCTGGATGTGCCGGTGACGAAGATTTCTTCCGCCCTGCTGTGCATGAGCCGGGACGAGGTGGCCGCCATGGCTCCTACCGCCTGTATCCGGTGCGGACGGTGCGTGGAAGCCTGCCCCAGCAGCCTGATTCCTCAGAAAATGATGGAATGCGCGGAACGGTTCGATGACGATGGCTTTGTAAAGCTGGGCGGTATGGAATGCTATGAATGCGGCAGCTGTACCTACGTCTGTCCGGCGAAGCGCCGTCTGACCCAGGCGTTTAAGCAGGCAAAGAAGAGTGTGGCAGACAAGAGAAGAAAAGCAAAAGCGTAGGAAAGAGGTGTGTGTGTTGAATAAATTATTGAATGTTTCCGCGTCGCCCCATGTCAGAAGCAGTGCGTCCACTTCTTCCATTATGCGCGATGTCCTGATCGCCATGGCGCCGGCGGCTCTGTTCGGTATCTGGCATTTCGGCTTCCGGGCTCTCGCGATTATTGTTCTCTGTACGGCGGCTGCGGTGCTGACCGAATACATATATGAAAAAGCAATGAAAAAGCCGGTGACGGTCGGCGACCTGAGCGCGGCAGTAACCGGAGTGATCCTGGCGCTGAATATGCCGGTGTATATCGATCTGTGGATCCCGGTACTGGGCTGTGTATTTGCCATTCTGATCGTAAAACAGCTGTACGGCGGCCTTGGGCAGAACTTTATGAACCCGGCTCTGGCGGGCAGGTGCTTTCTGCTGATCTCCTTTGCGGGGCAGATGACCCAGTTTTTCCCTGACGGCGTGTCCGGGGCCACTCCTCTGGCGGCAATCAAGGCAGGGGAGACCGTTAATCTGACCGAGCTGTTTGTGGGTACGATTCCCGGGACGATCGGAGAGACATCGGTGATCGCCCTGCTGATCGGCGCGGCATATCTGCTTGCCAGAAAGATCATCAGCTGGAGGATTCCTGTGATCTATATCGGCTCCCTGGCGGTATTTGTCCTGCTGTTCGGCGGAAGAGGATTTGACCTGACTTATCTGGCGGCCCATATTATGGGCGGCGGCCTGATTTTCGGCGCCTTTTTCATGGCGACAGATTATGTGACCAGTCCGATTACGCCTGTGGGACAGATGATCTACGGCGTCTGCCTGGGCGTGCTGACCGGTGTGTTCCGTATCTTCGGGCCTGCGGCAGAAGGCGTATCTTACGCCATTATATTCTGCAACCTGCTGGTACCCCTGATTGAAAAAGTAACCATTCCCAAACCCTTCGGAAGGGAGGCGAAACAGAATGGGAAAGAGTAAAATAATAAAAGATGCCATCGCTCTGTTTGCAATTACCCTGGTTTCCGGGCTCTGTCTGGGCTTTGTCTATAATATTACCAAGGAACCGATCGCTCTGGCGGAGGAGCAGGCCAAACAGGAATCTTATCAGGCTGTGTTCCCTCAGGCCGCTTCCTTTGAAAGCAGAGAGGAGATCAACACGGCCCTGGCCGCCTGGGGCGCTGACGGCGCTGAGGTGACGGAAGTGCTGGAGGCTGTGGACGGTTCCGGCGCCGCGCTGGGCTATGTGGTGTCCGTGACCGCCACAGAAGGCTACGGCGGCGGGATTTCCCTTTCTCTGGGCGTAGATCTGGAAGGAACCATCACCGGGCTGGAAGTGCTGTCCATGAGCGAGACGGCGGGCCTGGGCGCGAAATGTACCACCGATGAGTTCAAAAGCCAGTTCGCCGGCATCCAGAAGGATCAGATTGTTATGAATGAAGATTTCGACCAGATCAGCAGCGCTACGATTACGTCAGAAGCTATTGAAAAGGGCGTGAACGGCGCGCTGGGATTTATCAGTGAAATCCGGTAAAACAGGAGGAGGATAAAGATGAATAAATGTATCGAACGTCTGTATAACGGCATCATCAAAGAGAATCCTACCTTTGTCCTGATGCTGGGTATGTGCCCTACGCTGGCGGTGACGACATCCGCTACCAACGGGCTGGGCATGGGCCTGTCTACTACGGCGGTGCTGGTAATGTCCAACGCGATGATTTCCCTGCTGCGGAAGATGATTCCCGATAAGGTGCGTATTCCTGCGTTTATCGTGGTCGTAGCCTCTTTCGTGACGGTGGTGCAGCTGCTGCTGCAGGCATATGTGCCCGCGATTTACAATGCGCTGGGTATCTATATCCCGCTGATTGTGGTAAACTGTATTATTCTGGGGCGGGCGGAAGCCTATGCGTCCAAAAACGACGTCCTTTCCTCCGCCTTCGACGGCCTAGGTATGGGACTGGGCTTTACCCTCTCTCTGACCTGTATCGGCCTGGTTCGGGAACTGGTGGGCGGCGGCGCCATCTTTGGCCATGTGGTTATCCCCGCTGATTTTCATATTTCCATTTTCGTTATGGCTCCCGGCGCATTCTTTGTTCTGGCATCCCTTCAGGCTCTGCAGAATAAAATCAAGCATCCGGTGAAGCGGGAGGGCCAGGGAGATCCGGCCATGGCCTGCGGCGGGTGCTGCGCCAACTGTATGGACGCTGTCTGTGCGGAAAACCACAGGAAGCTGGAGCAGGCGAAAGAAGCATCAAAAAAATAGGAGGAGGTTGCTGAGCCATGAGAGAACTGTTACTGATTATTGTAAGCGCGGCCCTGGTAAATAATGTTGTCCTGAGCCAGTTCCTGGGACTGTGCCCCTTCCTGGGCGTGTCAAAAAAGATTGAGACGGCGGCGGGCATGGGAGCGGCGGTTATTTTCGTTATCACCATTGCCTCCGGCGCGGCCAGCCTGATCCAGAACTTTATTCTGGTTCCTCTGGGCGTGGAATTTCTCCAGACCATTGTATTTATCCTGGTAATCGCCGCCCTAGTGCAGTTTGTGGAGATGGTGCTGAAGAAAATGATGCCTGCCCTGTATAATGCTCTGGGCGTGTATCTGCCTCTGATCACCACCAACTGTGCAGTGCTGGGCATCGCGGTCATCAATGCCCAGGAAAACTATAACATTATCCAGAGTATGGTAAACGGTTTCGGTACTGCGTCCGGCTTTACGATATCCATCGTACTGCTGGCAGGTATCCGGGAGCGGATTGAATATAATGATTTTAATCCTTCCTGGAAGGGATCCCCGATGGTGCTGGTTACAGCCGGCCTGATGGCTATCGCTTTCTGCGGCTTTTCCGGTCTGATTTAAAAGGAGGAGGGACAGGATGTATTATGTATTGCTTGCAACTGCGCTGGTAGGCGTGGTAGGAATTGTCATCGGCCTGCTCCTGGGGGTGGCCGGAGAAAAATTTAAAGTAGAGGAAGATGAGCGGGAAATTGCGGTGGAAGAAATCCTGCCGGGCAATAACTGCGGCGGCTGCGGCTATGCAGGCTGCAGCGCTATGGCGAAGGCGATTGTGGCAGGGGAGGCGCCGATTAACGGCTGCCCCAGCTGCAGCCAGGAGATCGTAACGCAGATCAGCCGGATCCTGGGCGTGGACAGCGTAGCAACGGTGCGCAAGGCAGCTTTTGTCAAATGTGCCGGAACCTGCGACAAGACGGAAGTAAAATTCCGCTATTACGGCGTGGAGGACTGCCAGGGCGCTATGGCGGCTCCCGGCGGCGGATACAAGTCCTGCTCCTGGGGCTGTCTGGGGCTGGGTACCTGCGTGAAGGTCTGTCCCTTTGACGCCATCCACATCGTAAACGGCGTGGCGGTGGTAGACCGGGACGAATGCAAGGCCTGCGGCAAATGCGTGGAAGCCTGCCCGAAGCATGTGATTGAGATCATGCCCTATGACGCAAAATACAGGGTGGCCTGCAGCAGCCATGATAAAGGGAAAACAGTGCGGACGGTATGCGCCGCCGGATGTATCGGCTGCGGTATCTGCGTGAAGCAGTGCGAGGCAGGGGCGGTTTCTCTGAAGGATAATCTGGCCTATATCGACCAGGAGAAATGTGTGGGCTGCGGTAAGTGCGCGGAAAAATGCCCGGCCCATGCCATCATATCAAATGTGGGGTGACTCGTTCCCCCATCTGAAAACAGGAGGCAGGTCAGAGAATGACCTGCCTCCTCCATTGCTGTCAGGGCGTAGCTGTTGGAGCTTCTGCTGAAAACAGCGCCGGCCTTTGGAATCTGTCAGAGTTTTTTGCCGGTGCTTTTCAGCTTTCCAGGATTTTCATAAACTCCTCTCCTGTTATGGTCTCCCGTTCGTACAGATACTGGGCCAGCTGATCCAGCTTCGCCCGGTTTTCCTCCAGGATTTTGATCGCCTTTGCATGCTGCTGCTTGACCAGCGCTACGACCTGCCGGTCGATCTCTGCCTGCGTCTCAGAGGAACAGGACATGGAAGCGTCGCCGCCCAGATACTGATTGGTGACGGTTTCCATAGCTACCATATCGAAGTCCCGGCTCATGCCGTAGCGGGTAATCATGGCCCGGGCCAGCTTGGTGGCCTGTTCGATATCGTTGGAAGCGCCGGTGGAGGCGGAGTGGAATACCAGCTCTTCGGCGGAACGGCCACCGGTCAGGGTAGCGATTTTGTTTTCCAGCTCCTGCTGGCTCATCAGATAATGGTTGCCCTCGTCCACCTGCATGGTATAGCCCAGCGCCCCGGAGGTACGGGGAACGATGGTAATTTTCTGCACCGGGGCGGAGTGGCTCTGAAGAGCGGCCACCAGGGCGTGGCCGATTTCGTGATAAGCCACGATTTTCTTTTCTGCGTCTGTCAGGATCGCGTTTTTCTTCTGGTAGCCTGCGATTACCACCTCGATGCTTTCTTCCAGGTCTGCCTGGCTGGCGAAGGGCCGGTTGTCCCGGACGGCCCGGAGAGCGGCTTCGTTTACAATATTAGCCAGCTCCGCGCCGGAAGCGCCGGAAGCCATGCGGGCGATTTTGTTCCAGTCCACATCATCGGCAACCTTGATCTTTTTCGCGTGTACCCGCAGAATTGCTTCCCTGCCCTGAAGGTCAGGCAGCTCCACCGGTACCCGGCGGTCGAAACGGCCCGGCCGGGTCAGTGCGGGATCCAGAGATTCCGGCCGGTTGGTGGCTGCCAGGATAATGACGCCGGTATTTTCCTCAAAACCGTCCATTTCGGTCAGCAGCTGGTTCAGCGTTTGCTCTCGTTCGTCATTGCCGCCGTACTGGCCGTCCCGCTTTTTGCCGATGGCGTCGATCTCGTCAATAAAAACGATACAGGGAGCTTTTTCTTTTGCCTGGCTGAACAGATCCCGTACCTTGGAAGCGCCCATGCCTACGAACATTTCTACAAATTCAGAACCGGACATGGAGAAAAAAGGGACTTTGGCTTCTCCGGCAACGGCTTTGGCCAGCATGGTCTTGCCGGTTCCGGGAGGGCCCACCAGCAGGATGCCCTTCGGCATGGAAGCGCCGATTTCCCTGTATTTAGAAGGATCATGGAGGTAGGAAACGATTTCGGAGAGGTTTTCCTTTGCCTCATCTTCGCCGGCCACATCAGAGAATTTGATTCCCTCTGAGGACTGGACATAAATGCGGGCGCTGCTCTTTCCCTTGCCGAACATCATGGCGTTGGGGCCGCCGGCGTTTTTCATCAGCTTTTTGGTCATATACTGGCCCAGGGCCACGAAAATGACGACCGGCAGGATCCAGCTGAGCAGGACGGAGAGGAGCGGATCGGTCTGCTCGATGATTTCTCCGCTGAACTTGGCTCCGGAATCAAAGAGCCGCTGATTCAGGTCAGGGTCGGGCATCATGCCGGTTTTATAGACGGTGGTATTGTCTTTGTCGGTAAAGAGGATCTGGTTTTCCGTTTCCTGCACCTCTGCCTGGCCGATCTCCTTGTTTGCAGCCATTTCCATAAACGTACCGTAGTCCACTTCCTGCACCTGCCGCTTCGCCATATAAGGGATAGCCAGAAAGTTCAGGAGCAGCAGAAAAAGAAGGGCGATACTGTAATAAAATATTAATGGCCTTTTTGGGGTTTTGACTTCATTCATAAAATTTCGGTCCTTTCTCTCAATGGTTTCTATAAATTTTATAACAGTTTTTTTCTGATTCTTCCAGATATAATTTATAAAATAATGATATCCTTTTTATAAATAGAAGAAAAAAATGGGGCCGCCGCGCGAAACTGAGATTTCGCATAGGCAGCCCCATTTTTTTGAAAAAGAGGGTTAAAAGGAATAAGGCTAAAATCCTGCAAAGAGGTTTTCCATCCGTTCCTTCTATAATTAGGTAACGAAATGGCTAGACAACATACAGGATATGTACTGCGGCAGAGCCTTCGCCGGTACAGAAAACCGGTAAGGCGTTGGCCTGCGGAAAACCAGGTCGGCGTTTTCCGCAAATAAAAAAGCAGCTGTACGGCTGCTTACATTCATCTGGCTGGGTTATCGCCATTTGACTGTATCCTATACACCGTAGGTCATATCTGACAAATCAAGCAGGTCTCCTGACTTAAGTTCAACGCCTGGCACGCCTTCCCAAATTGCTTCAGTGGCTTATGTGCCGGCTCCCTAATACAGTGACGGGATCGTTTCGGATTCGCACCGAATTCCCTTTTCATCTCTTCTGAGAACTTGATTCCTGTATGAAATTCTATGAAGACTTTAACACAGAACCGGAGAAATGTCAACAGATTTTTAAAAAACTGTTATGGGAATGAAACCCATGCATTTTTTGCCAGGTGTACAAAAAAATATACAGATTTAGTGCAAAATTTTGTTGAAAAATTCTCGAAAGTATGAGAAAATAAACAAGGTTAGTTATTCTTTTAACGTACATATCAACACCCATGAGGCGTTATTTCCGGAGGAAAAGGAAGCGGGATCAGAAGGATATTCCGTCCGGAAAACACAGCGTTTGCCGTGGAGCAAAAAGAGAGATGTTCTGGCGGCTTCCCTTGACTTCACTGCCAAATGATGTTAAATTATATGTATTATTAGATAAATAATTACCTGTCTGTTTGAAAAACCTTTGTGGGAGAGTGACAAAGAGAGCCTCTCCGGCTGACAGATATTATACAGGTTCCACAAACAGGCATCCCATTGTCCCGAAAGGGGGCAGACATGCTGAAAACTACAGTTCCATGTAGTGATAGATAACCAGGCTGGTTCGGAACTGACCGGAAAACGCTTTACCGTAAACGGACAACCCTCCTGACCGGAGAGCTGTCCCGGAGAAGGTTTGGGGCGGCGGCAAGCGATTTAACAAAGGCTGCCCGGGCAAAACTGTAAAAAGTGTTGGAACAGAACAGGGAGGATCGGTCTGCGCGCGGACGGCGTGAAAGTATGGCAAGCGGCGGGACGCGCATGTAACCCATTAATCAAAGTAAAGATGAGAAAAAGGAGTATTGAATGGAAACGAATGGATTACTTTACACACACGAAGAATTAGAGGCCGAGTACGCGAAACTGCAGGAAGTGGCTGAGAAAAAAGGCGCCAGCACATGGCAGATGAGAGTAAAACAGCAGACTCCTCACTGTAAGTTTGGCGAGCAGGGTATCTGCTGCCGTATTTGTTCCATGGGTCCCTGCCGTATTACCCCTAAGGCTCCGAAAGGAATCTGCGGCTGCGACGCTCACGGTATCGTAGCCAGAAATTACCTTCGTTTTACAGCCGGCGGTGCTGCAACCCATTCTGATCACGGCCGTGAAATCTGCCATACTCTGTATGAAACATCCGCAGATGGCAACTACAAAGTAAAAGACCCTGACAAGCTGTTAAAGATCGCGAAGGAATGGGACATCGAGACAGAAGGAAAAGATATCTATGACATCGCTCATGAAGTAGCTTACACAGGTCTGATGGAATACGGCAAGCCTTTTGGTACTCAGAGATTCTTAAAGAGAGCGACAAAAGAAAGACAGGAGACATGGGAAAAGGCTGAAATCGCTCCCCGGGCGATTGACCGTGAGGTATCCCAGTCCATGCATATGACACATATGGGATGTTCCTCTCTGCCGGAGGCGCTGATCAGACAGTCTCTGCGTGCCGGCCTGTCCGATGGCTGGGGCGGTTCCATGATGGGTACAGAGTTCTCCGACGTAATGTTCGGAACTCCCATGCCGATCGACACAGAAGCAAACCTGGGCGTTATCGACAAAGACTGTGTAAACATCGTAGTACACGGCCATGATCCGTCACTGTCCGAGATGATCGTAGAATATGCGGAAAGCAAGGAAATGAACGAGCTGGCAAGATCCTACGGCGCGAAGGGCATCAATGTAGTAGGCGTATGCTGTACCTCCAACGAAGTTGCAATGCGTCACGGCATTCCGATGGCCGGCAACTTCCTGCAGCAGGAAAACTGCGTGCTGACTGGCGCGATTGAAGCGGTTGTTGTAGACGTTCAGTGTATTTTCCCCGCATTAGGGCCGCTGAGCAAATGCTTCCACACAAAATTCATCACAACATCACCTGTTGCCCAGATGCCTGACTCCGAGTTCATCCGCTTCAACGTAGAGAACGCAGGCGAGAACGCAAAGGCAATCGTAACAGCAGCTGTTGAGAACTTTAAGAACAGAGATCAGGAATCTGTATATATCCCTCAGCTGAGAAAGAAAGCAACCGTTGGTTTCTCCAACGAAGGTATTATCAGCCGCTTGGATACCGTTACCAACTCTCAGGTAGACGTAACCGGTACCTTCCAGCCTCTGGTAGACTGTATCACATCAGGCGTTCTGCGCGGCGCGGTAGCTATGGTTGGATGTAACAACCCGAAGGTTCGCGCTGACTTCGCTCATATCGAACTGATGAAGAAATTAATCAAGAACGATATCATCCTGGTATTATCCGGATGTTCTGCACAGGCAGCAGCAAAAGCCGGCCTGATGAGCAAGGAAGCAAAAGAGCTGTGCGGCGACGGCCTGAAGAGAGTCTGCGAGCTGGCAGATATTCCTCCTGTATTACATATGGGTTCCTGTGTTGATATCAGCCGTATGATGATTCTGGTAAACGAAGTTGCAAAACAGTGGGGCATCGATGTTCCTCAGCTGCCGGTAGTAGGCTGCGCGCCTGAGTGGATGTCTGAGAAGGCTGTTTCCATCGGCAACTATGTAGTAGCGACCGGTATCGACACATTCCTGGGCGTTATCCCTTATACCGAAGGCTCTGATGTGGTGACCAACCTGCTGACAGACGGCATCAAAGACTGGGTAGGCGCATGCTACACCTTTGAGACCGATGTAGAGAAGCTGGGCGACGCGATGATCCAGAGAATTGAGGAGAAGAGAGCGGCGTTAGGAATCTAATCTTAAACTGAGAAACAGAGGTCATGTATCATGAAAATTGCAGTAACTGGTAAAGGCGGCGTAGGAAAAACAACATTCTCTTCCATATTGGCCAGGCTTTATGCCGAGGAGGGCAAAAGCGTTCTGGCTGTGGATGTGGATCCGGACGCGAATCTGGGATTGGCGCTGGGATTTACAGAGGAAGAGGTGGACAGCATTACACCGATCTCTGAGATGAAAAATCTGGTGCGGGAGAGGACGAACGCTTCTCCTGACGGGCGGTTTTTCAAGATTAACCCGAAAGTGGACGATATTCCTGATAAATACGCGAAGGTTCACGACGGCGTCAAAATGCTGGTGCTGGGAACTGTGGATACCGCGGGCGGCGGCTGTGTATGCCCCGAACACGCGATCCTGAAGCGTCTGATTTCTCACCTGGTGCTTCACAGCGACGATGTGGTGATTATGGACATGGAAGCCGGCCTGGAGCATCTGGGCCGGGGAACTGCGGAAAACATGGAGCAGTTTGTAGTCGTAATCGAACCCGGCGCCCGCAGTGTCCAGACCTACAAGAACGTAAAGCGTCTGGCTGCTCAGCTGGGTATCCGGCAGGTACGGGTCGTGGCGAACAAGGTGCGGAACGCGGATGATGAGGCCTATATCCGGGAACGGATTCCGGAGGAAGATTTCCTGGGCTTTATCCATTACAATCAGGAAGTGATCGATGCGGACAGGCAGGGAAAAGCCCCCTATGATTTCAGCCAGGCTGCGATCAACGAGGTGCGTGCCATCAAAGAACGTTTAGAGAAATAATATAATCCATTATAAAGTTGGAGGTAAAATCGTGACATTAATTAGTAGAGTATTCAGCGGTGCTGATCAGTGGTATGAGCAGGCTACAAAAAGCGTAGAAGACGCGATTGCAAAATATGGTGCGGATCAGGCAGTGTCCCTTCCTGATACAGCTTACAGCTTACCTTGTATTTATGCGATGCTGGGCATCAAGGTAGGTACCCTGGCTGAGATGAAAGCTGTTCTGGAAGGCCAGATCAAAGATCTGATGACCAGAAACCCCCGTGTAAAGGATGTGTTCACATCCGGTATCGGCTCCGCTCTGTGCTGTGAGATTATTGAAACCTGCAAATATATCGAAGGAAAACCTTATGACGAGCCCATCCATGG
>CALWQE010000244.1 GCA_944383605.1 uncultured Lachnospiraceae bacterium
GATTTCCCTGTGGCCGGCCTGAAGATCGTCCAGGTTTTTATGGGAAAGCTTTCCGTAATCCTTAAACTTCTTAGTGCGGAAATAAACGGTGCCGTCCTCTGCCGCGTATGCGTAGCCTTTATCGATCAGCGTCTGGATCATTTCCAGCATCCCGTCGATCTCCTGGGTCGCCAGGGGATGGGTGGTGGCAGGCTCGATGTTCATCCCTTCCATGTCTTTTTTGCACTCCGCAATATAGCGGGTGGAAATCTCAGAGGCCTCTACCCCTTCCTCATTCGCCTTCTGGATAATCTTATCATCCACGTCGGTAAAATTGGAAACATAGTTCACATCATAGCCTTTGTACTCAAAATAACGGCGTACTGTGTCAAAAACAATCATAGGGCGGGCATTTCCAATATGAATGTAGTTGTAAACGGTAGGGCCGCACACATACATCTTTACTTTGCCCGGCTCCAGGGGGATAAAGTCTTCTTTTTTTCTGGTCAGTGTGTTGTAAATTTTCATTGATTTATTTTCCTCTCTTTTCTGCTGCGGCGCCTCAGTTCCCAGGACGCCGCTTTTTTCACCAAACAGATCTTCCCGATCCGCTTTGCTGCCTGCTTGTAGCCAAATCGCCGCCGGACGGCTTACGCCCGCTCCCTGCCCTTATAGATTTCAAACAGCTTTCTCACATCGCTGCGCAGGCGGGCGTTCTCTTCTTTCAGAGACTGGATATCCATTTTCACCGGATCCGGCAGGTTTACCTGTTCCTGATCCTGCTGGGGCAGGCGGACATTATTCCGCTTTACCACCCGGCCCGGCACTCCCCCCACCGTAGAATTGGGCGGCACTGTGGAAAGCCCGACAGAACCGGCGCCAATCTTGGAATTATCGCCGATGGTAAAGGAGCCCAGCACCTTGGCGCCGGCGCTGATCATTACATTATTCCCCACGGTTGGGTGGCGCTTCCCCTTTTCTTTTCCATTTCCGCCCAGGGTTACGCCCTGATAGAGCGTAACATTATCTCCTACTACGGCAGTCTCCCCGATGATCACGCCATGTCCATGGTCAATAAACAGTCCCTTCCCGATCTTCGCCCCCGGATGGATCTCGATTCCGGTTTTTCTGGCGCACCGCTGGGAAATCCACCGGGCCAGAAAATAATGCTTCTTCAGATACAGCCTGTGAGCCAGCCGGTACTCCAGCACCGCCCAAAAGCTGGGATACAGCAAAACCTCTACGGAAGAATGAATCGCAGGATCCCTCTCCCGCACGATCTCAATTTCATTTTGAATATATTTCAGAACGCCCATAGAATGCTCCTTTCTTTTCCCAATAAAAACACCCCGCCTCACTAAGAGACGGGGATATCCGCGGTTCCACTCTTATAAAGGGACTTTCTCCCTTCACTCGAAGCTGTTAACGCCAGCGACACGGGATCAGCTACTGCGGGCAGAAACCCGTTTTCACCGAACCGGCTCGCGGATGCACTTCATCTGCGCTGCGGACAGAACTGCTTTCAGCCGGTGACAGTTCCTCTCTGCGCCTTGCACGCACACTACTCTTCCGGTCATTGCCTTTACCATGTTTTCCTGTGAATGATGATCTGCTATTAGTCTATGTAAAAATTTCTGTTTTGTCAATAGCCACCTTATGAAATTCACCGTCAAATATAACCGTTCAGCCATCCCCCGTTTCTAATATATACTCCAGCGCCGCCTCCGGGGTGAGCTGATACTTATCCATAATTTTTTCGATAATAGCCTGCTCCTCAAAACCACAGTCCTTTAAAATTTCAACAGCTCCCTTAATTCCTTCGTCTCTTCCCTGGCTGATTCCCTGACGGATTCCCTGGCTCACTCCTTCGTTAAAGATCCCCTGGCTCAAATTACACAATTCAGACACCTCCCTTTCCAGTTCTCTTGTCATCGCGATATGAAATTCTTCCTGCATGACCTGCTGTTTTTCCTGAACATCTGTTTGGGAAGACAGAAGGACATTCATCAGCCGGAGAATTTTATGATTTACCGGTTCATCCGGGCCGCCCAGATTAACGATCACCGCCTGAAGCAGATCTATATTTCTCCGGTCTGTTTTACTTTTCCTCGATACAGGGCATAATCTCTGCCGGGCTATACCGCGCAAATTCTTCCGTACATGTTTTCAAAATCCAGGCCAATATCGCTTTATTGGCCAAAAGCTTTTTCACCTGCGTATCATACCTTGCTTTATCTTTTGTAACCTGAATAAGTTTTGACAGCTGTGTTTCTGTCCTGATGTCCTTTCACATCCTTTCCCACTAGGATAAAGCAGAGTACAAAAATGTAATCCCCTTTCATTCCAGTTTATCACAGGATCCCACGGAACACAAGCTCCCAGTTTATTCCAATTTTATGCCAAAATCCCGCCGGAAACCGGCGCTGTATTTCCTTAAATTTCACGAAACATTTGATAAACTTCCTGAAGATTTTATGAATCTTCCCCAATTCTTTTGACTACCCGCCGGATATGCACTATAATGGAGAAAATATCAAGCAACAGGAGAAAATGCCTATGAATATTTTATTTTTTCTTACTCCCAAATCTGAGCTTTCTTACATATATGACGATGACACCCTGCGGCAGGCGCTGGAGAAAATGGAATATCACCGCTACACCGCCATACCGGTAATTAACCGGAAGGGAGAGTATGTGGGGACGATCACGGAAGGAGACCTCCTCTTCTGTCTGAAAAACCTGTTCTCCCTTAATTTCCATGACGCGGAAAAAATTCATATATCTGAAGTCAGCCGCCGGATGAACAATCAGCCCATCCGCATTGACGCTGACATCGAGGATCTGCTGCAGCAGTCCACCAACCAGAACTTTGTTCCTGTTATTGACGATAAAAATATTTTTATCGGAATTGTAACCAGAAAGGACATCATTCAGTACTGCATTAAGCGGCTGAAGGAACTGACAGGACGGGCCTGAGATGATACAGGTTCCGTGAAACCAAAATACAGAAGAAGGGGCTGCTGGGAAAATATTTTTCCCGGCAGCCCCGCTCTTTTATTTTAAGAATCCTGCCCGGCAGGATTCTTTTTCTTTTCTCCATCTGCCCAGGATACCGGTCACTCGGGAGACTGGCATCCGCCGCAGCTGCCGCAGTCTCTCCGCACATCTGCGTAGGCATAATCAGCCGCCTGGTTCAGCAGGGCGACCGCCTGCGCCGCGATCCCCTCTCCTCTTCCGGTAAAGCCAAGCCCTTCCTCTGTAGTCGCCTTAATGGACACCTGATTCTCTGAAATTTCCAGAGCGGCAGCCACATTCCGCACCATCTCTTCCCGGTAGGGCGCCAGCTTAGGCCGCTGGGCGATAATGGTCGCGTCAATATTTCCAATGAAATAGAAATGTTCCTCCAGCAGCCTGCCCACCCGTTTCAGCAGCTCGATGCTGGAAATCCCCGCATATGCCGGATCTGTATCCGGAAAATGTTTCCCGATGTCGCCCAGGGCCGCCGCACCCAGCAGCGCGTCCATAATCGCATGAACCACCACATCGGCGTCTGAATGGCCCAGCAGCCCCTTTTCCCAGGGAATCCGGACGCCGCCCAGAATCAGTTCTCTTCCCTCAGCCAGACGGTGCACGTCATAGCCCATCCCAATTCTCATTCTCCGTCTCCTTTCCTCATGCCTTGACAGCTTTTCTCCTGCTGCTTCTGCGTCCCGCCAGACGGTATCCCGCCATTCCGAACCGGGTTCTGTATACCATAGAATACATGCCGCTGCATAAGATAATTGCCGCCATCACATCCAGCACAGAGTGCTGCTTCAGGAACATGGTAGACAGAACGATCAGAACCATCATGACGGCGGAGCCGTATTTTACGGCAGGATATTTTTTCGCCCAGGTGCTCCGGCACAGCCCTGTGTGGGTTCCAATCGAAGCAAACACATGGATGCTGGGGAACACATTGGTAGGTGTGTCCGCGCTGTAAATCATATAAACCAGCCGGCAGAAAATATTTTTGTCCGGATCCACCGCCGGCCTGAGAATCTGGATATTCGGCCAGACAGTGCAGATCGCCAGACAGATGCTCATTCCAATAAACAGGTATCCTGTCAGCTTATAAAATTCCCTCTTCGGCTGCGTAAACAGAAACAGCAGAACCGCTGCCGCCACATACACGAACCAGAGCAGATAAGGGACAATAAAATACTCGCAGAAGGGGATCATACTGTCCAAAGAGGTGTAGACCAGGTGATAACTGGTCACGCTCCTGTGCTCCAGCCAGAAAAACCAGGGGAAATAAATCAGAATGTATAAGAATACCCATGCCTGTTTATATTTCTTTAAAAATTCCCTCATACAGTATCGTAACCTTTCTTTATTTTTTGCGATTATAGCATAGACCGTTTGCCCATACAAGCCATCTTATCAAATCTTTAGAAAGCTTTAGAATATGGTAAGATTTTTGTTAATAATTTCTTCTGTTTCTCCGGTTTCTGCATTCAAGTTTCAGCGGAAACCGTCTGTTGTCAAAACTTTTTGGTTCCCCCTTTCTCTTTGCACCTGTAGTATACTACAACTCCATCATAAATGACGCATAAAGATATAAATTTTTTTCAAAAAACTATTGACATTTTGCCCTATTCAGATTATACTTACAAAGCAGTCGCGAGTAGGGCTGCACAATATGGGGTCTTAGCTCAGCTGGGAGAGCATCTGCCTTACAAGCAGAGGGTCATAGGTTCGAGCCCTATAGGCCCCATATCACCTGGCGGAATAGCTCAGTTGGCGAGAGCACACGGTTCATACCCGTGGTGTCGTTGGTTCGAATCCAATTTCCGCTACGAAAGGATATAGCTTCGGTTATATCCTTTTTTATTTTACCCGGATCCTGTGCCTGTCATCCCAGCCTTTCCGGCGCCCAAACCGCCTCTTACAGCAAAACCATTTTCCATCAAAACTGCAGACTGCCGCCCGGAGCAATCAGCTAAGCTGATCTGCCCGGGCGGCAGTCTCTCACAGGCAGCGCTCTCCTGCAAAGCGCCTCTGATCCTGTTAAATCTTATGGCTCTCCACCGTCTCCTTTTCCTCCTCCCGGATCGGATGGGTGGAAATCTTTATTTCCGCCAGATACACCAGCCCTACGATCACCAGGCAGGCTCCTGCCGTTACGCCGATCAGAAGGCTCCTGGAAGAATAGAGGAACCGGAAAAGAGCGGTATCCGTCAGCAGGATATCTGCAAAATTCAGGAAGATATGCATCACCACAGGAATCTTCCAGTCATGGGTTTTCTCATAAGCATAGGAAAAAAGGGCGCCCATCAGAAAACCGTAAATCACCTGTACCAGCCCCGTATGGAGAGAGGCGTATATCACTGACGTAATCAGTCCCGCATAGAGAGGGCGCATATATTCTCTCACCCGGTCATACATGACTACGCGGAAGATCAGCTCTTCCGCCGCAGGGGCGATGATCCCCACCCCGATGACCGTCATCGCCAGAGACTGGCTGTACTCCATATTCGTAGCTGCGCCCTGAACCTGCCGGAACATGCCGCTCATCACCATAATATGGTTCGCCGCCAGTGCAGCGGCACAGGCCAGCGGAATAAAAATCCCATAGGAGACAGCCCCCGCTTTCGTATAACGGATACTCTTCCCCTGGGTCGCCGCCCGCCTCCGGTCTCCCTTCCGAAACATCACCAAAAAGGGAATCACCGCTACGGCGCTGAACACGGTGCACCAGAAGGAAATATCCAGCACACTGTTAAATATCGCTTCCATCAGGGATGCATACACGCTTTCTATATTGGAGCCGTCCAGATTGACCTCGCTGAC
>CALWQE010000245.1 GCA_944383605.1 uncultured Lachnospiraceae bacterium
ATGATTCTATGGTCAATGACCGGAAGCTGGTGAAGGCAGGCAGCCTTCCTGCCCGCCTGATTTACCGGCTGGATCTGGGCTCTGTGAAATACGCAGAGCTGGTGGTGGCGGATACGAAAGCTCACGGGGAATATTTTGGCCGGGAGTTCGGCGTGGCGCCGGAGCGGCTGGAGGTACTGTACCTGAACGCGGATACGTCCATTTATTATCCGAGAAAGACAGAAAAGACGGAGGCGTTTCGGGGAAAATTTCTGGTACTCTATTTCGGTACGGTGATCCCGCTCCAGGGCTTTGATATTGTGCTGGAGGCAGTTCGGCTGCTGCGGGAGGAGAAGGAAATTCATTTTTGTCTGATCGGCCCGGTACAGAGCCTGTATCAGAAGGTAGAGAGCGATACGGTAACGTATATCGACTGGCTGAAGCAGGATCAGCTGGCAGAATATATCGCCATGGCGGATCTGTGTCTGGCAGGCCATTTTAACAATGAAATTATGAAAGCCAAACGGACGATTCCGGGAAAGGCCTATATTTATGAAGCGATGGAAAAGCCTATGATTCTGGGCGACAGCCCGGCCAACCATGAGCGGTATCAGGAAGGGCAGCCGGGTATCTACTATGTGCCTATGGGAGATGCCGGGGCGCTGGCGGATAAGATTCTGGAAATCGCCGGAAATGAGAGAGAAAAATGGAACCGTTAGTATCTGTAATCGTCCCGGTTTATAATGTGGAAGGCTGCCTGCCTGCCTGTCTGGACAGCATTTTGGGCCAGACCTACAGAAACCTGGAAATCCTGCTGCTGGACGATGGCTCCCAGGATGGGAGCGGCAGAATCTGCGAGGAATATGGAAAGCGGGATGACCGGATCCGGTTCGTCCGCAAGGAGAAAAATTCCGGCCAGGCAGACACCAGAAACCTGGGGTTAGATCTGGCGTCAGGAGAATTTCTGATGTTTATTGACAGCGATGATATCGTATCCGCAGACTATGTGGAGCGGCTGTACCGGATGGCGGCGGAGACCGGGGCGGGCATGGCGTCCTGCGGCTTCCGGCCCTTTTCCAGCCGTGAGGAAGCCGGCGTGATAAAAAGGGCCGGGGAAAAGACGGATTGGAGCGAAGGGGAAGTCCGGGTAATGGAGCGGGAGGAGGCGCTGAAGTCTCTGTTTTATAAAAAAGAAATTACCGCTTCGCCCTGCTACCGGATCTTCCGCCGGGAGGTATTCCGGCAGCTGCGGTTTGAGAAGGGGCGGATCTTTGAGGATCTGGGCCTGATGTATCTGGCTGTGGATGCGGCGGAGAAAATTGCCTGGACGCCCCGGGTCATGTACTGGTACAGGCAGCGGGAAGGAAGCACCATGCATCAGGAAAGCTTTCATGCCAGAAGGATGGACCGGCTTTATTTTTCAGAAAAAATATTAGATTTTGCGGAAGACAGCGGTCCCGGCCTCCTGGCGGCGGCCAGGGCCAGATATTTTGTTTCCTGTTATCTGGTGCTCAGCGAGCTGCCTGGGGGAAAAGAATATAAAGAAACTTACCGGATGCTGAAAAATGGGATCCGGCATTTTGCAAAGGATGTGGCGAAGGACAGGGAGGCGCCGGCAAAAACGCGGCTGATGGCCGGCCTGGCATGTATATCAGTGGCTGCGGTCAGATGGGCCGGGCGTTTTCTGCGGCGCTGTACCAGCCAGTCCTGAGAGATAGTAGGCCGCCTGCAAAGGGGCATCCCACATTTAAGATCAGAAGGAAAGGCAAGGTGGAAGGGCGTGGAGAAGCAGCCGGTTTTGTCTGTGATTACAGTCTGCTATCAGGCGGAAGAGGAGATCGGGAGAACGATCGAGTCTGTCCTGAACCAGACTTTTACGGATTATGAATATATTTTTAAGGATGGAGGCTCCACAGACCGGACCAATGAGATCATAGAATCCTACCGGCCCCGATTTGAGGAAAAGGGCGTCCGGATAATCCATGTCTCCCGGCGGGACAAAGGGCTGTACTGGGCTATGAATGAGGCGACGGCGCTGGCACAGGGAACCTGGCTCAGCTTTTTAAACGCCGGCGATTATTATTTCGGCCCGGACACGCTGGCCCGGGTATTTTCCAGAGATTATGGGGAGACGGTTGTTTACGGCAATACGGTGGAGGTGGAGGCCGGAGTGCCCTACCATCTGGAGGGAGATATTACCTGGATCCGGGAAAAATCTCTGATCTGCCACCAGTCCTCTTTTATCCGGCGGGATTGGATGGCGCAGGCCGGCTATAATACAGAATACCGGATCGCAGCGGACTATGATTTTTTTCTGAAAACCTTTATGGCGGGAAAGAAATTCTGCAAGCTGGATCAGTATATTTCCATATTTATGAAGGATGGGGTATCCTCCACCAATGAGAAGGACCGGGTGATGGAGACGGAGAATATCCGGGCCAGCTACCGGCTGACAGACCCCGACTCAGAGGAATACCGGAAAAAGCTTGAGATGGCCCGGTTCAAGCAGGCGATTCTGGATCATACCCCGAAAAAATTTTCCGATTTTCTGCGCAAGCTCAGGCGGATCATGCGGGGGATGAACCGAAAGGCGGATTTCAAGGATGAAAATACTTTTTATCAATGACAAGCGGCATGACGATGTAAAAAACTGGTCGGGAACGACGGCTCATATGGCGGAAATGCTGGAGAAGCTGGGCCATCAGGTTTTCTATATTGATAATCTGACCGGAAGCTTTTTTCTCCGGTGCTTTTACCGGGGCGTCATGAGCCTGCTGACAGGAAAACAGGTAAAGGCAAACCGGGAGCCTGCGGTGTTAAAGTCTATGGCAAGGCGGCGGGACCGGGTGAAAAGGAAATATGATTATGACCTGATTTTCACGCCGAACAGTATGTGCCTTTGTTACCTGAAGGATCGTAAGCCCTCGGTTTTGTACACAGACGCCACTTATGGGGGGATGGAAGGGTTTTATCCCAATTTTACCGCTGTGTCCGCCCGAACCTCCCGATATGGCAATTACCATGAAAAGATGGCTCTGCAGACATGCAGCCGGATCATATACGCCTCCCGCTGGGCGAAGCAGACCGCGGCGGACTGCTACGGCATCCCGGAGGAAAAGATGCGGGTGGTGCCCTTCGGGGCGAACCTGGACGGATATCTGACGGAAGCCGAGGTGGAAGATGCGGCCCGAAACCGGTGGGAACAGCCGGAAAAGGAAATTTTATTTGTGGGCGTGGACTGGGAGCGGAAGGGCGGACCGAAGGCATTAAAGGCGCTCTGTCTGCTGAGAAAAAAGGGATGGCCGGTTAAGCTGCGGATTGTGGGATGCAGCCCGTCTTTAACCGCGGAAGAAAAAGAGGCGGCTGAGATAACCGGCTATTCGGATAAAAGGGAAAAGGCCGGGCGGGAAAGGCTCCGGGAGCTGTATCGGAAAAGCTTTCTCTTTTTTATGCCAAGCCTGTATGAATGTGCCGGTATCGTATATGCGGAAGCGGCTGGCTGGGGCCTGCCCTCTGTCGCTGCTGACGCGGGAGGCGTATCGGATATTGTGCTGGAAGGAAAAAGCGGCCGCCTTCTTTCTGCTGACGCAGACGCAGAGGCATATGCCGCCTTGCTGGAGCAGCTGCTGACAGACAGAGACGGCTATCTGGAGCTGTGCAGGACGGCGGGGATCTGCGGCAGGGAGCTGTTTACCTGGGAGCATGTGGGAGAGCAGGTGGATCGGATACTAAAGGAGGCGCTGGATGACCAGGGTACTGTACATTAATACAAAGTTTCAGGGCGGCGGCGCAGAGCGGGTTGCCCGCCAGCTGTATGAGAAAATCGGGACAGAGGTCGTGGAGAGCCGTATGATCGTGGGAAAGGAAGATCATGCCGGCAGCGATTACCAGATTATTTATGAGAATCTGCTGGCGAGGCGCTGGAACTGGGTATATGGAAAGCTGACCAGCAACGCCAGAATTTATGACCGCTATGCGGCGAAAAAGATTCTGACGGCGATGGAGCGGGAGGGCGTCGACCTGGTTCATATCCACAATACTCACGGAAATTATATGGGCATCCGGGATGTAAGAAAGATCGCCTCTGTCCGGCCGACAGTATGGACTCTTCATGATATGTGGAGCTTTACCGGCCACTGCGCTTACGCCGGAGACTGCGATCACTGGAAAACCAGCCGGTGCCGTCACTGTATGGATCTGGAGATGTTTCCAAAGCTTTATGCTGACTGCGCCTCCTGGCTTCAGGAAAAGAAAAGGAAATATTTTACCGGCTGCGGAATTACCTTTGTGACTCCTTCTGAATGGCTGTACCGGCTGGCGCGCCAGTCCTTTCTGGGACAGGAGCAAATCCGGCTGATTCACAATGGGGTGGATACAGACACCTTCCATCCGGGAGACAGGGAAAAGCTGAGAGAAAAATATGGCGTCCGGACAGAGAAAACAGTCCTCCTGTTTCTGACCAATATGCTGCGCAACCGGATGAAGGGATTTTCCTATCTGGCAGAGGCGCTGCGGAGCCTGGAGCATAAAGAGCGGTATCTGCTGCTGATTGTGGGGAAAGTGGAAGAGATTCCGGATATCTGCCGGATGTACGAGACAAAGACCTTCGGCTATATCGAGAAAATGGAAACGCTCAGAGAAATCTACGCCATGGCAGATCTGTTTTTGCTGCCCAGTATGCTGGAAAATTTCCCCTGCGTCACTCTGGAGGCCATGGCCTGCGGGACGCCGGTGGCCGCTTTTGCCTCCGGCGGGATACCGGAGCAGATTGATGCGGAAACCGGCTGGCTGGTGGAACGGGGCAGCGCCCGGAAACTGGCGGAAACGATCGAGCTGGCCTGCCGGGACCGGGAGACGCTGAGACAGAAGGGACAAAAGGCAAGAGAAAAAACAGAGCAGTGTTTTTCCGAGAAAAAAATGCTGGCGGAATACCGGGCATTGTACGATGAAATATTACAAAAATAGTTAAAACGCAGCAAGTGCGTCAGGAAGGAGGAACGATGGGAGAGTGCAGAGTGTGTGCGCCGGTGGCGGTTTTTGTGTATAAGAGAAAAGATTATGCGGAACGGACGCTGTGTGCCCTTCGAAAAAATTTCCTGGCGCTTCAGACTGACCTGTATATTTTTTCGGACGGCGCGAAGAATGAGAAGGATCTGCCGCAGGTGGAGCAGGTTCAGGATTTTGTCCGCAGCTTTGCCGCGGACGCCGGCTTCCGTTCCATTCATGTGAATCTGTCTTCCTATAACAATGGGCTGGCGTTTTCTATCATTGCCGGAGTCACCCAGCTGATGGAAAAGTACGGAAAGGTGATCGTGCTGGAGGACGACCTGCTGGTCAGCCGGGATTTCTTAATGTATATGAACGATGCTCTGGATTATTATGAAAAGGACAGCCGGATCTGGTCTGTCAGCGGTTACGCCCCTGCGCTGAAGGGGCTGAAAGGCCGGGAGGGAGACGTGTTCTTTTTCTACCGGGCCAGCAGCTGGGGATGGGCTACCTGGAAGAACCGGTGGGAGCAGGTGGACTGGTCTGTGTCGGATTACCCGCAGCTGATGAAAAGCCCGGACCGGCTGTGGAAACTGGTGCGGGGCGGAACGGATATGCCGGGCATGCTGCGGCAGCAGATGGAAGGGGAAATTGATTCCTGGGCCATCCGCTGGTGCTATACCCAGAGTATGCTGGACATGCTGACCGTATACCCTGCCATATCCCGGGTACGGAACCTGGGCAATGATGGCTCCGGAACCCATACTGCCGGGGTGGCCAGCGAGTTTGACACAGTTTTAAATGAAAATTATAAGCCCTGCGTCTTCCAGGAGCCGGAGATCAACTGGCGGCTGGTGAAGGAATTTCGGCTGCTGTACGATATTGGCCTGAAGGGCAAGCTGAACCGCTGCTGGCAGCGGACGAAGGTTCGGGGGCGGAATCAGCTGGCAAGAAGCGTAAAGCGGGTGATCGGTTCCAGGGAACTGAAACGGTCGCTTCGGAAGCGGGAGCGAAAGGACTGGCTGTAACCGGGAACAGGAGGGAAATGGCGGAGTAGATGAACGGAAAATGGAATCTTTATCAGCTGCGGTGGCTGTACCGGAAAATCAGAATAAAAATTACAAAAGAACCCATTGAGTTTTCCCATTACGCCGGCAAAGATGTAATGGATATCCGGCAGGGCGGCGGGTGGCTCCGGCAGGCTGTGCTGTCAGGACGCCCCTTTATGGCATGCCGCTTCGGCAGTGTGGAGCTGAACGCGATGGAGCAGTTTGAAGGCGGCGGCAGACATAAGCGCCGCCAGGCAATGGAGCGGCTCTGTCTGAATGCCGGCTTTTTCCCTGATCAGGAAGAGATGGGCGCCCGGTTCGCCGCCCTGATGGAAGAGAGCTGCCGCCAGGCGGATCTGATCGGCGTATGGTTTAACCGGATGGAGGACTATATGATCGAAAAATGGGCGGGCCAGGCAGAGCTGACCTATCTGCGTGGACTGGAGCCCTGGTATACGGAGGAACCCTGGACGCAGGCGCTGGAGGGAAAACGGGTGCTGGTGATCCATCCCTTCGCAGACAGTATCCGGAAGCAGTATGAAAAGCGGGAACTGCTTTTTCCGGGGACGAAGCTTCTGCCTTCCTTTGACCTGCGCACCGTAAAGGCGGTGCAGACCATTGCCGGAGAACGGGACAGCCGGTTTCGGGACTGGTTTGAAGCGCTGGACTGGATGGAAGAAGAGGCAGCAAAAGAAGATTTTGATATCGCTGTCATCGGCTGCGGCGCTTATGGCTTTCCGCTGGCAGCGCGGCTGAAAGCCAGCGGGCATCAGGCAGTGCATCTGGGCGGCGCGACCCAGCTGCTGTTTGGCATAAAAGGAGCGCGGTGGGAAAACCACGCTGTAATTTCCAGACTGTTTAATGAAAACTGGGTACGGCCCTCTGAGGCGGAGACGCCTGCCGGTTCCCGGAAAGTAGAAGGTGGATGTTATTGGTAAAAGAAGACGAACTGATGGTCAGCGTGGCGTTGGTCACTTATAAGCACGAAGCCTACATCCGGGAGGCGCTGGACAGCATCCTGGCGCAGCAGGTGAATTTTTCTTATGAGATCGTAGCGGGGGACGACTGCTCCCCGGATCATACCCCGGAGATTCTGCGGGAATATGCCCTTCGGTATCCAGACCGGTTTGTGCTGCTGCTGCGGGACAAAAATATGGGCGCCACAGCGAACAGCTATGATATTAAATGCCATTGCCGGGGCAAATATATCGCGCAGCTGGAGGGGGATGATTTCTGGACTGACCCCCATAAGCTGCAGAAGCAGGTAGACTTTCTGGAGGCCCACCCGGAGTATATCGGAACTGCCCATATGCACAATGTGGTGGATGAGAACAGCCGGCCCATACCCGGCGTGGATGGGTACTGTGTGCCGGGCCGTTTTACCATGGCGGATTATGTGGTGGAGGGAGAACTGCCGGGACAGACGGCTACGCTGGTGTACCGGAATATCTATCTTCATCCGGCCCATGATTACAGCATTGAAGCCAGGGCTCACGATTTTAGAAGCGATGTGACAGTGACCCTGATTTTGCTGTCTCTGGGGGATATTTATACCTTTACCGATTCTATGAGCAGCAGGCGGATGGTGCGCAGGAAAGGGGCTTCCAACTGGAACTCGGTTTCCATGACCAGGGATGTCCAGGCAGAGGAATGCCTGCTGAGCGAACGGCTGCTGTGCTGGAGGCGGGATGAATTTGGGCTGACGAAGGATGGAAATGCCCGGATGAAGCGGTGGGAAGAAAATGCCCTGATTTTATTCATGAAGCATCCGTCAAAAAAAAGGCTGGCTGTGCTGCGGGAGGTGCTCCGGGAAATTTCCGGCCCGGGCTTTCTGCTGCCGAGATGTCTGGGGCTGATTCCCAGGATTTTATATCAAAAGGTGTGGAAACGTGAAAAAAATTAAAGTGAAATTTGTGGATTTCTGGCCGAATTTTGAAAATGACAATGTGTTCCTGCCTATTTTGCAGAAATATTATGACGTGGAGATTTCAGATACGCCGGATTATATTTTCGGCTCCGTACTGGGAGATTCTTACCTGGATTATGACTGCGTGCGTATTTTTTACACCGGGGAAAATCTCAGCCCGGACTATAATCTTTACGATTACAGCATTGATTATGAATATATGGATTACGGAGACCGCCATTTCCGGTATCCCAATTACATTATGTGGGATGAAGCCTTTGCCGGCATGATGAAAAAACATCTGGCGACGGAGGAGGAGATCGAGAGCAAAACGGACTTTTGCAGCTTTGTTTACAGCAATGACAAGGGAAATCCTGCCAGAGTCCAGTTTTTTGATCTCCTTTCTCAGTATAAGCAGGTGAACGCCGGAGGGAAGCTGCGGAATAATATCGGAGAGCCGGAGGGCGTAAAGGACAAACTGGCTTTTCAGACCAGGCATAAATTTGCCATCGCCTTTGAGAACAGCTCTCATCCCGGTTATACGACGGAAAAGCTGGTGGAAGCCTTCGCGGCGAAAACAGTGCCCATTTACTGGGGCGATCCCTGGGTGGACAGAGCATTTTGCGAAGAAGCTTTCATTAACTGTCACAGATACGCATCTTTTGACGATGTAGCAGAGGCGGTGAAGCGGGTGGATCAGGATCCAAAGCTGTACCGGCAGATGCTGCGCACGCCGGCGCTGAAATCGCCGGAATACAGCCAGAAGGAGACCTACCGGCGGCTGGAGGCCTTTCTGCGCAATATTTTCGATCAGCCGCTGGAGCAGGCATACCGGAGAAATCGGGAGCTGTGGGGGAAATATTATTATGAGAGGCGGCTGAATCAGAGAGAGTACGAGCGGATCGGAAATAAGCTGAAGAGGCTGATGCCAAAACCGGTGATTCGCTGGATGAAGAAGGGAGGGTCATAATGGGACAGCCAGAACAGGGGGAACTGATTTCTGTGATCGTTCCCGTTTACCATATTGAGCCGTATCTGCGGGGCTGTCTGGACTCTATTGCAGGCCAGACATACAAAAATCTGGATGTTATTCTGATTGACGACGGATCGGATGACGGATGTCCGGCGATTTGTGACGAGTATGCTGCCCGGGACAGCCGGTTCCGGGTGATCCATCAGGAGAACCGGGGTTTATCAGCGGCCAGAAACCGGGGGATTGAGGAGGCCTGGGGAGATATTCTGACCTTTGTGGACGGAGATGACAGGCTTCACCCCAGATTTTGCGATATTTTGTACAGGAGAATGACAGAAGCCGGGGCGGATGTGGCGGTAGGCAATTATGATTTTATTCACCGGATTGATGAGGAAAAAGAAGACCGTTCCCAGGAACAGAAGGTATTTGTCAGGACAGGATATGAAGCGCAGTTTCTTTTTTACGATGGCGCGATGTGTATCCGTAATGGCGTGGCCTGGCTGAAACTGTACCGGAAGGCGCTGTTTGAGAATATCCGTTTTCCGGAAGGAAAAATCCACGAAGACACCTTTGTTATGCCTTTTATTTACGATCTGGCAAAAACGGTAGTTTATACAGACGCGGTAATTTATTATTATCTGGTTCGCCTGGGTTCCATTACAGGGACATATCATCTGAAGCGGCTGGATCAGCTGGAGGCGCAGGAAGGCATTATCCGCCTTTACCGGGAAAGAGGGTACCGGGAGCTGTACCGGAAGGCATATGAAAGCTATCTTCATGCAATCCGCAACCACTATTATGACATCAAGAAATATCTCCCCAAAGAAAAAAGCGCGCTGAAGGAGCTGGATCAGAAATTCCGGAAAAAATACAAAGAGGAATGTGACGTTACATTTTCCAGGGCTTCCGAGCTGGAATTTCGATTGTTCTGTTTGTGCAAACCATTATATTATGCGGTATGGAAGCTGTGGCTGAAACTGAAATAGGGCTGACAGCAGGCGGCGCAGGAGCCGGGAAAAATGGGAAGCGCTTGCATTCTCAGCTGTTTTCTGCTAGGATTACCATGATAATGGACAGTTGACAGAAAGGGACAGATTTGCTTATGGATATACTGAAAAAGCTGCTGAGCGTAATGGACGGCAGACAGAAGGGGCAGATGGTGCTGCTGGGGTTTATGATGGTAATAGGAGGCTTTATCGAAACCCTGAGCGTCTCCATGCTGATTCCGCTGATTGAGGTAATTATGAATCCGGGAGAGCTGGCCGGGCATTCTGCAATGCAGCGGGTTTTTCAGTTTTTCCGCCTGCAGGATATGCGCCAGTTTACCATTCTGATGATTGTGGCAATGATCGGGCTGTTTATCCTGAAAAATGTCTATCTTTATTTCCAGAAATCCTATCAGCTCCGCTTTATCTGCGATAACCAGTTCCGTACCTCGCGGCGGCTGATGCGGGCTTATCTGAACCGCCCCTATGAATATTATCTCCATGCCAACAGCGCGGAGATTATCCGGACGGTAACGACGGACGTAGCCAATACCTACAGCCTGATGCTGCAGATCCTCAGCCTGGCTACCGACGGAGTGATTTTTCTGGGGCTGGCGGCGATGATTCTGGTTATCGACCCGATGATGGCGCTGATGGTAGGCGTGACCATGGGGCTGGTATTGCTGATTATTAAAAAAGCCTTCAAGCCGATTCTGCTGAAAGCAGGCAGGGAGCAGCAGTACCACAACGGGCAGATGATCAAGTGGATCAACCAGTCTGTCCTGGGCGTCAAGGAAGTGATTATTTCCCATAAGGAGCAGTATTTTGTAGATCAGTATTCGATTCATGGACAGATTCACGCGGATACCAACCGGAAGCATAACCTGCTGACCGGCGTGCCGGGGATGATTACCGAGTCGGTGATGATGACCGGTATCCTGCTGTATCTTTTGTATTTCGTCCTGTCAGGGCGGGACATGACCAGTATGCTGCCTCAGCTGGCGGCTTTTGCGGCGGCAGCCATTAAAATTATGCCTTCCGTCAGCCGGATGAGCGCCAGTATGAACAGCATTACCTATCTGCGTCCTTTCTTTATGCGGGTCAGCGACGACCTGCAGGAGCAGCTGAAAATGGGCGATGCCCTGGACGGGGACGATGGCAGCCAGGAGACAGAGCCGCTGAAGCTGCGGGAGTCCATTCTTCTGGATCATGTGACTTTTTCCTATGACCAGTCTGACCGGTATATTCTCAGGGATGCGTCAATGACGGTTCCGGTGGGGAAAACGGTGGGCGTGGTAGGAGCGTCCGGCGCGGGGAAAACCACGGCCATCGATATTTTGCTGGGGCTGCTGAAGCCTTCCGGAGGCAGAGTTCTGGCAGACGGAGTGGATATTTCCGATCATTACAGCGCCTGGCTGAAAAATATCGGCTATATTCCACAGATGATTTTTATGCTGGATGATACCATCCGCCGGAATGTGGCTTTCGGCGTCACGGAGGTGGATGATGAACGGGTCTGGGCAGTGCTGCGGGAGGCCCAGCTGGAGGAGCATGTGCGCAGCCTGCCGGAGGGCCTGGATACGGAGATCGGCGAACGGGGCATCCGCCTGTCAGGCGGGCAGAGACAGCGGTTAGGCATCGCCAGAGCCCTGTATCATAATCCGGATCTGCTGATTTTTGATGAAGCTACCTCTGCTCTGGATAATGAGACAGAAGCGGCTATTATGGATTCCATCAATCACCTGAAGGGCAGGAAAACCATGATTATTATAGCCCACAGGCTGAATACCATAGAAAACTGCGATATGATCTACCGGGTGGAAAACGGGACGATTACGCGGGAGCGGTAACAGGAGGAAGGCCTGGAAGCAGGCTTCCCAAACTGCTCTGATGGCGCGGCAGGTGCGCCGGGAAGGAGAAAGGTATGAGAGTTTGTGTGATTACGGATAACCGGATGATTCACGAAAATTTCCGGAAGCTGATACAGGCGCCCCGGTATCAGGATACCGTTTTTGATTTTTTCTGTTCTGTCAATTCCCAGTGCGGCAATGAAAATCTGCGCCAGCAGGGGAATTTGCCGGCGCGGTCTGTCTGCCTGGCGGAGGCGGGAGAGGCTTTTTTCCGGCAGTACGATCTGTTTCTTTCCCTTCACTGCAAGCAGATGTTTCCAGCCGCTCTGGTGAACAGCCGCAGATGTGTCAATGTGCATCCCGGCTATAATCCCTATAACCGGGGCTGGTATCCCCAGGTGTTCGCCATTCTGAATAAGCTGCCGGTGGGCGTAACGATCCATGAGATGGATGAAAAGCTGGATCATGGCCCGGTTATTGTCCGGCGGGAGGTGGCGGTTCACAGCTGGGATACCTCATATGATGTGTATAACAGAATCCAGCAGATGGAAATCCAGCTGCTGGAGGAATATTTGCCTGTTTTGCTGTCAGGAGATTACCAGACCTTTGTGCCGGACACGCAGGGAAATATGAACCGGGAACAGGATTTTCAGAAACTGTGCCGTCTGGATCTGAACCGGCAGATAACCTGGCGGGAAGCGATCGATTTGCTGCGGGCCATGACCTTTGACGGTTATCAAAACGCTTACTTTTACGATGAGGAAAATAATAAGGTTTATATAGAAGTACATCTCTCCCGCTGACCCGCCGTAAGGCTGGGGCTGGGCTTTTTGAAAGCCCCAAGCATCCGGCCGGCGTCTGTAAAGCCAGGGCGGGCCGGGACTGCCGCAGCTTCGCGCCAGGCGGCCCCGGCGGAAGGGAAAGGAAGGAATAGAGGAAAAGAAATATGGAAAAACCGATTTTGGTAACGCGTTCCTCCATGCCGCCTCTGGAGGAATTTGTAGAAGAAATCAGGCCGATCTGGGAGTCTCACTGGCTGACCAATATGGGCGTGTATCATGAGCGGTTTAAGGAAGCGCTGAACCAGTATATGGGCGTAGACCATACGGAGCTGTTTGTCAACGGGCATATGGCGCTGGAAATGACCATTCAGGCCATGGGACTGACCGGAGAGGTGATTACTACGCCTTTTACCTTTGTCTCTACAACGCATGCTATTGTCCGGAACGGGCTGACGCCGGTATTCTGCGATATCCGGCCAGAGGATTTTACCATGGATCCGAACCGGATCGAGGAGTTGATTACAGAGCGGACGTCTGCAATCATACCGGTTCATGTGTATGGAAATATCTGCGATGTGGACGCCATTGAAGAAATCGCCCGCAGACATGGTCTGAAGGTGTTTTATGACGCCGCCCATGCCTTTGGGGAGCGGTATGCGGGACGGAGCGTAGGCTGCTTCGGCGATGCGTCCATGTTCAGCTTCCATGCTACGAAGGTGTTTCACAGCATAGAGGGAGGGGCAGTCTGCTACCGGGATCCGGCTCTGGGAAAGGAGCTGTATAAGCTGAAAAATTTCGGCATCCTCTCTGAGGAAGTGATAGACGGCGTGGGAGCCAATGCAAAAATGAACGAATTTCAGGCAGCCATGGGGCTGTGCAATCT